>JAUXOM010000092.1 GCA_030682175.1 Rhodocyclaceae bacterium
CTGCAAACGCCTACCACCCGCCAAGTACGCCGCATTGCATCGTCAGCATGCTGACGATGCAATGCAATCCACCACCATTTCGATTAACCTTGCCACCGGACTTCCTGCCTAATGATCGGTACGGCTACAGGGGGCAGGTCAATGTCGCGCTGTGAATCTGAAAGAAAAAAGGCCACCCTATGCGGGTGGCCTTTTTTGGTTTGGTGGGTGGTACAGGATTTGAACCTGTGACCAATTGGTTAAAAGCCAACTGCTCTACCAACTGAGCTAACCACCCGAAGACAGCCGTGCATTTTATTGAGAATTCAAAAAAGAGTCAAACAGATGTTGCCCTTTTTCCATCAAGATACATGCGGCATATATGGAAATTGCCGTGGCCGGTGCAGCGCTGCAAAATGTTTCAGCCAGCAGGCTGATAGCGCGTTGGGTCGGCCGCGCCGGCAGCAGCAAACCCGTCACGGCGCAGGCGACAGGCGTCGCACACACCGCAGGCGTGGCCGCTGCTATCCGCCTGGTAGCACGATACGGTTAGGGCGAAATCGATGCCGAGGGCTTTGCCTTGGCGAATGATGTCAGCCTTCGCGAGGTCGATCAGCGGCACATGCAATTTGAGTGGGTGGCCTTCGGCAGCAGCCTTGGTGGCAAGGTTCGCCATGGTTTCAAAGGCCTTGATGAATTCGGCGCGACAGTCGGGATAGCCGGAATAGTCGACGGCATTCACGCCCACGAAAATGTCCTGCGCGCCCAGTATTTCCGCCCAGCCTAGCGCCAGGGACAGCATGATGGTGTTGCGCGCCGGTACATAGGTTACCGGGATGCCTGGTGCGAGACCGCCGGTCGGCACGGCGATGGCGGAATCGGTAAGGGCGGAGCCACCAAACTGGCCAATGTCGAGATGGACGATGCGATGTTCCTGCGCCCCCAGTGCGGTGGCTACATGTGCTGCCGCTGCAAGTTCAGCGGCATGGCGCTGCCCATAATCGACCGAAAGACAGTGGCAAACAAAACCTTCGGTATGGGCAATTGCCAGGCAGGTGGCGGAATCGAGGCCGCCGGAAAGCAGAACAACAGCGCGTTTTGGTGGAGGCATGATTGCGATCACCTGCTCCGCTCGTTGCCCCACAGGAGCTTGTGCATCTGTAGCTGGAAGCGCACCGGCAAGCGATCCTCGATGATCCATGCGGCAAGCTGGGCGGGGGACAGTGCGTCCCATACCGGTGAAAACAGCACGGGACAGCGAGTGAAAAGTCGGCGCTGGCGGGACGCCGCGACTGCCCACTCGTAATCGGCACGTGAAGCCAGCACGAACTTGATTTCGTCGGATGGACGCAGAAGCTCGATATTCTCCCAGCGATTTCTTTCGCTCTCGCCGGAATCTGGCGCCTTCAGATCGACGATACGCGCGACGCGCGTATCGACAGCACCGATATCGAGTGCGCCAGAGGTCTCAAGAGATACGGAATAACCCGCGTCGCAAAGTGCTGATAGAAAAGGCAGGCAGTTAGGCTGCGCCAAGGGTTCGCCGCCGGTGACGCAAACGGTCGGGCAAGCCATGGTGGCTAGACGCTCCATGATCGCGCCGATTGATAAATGCTCGCCACCGCTAAAGGCATAGGTAGTGTCGCACCATGTGCAGCGCAATGGACAACCGGTGAGACGAATGAATACGGTGGGTAGTCCGACGCGCGTCGATTCGCCTTGCAGCGAATGGAAAATCTCGCTGACGCGCAGGGTGACTGACGCGTCTGACTTTACCACCTGAAGCTCACCGTCGTTTCTTTGGGGCGAGTGCTTTCAGGCGCGCACGGGCTGTCTCGGCCGCCGAACTGGCTGGATATTTCTCGACCAGCGTTTCCAGCACTGCTATGGCGCCCTTGTCGTCCTTTACTTCGAGCAAGGCATTCGCTTGAGCGAGCAGAGCATCGGGTGTTCTTGGGTCGGTAGGCCAAGTGGCTGCAACCTGCGCGAAAATGGTCGCAGCCTTGGCATACTGTTTTTGCTGATAAAGACTGGAGCCCAACCAGTAATGGGCGTTGGGGAGCAGCCCGGACTTGGCATGCTGGGCGATGAAGCTTTCGAAGGATGTCTGGGATTCCCTGAATTTGCCAGTACGGAAATGACCCAGTGCGATCTCGTAATCGCGCATTTCCGCTTGCGGGTCTGACTTGGCCTCGGCTGGAGCAGTTGCGGTCGTGGCGACGGCCTCAAGTTTGCGCAAGCGGTTGTCGAGGTCGACGTAAAAATCCTGCTGACGCTTGTGTGCGGCGTCAAGTGAGTTGCTCAACACCTCGATCTGACCGGTCAGGCGCGCCACGCTGGTACGCAATGTCTCGGCCTGATTGGAAAAATCGAGCTGGTTCTGGGTGGCTCCGTCAACGCGACGCGTCAGCGCCTCCTGGGTTTGCTTAAGCTCGGCACGCAATTCCGCGATCTGCCGGCGCGCTTCGAGGTCGTCGAAGAGGCCGGCGTACGCCGGTGTAACCAGCGCAGCACAGATCAGGAGGCATGCAAGGCGCGACATGGCTCAAAACTCTCCAGCGTAGAGCATGTCGCCGCGGCGATTTTGTGCCCAGCAGGATTCGGATTGTTCCATGCAGGCGGGCTTTTCTTCGCCCAGGCTGACCGACTCAAGCTGCGCCTCTTTGGCACCCAGCAACAGCAGGGCTCTCTTGACTGCTTCGGCGCGTTTCTGGCCGAGGGCGAGGTTGTATTCGCGGCTGCCGCGTTCGTCAGCATGACCCTGGATCAGCATCTTCATCTGGCCATTCTGGAGAAGAAATTTAGCGTGGTGGTCAAGCAAGGACTTGAACTCATCCTTGACAACATAGCTGTCGTAGTCGAAATAAACGCTGCGCTTGGACAATGGGCTCTTCGGGTCCTTGAGGGCGGCGATGCCATACTGATCGGCTTGTCCCGCCGTGACGGGTGTTACGGATGAAATTGCTCCGGGGGTGCGATCTTCGACGCCGGCACCAGCCTGCTCGGGAGCAGCGGGCTGGCTGCTGCAAGCACCGAGGCTAACAAGGGCGGCAATAAGCAGCAACGCGGAAGAAAGAGAAAATGTTTTAGACATGAGCAAGGTTCCTTATGAATTAGAGCGGTGAATGTTTCAAGATTACTTGTTGAATGGTCCCCACGCTGGCTCGCGGACGTCAGCAGCTTGTACCGAAAGGCGATGCTTGACGCGGCCATCGGTGGATACGGCGGCGAGCACGCCGCGTCCGCCGACTTCCGTGGCAAACAGGATCATGCGTCCGTTCGGGGAAAAACTGGGCGACTCGTCCTTGGCTGTATCGGTAAGAATCAGCTTCTGGCGTGATGCGAGGTCCATCACGGCGACCCGGAAGCGGCCACTGTCGCGAGTGACAAACGCCAGACTCTTGCCGTCCGGCGAAAGTCGTGGCGTGACGTTGTAACTGCCTTCAAAGGTAACGCGTTGCGCTGTGCCGCCCGCAACGGGCTGACGGTAAATCTGCGGACTGCCGCCGCGATCCGAAGTGAAGTAGATGAACTCGCCGTCGGGTGAAAACTGCGGTTCGGTATCGATGCCGGAAGACGAGGCCAGACGGGTAACACCGCTGCCATCCACATTGACGACATATAGCTGGGAGTTGCCGTTCTTGGTCAGCACGACGGCCAATTTGGTGCCGTCAGGCGACCAGGCGGGTGCCGAATTCGAGCCCTTGAAATTGGCCGCGACGTGGCGCCGGCCGGTTGCCAAGTCGTGCACATAGACAACCGGTTTCTTTGCTTCGAAGGAGACATAGGCCAGCCTGCTGCCGTCGGGAGACCAGGTTGGCGAGATGATCGGTTCGCGCGAAGCCAGGGCAACCTGCGGGCCATTGCCATCGGCATCGGCAATCTGCAATTCGTAACGTCCGGTGCTCTTCATCACATAAGCGATACGTGTCGAGAAGATGCCGCGCTCACCGGTGATCTTCTCGTAAATGATGTCGGCAACCCGATGTGCCGTGGTGCGGATCTGCGTGGCGTTGTGTGCCAGCCCCTGCCCGGCGATAGCGGTTTGCTTCTGGGTGTCGTGGAGGCGAAAGCGCGTTTCGTAACGGCCATCGCTGGTGACATTGACACTGCCAGCGGCCAGTGCATCGGCACCACGTGTCTTCCAGTCAACATAGTTGGGCACGCTGGTTTCGTTGAGTAGCGCACCGGTGGTATCGATGATCTGGAACAGGCCACTGCGCTCGAGGTCGGAGCGCACTACCGAAGTCAGTGCTTGGGCAAGGACGCGCTCGCCACCAAAATCGCTGACCGCCAGCGGAAAGCGCTGGGCGCCGGCGCCGGTAATTTCAATGGAAAGCTGCGCCTGGGCGAGAAGCGTAAAGCAAGCCAGCAATCCACCGGCCAGCCATCTGAGACTAAATGTTTTCATGGAACAATTATAACTCCTGCATCACGGCTCACTCATACACGGATTGGGGGGTGTAGCCAAGAATCCATTCAGTTGTCCAGGGGGCGGAATTTCAGTTCCAGCGTGCGGCTGAAGAGATCGCTCTTCGCTGGTTTCGGTAAGGGACTGGACTTGCGGATCGCGCGTTCCGTGGCGGCATCATAGGCGGGATGTCCGGAGGTTTTGACCAGGCGGACATTCAGCACTTCGCCGGAAGGCAATTGATTGACCTCGAAGATGGCTTCGGGATTGCCACGGATATCGGGAGGCAGGACAAGGTTGCCGCGCACCTTGCCGCTGATGGCGGCGATGTATCTGCTCATGTCGCTTGCCTCCACGGCACTCGCCTGCTGGGCCTTCAGGTTTTCATGTTCCTGGGCGGCCGCTTTCACCGCCTTGAGCTTTTCCAGTTGCTCGGCTTCGCGCTTGAGCTGCTCCTGAAAAGGGTCTGGCGCCGGCTTGGGTACGGGCTTGGGCTCTGGTTTGGGTTCCGGCTTGGGCACGGGTTTTGGCGGTGGCTTGGGCTTTTCCTTTTGGGCAATCTCGGGTTTCGGCGGCGGCTTGAGCAAAGGCTCCGGCTTCGGCTCGGGCTTGGGTTCCGGTTTGGGTTCGGGCGCTGGCGCGGAAGTCGGCGCTGGCGGAACGGCGCGCACCAGTTCGACTTCAACCACGTCCGGCGGGTCGGTGCGCCAACTGATGCCGTAGATCAGAAAAATGACCAGCAGGAGATGCATCAGCACCGCCAGCACAAAAGAAATGCGCTTGCCGGGAGGCTTGCGTGGTGCAGCTGGCGCTTCGGTCATTGCCTTGAGGGGAGAGCCGAGCGCAGCGAAGGCTTACGGGGTGGGCTCATCGGTTCTTGTGCTGCACCAGAAGGCCGATTTTGGCGACCTGGGCGCGCTGCAATTCATCCATTACGTTCAATACGGCCTCATATTTCACATTCTTGTCGCCGGCAATCAGCACGGGTTGGTCCGGATTTTTGGCCTGAAGTTCCTTGAGCCTTGCGGCCAGTTCAAGTCGGCCGACGGTGACTTCGGCGCCGCCCAGCGCGCGATCGCGCAGCGACATGCTCTGATCGGCGCGGACAATGATTTCGAGCGGTTCGGCCGGCGGCTGGGCCGCCTTGCCGACGCTGGGCAGATCGATGCTGGCGGTCTGGATCGCTGGCGCGGTGGCCATGAAGATGACCAGCAGCACCAGCATCACATCGATGTAGGGAACAACGTTGATTTCGTGTTTGAGGCGGCGCTGGCGCATTATGTTCCCCTGCCCCCCCTTTCGGAAGAAGGGGGTGACGGAGGCTCGCCGCTTTGCGGCTCCATGTGGCTGACGTGTGCCGCCTTGAGGCGGCCCGGCTGCGGCACGCTCACTTCAACTGCCTTTGCAAAATATTGGAGAACTCTTCCATGAAACTTTCGAGGCGCACCGAAACCCGATCGACATCGTGGGCGAAGCGGTTGTAGGCCACCACGGCAGGGATCGCCGCGAACAGGCCGATGGCGGTTGCCACCAGCGCCTCGGCGATGCCCGGGGCGACCGCCGAAAGGGTGGCCGTGGTCATGTTGGCGAGGCCGCGAAAGGAGTTCATGATGCCCCATACCGTGCCAAACAAGCCGACATAGGGCGACACCGAGCCGACCGAGGCGAGGAAGGCGATGTGCGCATCCAGGTCATCGAGTTCGCGCTGATAGGTGGCGCGCATGGCGCGGCGCACTCCGTCGATGGCCGTGGCCGAGTCGCGCGATTGCTGGCCGCGTACTTTGGTGAACTCCCGGAAACCGGCTTCGAAAATTCGCTCCAGCGGGCCACTCTGGTGGCGCTCATTCAACGCGCTCTGGTAAAGGACATTCAGGTCGCCGCCGCTCCAGAACTCGCGCTCGAACTGTTCGGTCTTCCGCTGCGCGTCGCGGATCTGGAACCACTTGCGGAAGATCCAGTACCACGACATGACGGAAACATAGGCGAGCAGGGCCATCACCAGTTTGACGAGGAGACTGGCCTGGGCGATGAGATCGATGATGGCAATATCAGTGGAGACGTTCATCTGAGTGCTGTGAGTTTTTCGTGAAGGGGTTGCGGCATCGCTGTCGCCTTGCCGCGTACGAGGTCGAGGCAGGCGACGCGCACCGTGGCGGTCAGCAATATTTCATCCGCGCGGCGGATCGACTGGGCGAATGTTACCTGAGCGCGGCCGATGGCCTCGACCACGGTCACGACGCCAAGCAGATCATCGAGCCTGGCCGGCTTCAGATACTCGACCGCGAGCGAGCGTACCGCGAAGGCCAGGCCGGCTTCCCCGGCCAACTGGTGCTGCTCGAAACCGAGCTCGCGCAGCAGTTCGGTACGGGCGCGTTCGAGGTATTTGAGATAGTTGGCGTAATAGACCACGCCGCCGGCGTCGGTGTCCTCGTAATAGACCCGCACTGTGAGACTGGCAGTCATTGGCCTTGCCACAGTTCCCGATTCGCGCCACCCGGAGCGCCGGGGGATTCGAGCCCGAAATGCCGCCAGATGCTCGGCGTCGCCACGCGGCCGCGCGGGGTGCGCTGCAGGTAGCCTTGCTGGATCAGATAGGGTTCGAGCACATCCTCGATGGTGTCGCGCGCCTCGCCGATGGCCGCTGCGAGGTTGTCGATGCCGACCGGGCCGCCACCGAATTTTTCGAGCATGGCGCCGAGCAGTTTACGGTCCATGACATCGAGGCCGAGCGCATCGACGTCGAGCATCAGCAGGGCGGCGTCAGCGATTTCACGGGTGATGGAGCCATCATGCTTGATCTCGGCGTAGTCGCGCACGCGGCGCAGCAGCCGGTTGGCGATACGCGGCGTGCCGCGGCTGCGCCGGGCTATTTCGATGGAACCCTCATCGGCAATCGCGCACTTGAGCAGATGTGCCGAGCGGCGCACGATCAGGCCGAGTTCTTCCGGGGTGTAAAACTCAAGCCGGGCAACAATGCCGAATCTATCCCGCAATGGATTGGTGAGCATGCCGGCGCGCGTGGTGGCGCCGACCAGCGTGAACGGCGGCAGGTCGAGCTTGACCGAGCGCGCCGCCGGACCCTCGCCGATCATGATGTCGATCTGGAAGTCTTCGAGCGCGGGGTAGAGAATTTCCTCGACGACGGGCGAGAGACGGTGAATCTCGTCGATGAACAGCACGTCGTTCGGCTCGAGATTGGTGAGGATCGCGGCAAGGTCGCCGGCGCGCTCCAGCACCGGGCCGGAGGTCGAACGCAGATTGACGCCCATCTCGTGGGCGACGATGTGGGCCAGCGTGGTCTTGCCCAGCCCCGGCGGACCAAACAGCAGCACATGGTCGAGTGCTTCCTGCCGCCGCCGCGCGGCCCCGATGAAAATTTCGAACTGGCCGCGAATCTTTTGCTGGCCAACGTAATCGGCCAGCCGCTTCGGTCGCAAGGCGCGTTCCAGTACATCCTCCTGCGGCGAGGAACTGTCGGCCGCAATCAGTCGATCGGGCGGGCCGCCGAGCGAATCGGTTTCGATCATGCGGAGTCGGGAGTGGTGGGCAGTGCTGATGACCAGCCGGCGACGAGGGTGAGTGCGAGGGCCAGGATGACCGGGCCGAGAAAGACGCCGACGAAGCCGAAGCTCAGCACGCCGCCGAAGACGCCGAGGGCGATGAGCAGGATCGGCAGTCTGGCCGAGTAGCTGATGAGGATGGGTTTCACGAGATTGTCCACACTGCTGATGGCCGTGAGACCGTAGATCGCCATGAAAATCGCCCAGCCGATTTCGCCCTGGCTGTAGAGCCACCAGGCGGCGCCGCCCCAGATCAGCGGCGGGCCGACCGGCACCATCGACAGGAAGAAGGTCGCGCCGGCGAGCAGTAGCGGCATTGGCACGCCGGCGATGAGAAAGCCGATCAGCGCCACCAGCGCCTGCGCCGCCGCCGTGCCGACGATACCGATCATCACGCCCATGATGGTGCTGCGCGCCAGCACCAGCATGCGCGCGCCCAGTTCGCCGCCGATCTTATCCGCCAGACTGGAAATATGTCCGCCCAGCGCGCGGCCGTCGCGGTAAAAAAAGAAGGCGATGAATACCACCAGCGTGAGTTGGAGCAGACCCTGGCCGATGAGCCCCGCGGCGGACGTCAGCAGCTTGCGAGCCGGATTGAACAGTTGCTGGCCGAGCTGTGTGAGCTCCGTCTGACTGGCGGCGAGTTTGCGCAAGTAGGCATCGGCTTGTTCGCCAACCAGTGGGAGCGCCGACAACCAAGCGGGCGGCGACCAGTCGCCGGTGTCAAACCGGGCAGAGAGCAGCGTCAGGAGTTGGTCGATGCCCTCGGCGATGGTCGCCGCCAGGTAAGCCATCGGCAACAGGACGGCCGTAGCCAGCATCAGGGTGGCCAGTAGGGCCGCGAGCGTGGTACGGCCCGCAGTACGGCCTTTAATGCGCGCCTCGATTGCGGCAAACAAGGGCCAGGTGGTGAGACACAGGATCGCGGCAAACATCAGCGCCGCCAGAAACGGTGCCAGCACCCAGATTGCGCCGATCAGGATCAGTGCAACAAGGGCGATGCGGGCGTAGGAGCGAACGGCTTCATTCATCATGATAGTGCGCTGATTCTACCTGTTGCCATTTTCAGGCCTTGGCCAGTGATTTCAAAGCTTGACGGATGCCGTCGGAGACGCCGATGCCGGCGGGCAGGGTTTTGGTGGCGCCCAGCGCCTCGCGGTCGTTGTAGCCCAGCGCCAGCAGCGCGTTGAGGATATCGCTCAGCGTGTCATGGGCATCGGGAAGCGCCGTCCCGCCAGCGCCGACTTTTGCAACGCCGAGACCGCCCACCGGCAGCTTGCCCTTGAGTTCGAGGAGCAGTCGTTCGGCGGTTTTCTTGCCGATGCCGGGAATCCTCACCAGCCGCGCGGTTTCCTGCAGTGCGACAGCCTGGGCAAGTTCGCCCACCGAGAGGCCGGACAGCACCGCCAACGCCATGCGTGCGCCGATGCCGGAAATTTTCAGCAACTGGCGGAACAGCGCCCGCTCTTCATGGGTGAGGAAACCGAAGAGCAGATGGGCATCCTCGCGCACCACCAGATGGGTGACGAGCGCCACGGACTCACCGGTCGCCGGCAGGTTGTAAAACGTGCTCATCGGCACGTCCACCTCGTAGCCGACGCCGCCGACATCGATGAGGATCTGCGGCGGGTTTTTTTCCAGCAGCTTGCCGGCAATGCGACCGATCATATGAGCCTCCCGTTGCGCACACGGAAGCCGTGCGTTGCGATGTTACCCAAGCCTTGCCCGCCGTGCGCGTGACAGATCGCACAGGCCAGCGCGTCGGCGGCATCGGTCGAGGGTGCGCCGGACAATTGCAACAGGCGCGTTACCATGTGGCCGACCTGCTCCTTGGCCGCCTTGCCGTGCCCGACCACCGCCTGCTTGACCTGCAGGGCGGTGTACTCGGCGACCGGCAGGCCCGCCATTACCAGCGCGGCGATCGCGGCACCGCGCGCCTGCCCGAGCAACAGGGTGGATTGCGGATTGACGTTGACGAACACCTTTTCGACGGCGGCTTCATCGGGCCGATGGGTGGCGATCACCTCGCCGATCCCGTCCAGCAGGGTCTTCAGGCGTTCTGGCAGGCTGTCCTGGGCGTTGCTCTTGATACAGCCGCTTGTCACATAGGCGAGCTTCTGGCCGGTCTTGTCGATGACGCCAAATCCGGTAATTCGCAGACCGGGATCAATGCCGAGGATGCGGACGGTGTTCATCGTCGCGCAAGATACACGCCCCACACCGCGAGCGCCATGCCGAACAAGGCAACGCCGCTCAGGGTTTCACCGAAGATCAGCCAAGCCAGCAATGCCGTGGTCGGTGGCGTGAGATAGAACAGGCTGGCGACATTGACGGCATTGCCGTGGCGGATCAGCCAGTTGAGCAATGAGATGGCGCCGACCGAGAGCACCAGCACCAGCCAGCCCAGCGCGAAGACGAATTCGCCGGTCCAGTCGATGCGGATGCCGTCCTGCATGGCGACGATTGCCCCGGTGACGAGCGCGGTCGGGATGAACTGGAGGACCGCGCCGCTGCGCCAGTCGAAGCTGGGACAGAAGCGTTTTTGGTACAGAGTTCCGGCGGTGATGCCCAGCAGTGCGGCAAACGCCGGCCACAGCGCATCGAGCGCAAAGCCACTGCCCAGCTTGCCCGAAACGACCAGCGCGACGCCGACAAAGCCGAGCAGCAGGCCGATCCACTGGCGCGACCGGATCACTTCGCCCAGCAGCCAGCCGGCGACCGTGGCGGTCAGCAGCGGTTGCAGGCCGACCACCAGGCTGGTGATGCCCGCCGGCAAGCCCTTGCCGATGGCGACAAAGACGCCGCCCAGATACAGCCCATGCACCAGCAGGCCGCTGACGCCGACGTGAAACCAGATCCGGCCATCACGCGGCCAGGGTGCGCGCCAGAGCAGCGCGATGCTGGCCATCAGGCCGATGACCAGCAGGTAGCGAACGAACAGGAAGCTCAGCGGTGCCGCGTGCGGCAGGCCGAGCTTGGCACCGATGAAGCCGGTGCTCCACAGCAAAACGAACAGGAAGGGGGCCAAGCGTGCCATGGGAGCCATTAACGTGAAATACGCAATTTGACGCCGAGTTCGTTGATGAGCGCAGCGAACAAACTATGACCCCCGCCTCGGGGCGGGGGCTGGGGGTGGGGGGCGTCGATTGCCTGTTGCGTATTTCATGCACGGGGGTGGCGCTATCGACCATGAAAGTCAGGGGAAAGTCGGCGTGACCGAAGGGAATCCCCTTTTCGGGACTGGCGGGCCGGCGCTGCTTACTGGTCCATCCCCGCCGTGGTGTAAACCGCCTGGACGTCCTCGAGCCCATCGATGGCGTCGAGCAGTTTCTGCATCTTCAGCGCATCCTCGCCGGTAAACTCGGTTTCGTTGAGCGGTTTCATCGTCACTTCGGCATACTCGGGCGTGAAGCCGGCCCCCCCGAGGGCTTCCTTGACGGCGAGAAAGTCGTTGGGCGCGGTGATCACCTCGATCGAGCCGTCGTCGTTGGCTGCCACATCCTCGGCGCCGGCGTCGATGGCGGCGTCCATCAGTTTCGCCTCGTCAGTGCCCGGCGCGAAGATCAGTTGGCCGCAGTGCTTGAACATGAAGGCGACGCTGCCGTCGGTACCCATGTTGCCGCCATATTTGTTGAAGGCGTGGCGCACCTCGGCGACGGTGCGCACACGATTGTCGGTGAGGCAATCGACCATCACGGCGGCGCCATTGATGCCATAGCCCTCGTAGCGAATTTCTTCGTAACTCACGCCCTCAAGTTCGCCGGTGCCCTTCTTGATGGCGTTCTCGATCTTGTCCTTGGGCATGTTGACGGCCTTGGCCTTGTCGACCGCCATGCGCAGGCGCGGATTGAAACCTGGATCGCCCCCGCCCATCTTGGCGGCGACGGTGATCTCCTTGGCGATGCGCGAAAACGCAGCACCGCGCTTCTCGTCCTGACGGCCCTTGCGATGCTGGATGTTGGCCCACTTGGAATGACCTGCCATGAAAACTGCTCCGAAATTTTAGGTGGGCCATTTTACGTCACCCGACAGTGGTCGGAACCCCTCTACACTGCAGTTCCGGCGCCGGGCCGACCCAAACCGGAACGACACGCGGCGCCAGCCGCAATCCGCACGTTAGCTTCTACGGAGTCGCCCGTGATACACGAGCGCAGCGAGCAACAGTCACCCCCCATCCCCGGGAAGGGGGGCCGGGGGGGATGGGGGCCTGATTTCGACGATCTCGGTCACTGACAGGGTGGCGATGTCATGCAGTTTTTCCATGCGTGCGCCCTCTTGTTCGAGCAGCGACGACATCTGGGAGAAACTGGAGGAAACAAAAACTTCCCGGCCTTCGGGGGCGCGGCGGCGGACGCCATAGACGACGCGGTTGCGTTCCTCCGGCGGCAGCCTGCTGATCAGGCTCTTGGTGACCCAGATGCTGCCATGGCGGGCAAAATCGGAGATCCGCGCCGCCTGGTTGATGGTGTCGCCGAGCACGACGAATTCGACGCTGGTCGGTGACTGATAGGTGCCCAGCCACTCCTGGCCTTCGGTAATGCCGGTGTTGAGAAACAGCTCGTTGAACCACTGCTTGCGCAACTGCCAGGCCTTGGACAGGCGCTGGATCTCCTTGCGGATGTCCTGCGCACAGGCCAGTGAGTTGGCCAGATAATCGCTGTCCGGCTGCGGGAAGAAGTAATACACCAGACCGTCGCCGACATGCTTGCCGCAGGTGCCGTGGTGTTTGCGGAAAATCGGCGCCAGGACCCTCCAGATTTCGTTGATCAGCTCGAAATATTCCGCGGGCGGAAGTTCCGAGCAGATCTTTGCCGAACCCTGCAGGTCGGACACCAGCACGGCCAGTTGCGTCAGCACCGGCAGGCGCTTGCGCAGCAGGCCGCGGATGATTTCGTCGCGACGCGCCAGCAGATCGAGCATTTCGTTGGCGTACCCGGCTTCGGGGATCAAGGCGATGAAGATGCCTTCGCGAAAGAACGTCGCGTAGGCGGTATGAAACTGTTCGACCTCCCTGGTGGCCGCGTTGCCGGGCAGGATCACGGTTGATTGAACGACGGGGCGCACCGGCTCGGCCACCGTCTCGATATAGGCGGCTTGCAGCCGCGCATAGGCGACCGGGTCAAGCCCGCGGCACAGATTGCCGAAGCTATCCGGGCTCAGGCGGGACTTGGCGAGTCCGACGTGAAAGTTCAGCAAGCTGCCCCACTCGTTACGCCCCACCGGCAGCAGGCGGAACAGGTTGCGTGCTTCACTGGTCTGCGGCAGATCCGGATGCCCGCCAAAAAAACGTTGCTGGGCATGTTCGTTGATCCATACCAGTTCGAAATTCTGGTTGATCATGTAGGCCGGGTATTCGATGCTGTCCAGCGTCAGATGCAGCGTCGGGGTGTGGGCCTGTGGCGTGGCGGCTGTCGGCCTGAGTGGCGTCGCGCTGTGCGCGGTGTCTGAATTTGGCGTGGAGTTTGGGGTGGCGGGCTCGTCACCGCTCAGGCGATCAATGATCTGAGTCATGCTGAGCCCCTTCTGCTTGAGTCGCCGCACCTCTTCAATGCGGGGCGACATACTTTCCGGAATTGGTTTCATGATGCGGATAAGCAAGTCATGGCAGGTGTGTCCCGTTAAGTCAACGTCGAGTTCAGTGGCAAACAACGGCGACCATGCTACGTCAAATAGCGGCAGTAATTGAAGTCTTTTTTCAGCTTAGCCATGCAACTTGTTGTTTTAATGCACATGGTCATTGCCGATTCCCTCTCGCGCACGCTTGCGCTATGCTCCGCGTCATTATCGGTCAATTCAAGACAATCATGAGCGCTCCGCTAGTCATTGCCAAGCAAATTCAGGCCAACACCCAAGAACTTGTCCTGCTGCCGGCCTTCGCCAATCGTCACGGTCTGATCACCGGTGCCACCGGCACCGGCAAGACCGTCACCCTGCAGCGCCTGACCGAGCAATTCTCGGCCATTGGCGTGCCGGTGTTCCTCGCCGACGTCAAAGGCGACCTTTCCGGCCTCGGCGCGGCGGGTGTGGCATCGGACAAGCTGCAAAAGCGCCTCGACGCCCTCGGCATCACCGACTGGCAGCCGTGCGCCAATCCGGTGGTGTTCTGGGATGTGCTGGGCAAGTCCGGTCACCCGGTGCGGGCGACGATTTCCGACATGGGGCCGCTGCTGCTGGCGCGCCTGCTGGGACTCAACGAAACGCAGGAAGGGGTGCTGCAGATCGTCTTTCGCGTTGCCGACGACGGCGGCCTGCTGCTGCTCGACCTCAAGGACCTGCGCTCGATGGTGCAGCATGTCGGCGAAAACGCCGCCGAATTCAAGACGAAGTATGGCAATGTTTCGGCGGCCTCGATCGGCGCCATCCAGCGCGGCCTGTTGACATTGGAAGCGCAGGGCGGGGATCGCTTCTTCGGCGAACCGATGCTCGACATCGCCGACCTGATGCAGACGCAGGACGGCCGCGGCGTGGTGAACATCCTCGCCGCCGACCAGTTGATGAACTCACCCAAGCTTTACGCCACCTTCCTGCTCTGGCTGCTGGCCGAACTCTTCGAGCAGCTGCCCGAGGCCGGCGACCTGGAAAAGCCCAAGCTGGTGTTTTTCTTCGACGAGGCGCATCTGTTGTTCGACGATGCGCCGGCGGCGCTCATCGACAAGGTGGAGCAGGTGGTGCGGCTGATTCGTTCAAAAGGCATTGGCATTTATTTCGTTACGCAGAACCCGCTCGACGTGCCGGACAAGGTGCTCGGTCAGTTGGGCAACCGCGTGCAGCATGCCCTGCGCGCCTTCACGCCGCGCGACCAGAAGGCGGTCAAGGCGGCGGCCGAGACCATGCGTGCCAATCCAGCCTTCAACGCCGTGACCGCGATCACCGAACTGGGCGTCGGCGAGGCGCTGGTGTCCTTCCTCGACGAGAAGGGCAGGCCGCACGTCGTCGAGCGCGCCTTCGTGCTGGCGCCGGGCTCGCGTCTGGGTCCGCTCACACCGGCTGAGCGGGAGGCGACGATCAAGTCCTCCCTGCTGTTCGGCCACTACGAGAAAACGGTGGACCGCGAATCAGCCCATGAAATACTGGCCGCGCGTGCCGCTGCCGCAGCCCCGGAACAGAAAGTCGGCGCTGGCGGAGGTTTGGCGTCCCGCCAACAGAAAGTCGGCGCTGGCGGGACGGCGCCCCAGTCGGCAGAGGCCGGCGGCGGTGCGGTCAGCGACATCCTCTTCGGCCGCACCGGACCGCGCGGCGGACAGACCGACGGCCTGGCGCAGACGATGGCCAAGACGGTGGTGCGCAGCATCGGTTCGCAGGTCGGGCGTGCCATCATGCGCGGCGTGCTGGGTTCGCTGCTCGGCGGACGCCGTTGATCCTGGGCGGGAGTCATGGTGCGGGGATTGCCTTGGCGATCCTCGCGGCCTTCGGCTTTTCGTTCAAGGCGATTCTTGTCAAGCTGGCGTATCCCTATGGCGTCGATGCCATCACGCTGCTGGCCCTGCGCATGAGTTTCGCCTTGCCGATCTTTCTCTGGGTGGGCCTCACCGCATCGCGCGGCGCGCCGGTGCTGTCGGCGCGCGACTGGCTGGGCATCGCTTTCATGGGCTTGACGGGCTACTACGGCGCCAGCGTCCTCGATTTTCTCGGTCTGCAATACATCACCGCCGGGCTGGAGCGCCTGATCCTGTTTACCTACCCGACGCTGACGCTGATCTTCGGCATGGTGCTGACCCGGCGGACGCCCAGTGGCCGCGAACTGGGGGCGCTGGCGCTGTGTTATGCCGGTATCGGCGCGGCCTTCTGGCACGACCTGCATCTTGCCGACGATTCCGCGACGATCTGGCTGGGCGGCGGCTTGGTGTTCGGCTCGGCGGTCTGTTACGCGATTTATCTTACCGGCAGTGCCGGACTCATCCTCCGACTGGGCACGGCACGCTTCGCCGCGCTGGCGACGCTGGCATCCACCTTGGCCGTATTCGGCCATTATTTCGCCGTACAGCCTGATCCGCTCGGGGCGCTGAACCAGCCCTGGCCGGTCTATGGCTACGCGTTGGCCATGGGGGTGTTTTCCACGGCATTGCCGGTGTTCGCCCAGTCGGCGGCCATCCGGCAACTGGGCAGTTCGCGCGTGGCGCTGGTCTCCATGCTCGGCCCACTCGCCACCATCGTCCTCGCCGCCTGGCTGCTCGGTGAGCCGCTCTCCCTCGCCCAACTGCTCGGCGCAGCACTGGTGCTTGCCGGCGTGGCGCTGGTCAGCCGGCGGAGTTGACCATGTGCAACAGCCCTGCGCAGCAGAATGTCAATGAAGTTGCCAGCCCTTCCGGTGCGTGCCATCATGCTCGGCCCAAGTTCTTCTCCCACAAGCCGATGTCCTCTCGTGCCTTCCTGTGCGCCCGCCTGATTTGCTGCTCCTTTGCGGCCAGCGGCGGCGTGCTGGCAGCCGAATTGTCCGAGCAGGACTACTTCAGCGAACTGCCCGTGGTGTTGAGGGTGAGCCGGCTCGCCCAGCCACTCAGTGAGACGCCGGGGGCGGTGACGATCATCGACCAGGAGATCATTCGCCGCTCCGGGGCCCGCGAACTGGCCGATGTGCTGCGGCTGGTGCCCGGCTATATGGTCTCGGGTTACAACGGCGCCAATCCCACCGCGTCCTACCACGCGCCACTTGACGAATACGGCTTGCGCAATCTGGTGTTGATCGACGGTCGCTCGGTATATTCTTCTTATTATCTTGGTGACACCCATCGCGGCATGATGGGTGTGCTGCTCGAAGACATCGAGCGCATCGAGGTTCTGCGCGGCTCCAATTCGGCAGCCTATGGCGCCAATGCCATGTTTGGCGTCATCAACATCATTACCCGTCATACGGCGGATACGCATGGTACGGCGGTTTCCGTCACCAGCGGTCAGGCGGGGGTGAACGACAACATGGCGCGCATCGGCTGGGGCGGCGAGATGGCAAGTTTTCGGCTGTCTACCGGGCGGCGTGGCGACAGCGGCTACGGCAATGTCTACGACGACAAAATTGTCAGCCAGCTGCATTTCCGAGGCGATCTGCGGCCGGCCGCAGATCAGGAGTTGATGATATCTGCTGGCGTGGCGCAACTGGCTGGAGGGGAAGGCTTTCCGAGTAATGAAGGCAACCCCGAGCGCACCATGAAATGGCGGGATGTCTATCTGCAGGGACAGTGGAGGCAGATGCTATCGGGATCAGACGAGATCAAGCTGACGGCAAGTTTCGACGAGGAAACACTGTGGGATGCTTTCGCCCACGTGGCCGACCCCAGCGTGATTGTCAGTTCCAGAGGGCGCGGACGTCGGCTAAATCTCGAGTTGCAGCATCAGATGGGCATCTCTTCAGAGCTACGCGCTGTCTGGGGTGTGGGCTACAAGTATGAAGAGGCTGTTTCGCCGCCGCTATATGCAACTCGGGAGGCGGTCTCTGTCCATGAGGAGCGCCTGTTCGGCAATCTTGAGTGGCGACCACACCCGCAATGGCTGATCAATGCGGGTGGGTTTGCGGGGTCTCATAGCAGGAAAGGCGATTATTTTTCGCCGCGCCTGATGGCGAACCTGCATGTCTTGCCGGACCATACCCTGCGCGCGGGCATGACAGAGTCGTCCCGCATGCCTACTTTGTTTGAGTTGGCCGGAGATGCCAGGTATTACCCGAAAAATTCGCTTAATACCCCCCTGCCCATAGTGCTACCCGCGAGGCCTTCGCTAGCGGACTATGCGCCTTACTTTTCTGCAATGGGTCAGCCGATACGACTTTATGCCTCCTCGGGCGAGGTAAAGCCTGAAAATCTTTTCTCACAGGAAATTGGTTACTTCGGGAATTTCCGTGAGTGGCGGATGACGCTCGATGTGCGCGCGTACATCGAGCGCATGAGAGATATTATTTCCAAAGGCAAGATAAATATTCCCGGATACCTTTCTGGAATAGTGCCTGCTGGAACTATAACCACGATAGGCCCCCTGCCCGCTAGTTTGCCTGTCAACATACCTTTGGACGTTATCGATTTCGTCAACATTCCGGGGTTTGAAACCCGGGGTCTCGAATACCAGTTACGCTGGAAACCATTTGAAACAACCGAGATATGGGTAAATCAGTCCTTCGCACGTACGTTCTGGGAGCTTAATGCCGACAAGCCACTACCACCCACCCATGCCACCACGATCGCCTGGTTCCAGAAGCTCCCCTACGACCTCGACCTCAGCGTGATCCATCACACGATGGGAGCCATGACATGGAATAAGAAGTCGGACGAGTTGCCGAGCCGGCGGCGAATCGATGTCAGGCTCGCCAAGCCGTTCCGCATCGGCAGCACCCGCGCGGAAGCAGCGGTCACGGTGCAGGCTGCAAATGGCAGCCTGCCGGAATACCAGACTGGATCGAACCTGACTTTCGACCGCCGCGCCTACGGCACCCTGCGTTTCGAGTTCTGATGGTGATGCGCTTTCTCTTCCGCCTCGCCCTCGCATGCCTCATGGGTATGACTTTGGTATTACCCGCGGCGGCCCAGCAGGTCTGGCTGGTGCTGGCGGAAGAGGGGGGCGTGCATGCCGAGGCGGCTGCGGTGCTGCAGGCCAATCTGGAAGGCTTGACGGTGACAGCCGGCGTCGGACCAGCCCTGCTCGGCGACAAGGGCGAGCCACCCGCGCTGATTGTTACGGTGGGGGCGGCTGCATTTGAGGAAACGCTTAATTGGTTGTCCGGCAAACGCGGGTCATGGGAGCGCGTGCCGGTATTGGCCACGCTGCTGCCGCAGGCCGCCTATGACGGGCAAGTGTTACGGCAGGCGTCGGGCGGCGCGGCACGGCGCGTCCTGTCTGCCGCGGTGCTCGACCAGCCACTGGGGCGGCAGATGGCGCTGTTGAAGCGTGCCTTGCCCGAGCGGCGCCGGATCGGCGTGCTGGTGGGGCCGCAAACCCGACCACAGTTGCCGGCTCTGGGAAGAGAGGCAGCGGCGCGCGGATTGCGCGTGGCGACGGCGCCTGACGTAATGGTTCCCGATCAACTCTATCCAGCACTCAGAACGGCGCTCGAGGTCTCCGATGTGTTGCTTGCTTTGCCCGAGCCAACGGTCTACAACGCCGCCACCTTGCAAAACATATTGCTCACGACTTACCGGGCACGCCTGCCGCTGGTGGCATTCTCGCCTGCTTATGTCAAGGCTGGCGCGGTACTGGCAGTGTATTCGACGCCCGCTCAGGTGGCGCGCCGTGCCGCCGAGATGGTGCGGAGTTGGCAGGCCGGCCGTGGCCTGCCGCCACCACAAATGCCGCGCGAGTTCGCCGTTGCCGCCAATGCCAAGGTGGCCGCTTCGCTGGGATTGATGCTGGATGATGCCGCGGTGATTGCCGAAGATCTGCGCCGCCAGGAGGGGTTGCAATGAGGGGCGCGCCATGAAATGGCCGGTTTTCGGCTTTCGTGGCCGCCTGCTGCTGGGAGCGGTGCTGCCTGCCCTGATGATCGCGTCGCTGCTGATCACGGTATTTCTTGGGCGCTATCAGACCGATCTGGAGCGTTCGTTTCGGGATCACAGCCAGACCATAGCGCGCCAGATCGGCCCGGCTGCCGAATACGCCTTGTTCAGCGGCAGCCACGAAACCCTGCGCATGCTGGCGGAAGGGGCGCGCCAGGGGGATGCTTCGATCATTTCGGTGAGTGTGCGGGATCGCCATGGGCAGACGCTGGCGCAGTCCGGGCCTCCACCCCAGCAGGAAGTGCCGTTGGCCGGCACCTTGCAGGTCAAGAGCGGCCCGCGCCTGACGACCGTCGCCGCGCCGATCCAGCAGACCGCCATGCCGCTGGATGCTTCGGCTAACGCCTGGGCGGCGGCTGCGGAGACAGCTTCTCCGGTGGTGGTTGGCTATGTGGTGATAGAAATGTCGCGTGCGGAGTTGATTGCCCGGCAAAGCGAGATCGTCGAGATCACGCTGATGATCCTGCTGGGCGGTTTCCTGTTGGCGACCTGGGTGTCGATCAAGATCGCCGCCGGGGTGACGCGGCCGATTGCCCGCATCAACCGCGTGGTGGCAAGCATTGGCCGTGGCGACCTGGATGCGCGGGTGCCCCACGATTCGGCCGGGGTGTTGGCGCCGCTGGAGGCGGGGATCAACAGCATGGCCGAGAAAATCGCCGCCGCCCAGCGCGACCTGCAGCAGAAGATTGATGCCGCCACGAACGATCTGCGCCAGCAGAAGGAAGCTGCCGAGGCGCTGGCGCGCATCGATGTGCTGACCGGACTGGCCAACCGGCGTGCCTTCGACGAAGCGGCCCAGCACGAGATTCAGCGTGCCGTGCGCTACGGTACGCCACTGTCTTTGGTGATGGTCGATCTCGATTTCTTCAAGACGATCAACGACAGGTTTGGCCATCATGTCGGCGATCAGGTGCTGGTGGATTTCGCACGGATTCTTGCCGCGTCGGTGCGCGGCATAGATCTGGCCGGGCGCTGGGGCGGGGAGGAGTTCATCATCCTGATGCCGGGCGCGGAGCTTGACGAGGCAGTGCAGGCCGCCGAGCGCATGCGCCTGAAGGTGGCCGCCGCGCCGACGAAGGTCGATGGCGTGACCTGTGGCTATACCGCCAGCTTTGGTGTCGCTGCGTTTTCCGCGCGGGAGCCCACCCTGGATGCCCTGCTCGGCAAGGCCGACCGGGCGCTTTACCGCGCGAAGGACATGGGACGCAATCGGGTGGAGGTTGGCTGAGTGTAGTCGCCCGCCCCCCTTTGTGCGCCGTTGGCGCATCCCTCGCTTTGCTCGGGACCGCAGCTGCGCAGCGTCCTGCGGCCTGGTGCCCCCTCGCGGGGGGTTCTTAACGGCTCGCTGCGCTCGTCTATTACGGGGCGCCCCCGTTCATGCTTTGGCGCGGATTGCGGCTGGCGCCGCGTGCCGCCTTGCCCTGGGGCGGCCCGGCGGCAAGGCTACTGCTGAATTGTGCCGTCCCGCTAGCGCCGACTTTTACCTGGCCAAGTTCAGCCGCCGCACGATTTCCATCGACAGCGTCGCCTGATTCAACGTGTAAAAGTGCAGGCCGGGCGCGCCCAGGTCGAGCAGGTGCTGGCAGAGCTCGGTGACCACGTCGAGGCCGAAGGCGCGAATCGAGTCGCTGTCGTCGCCGAAGCTCTCGAACTTTTTGCGCATCCAGCGTGGAATCTCCGCGCCGCTGCTGTCGGCGAAGCGCGCCAGTTTGCTGAAGCTGCCGATCGGCATGATGCCCGGTACGATGGGGATGTCGATGCCCAGCGCGCGCGCTTCATCGACAAAGTGGGCATAGGCGTCGGCGTTGTAGAAAAACTGGGTGATCGCCGCGTTGGCGCCGGCAGCCACCTTGCGCTTGAAATTGGCGAGGTCTTCGCGCGGCGTTTTCGCCTGCGGGTGCCATTCGGGATAGGCGGCCACCTCGATGTGAAAGCTGTCGCCGGTTTCGGCGCGAATGAACTCGACCAGTTCGTTGGCGTAGCTGAATTCGCCGGCATCGGCCGTGCCCGAGGGCAGGTCGCCGCGCAGTGCGACCAGGCGGCGGATGCCGTGGGCGCGGTAGCTATCGAGAATTTCGCGGATGCCGGCGCGGGTGGAGCCGACGCATGACAGGTGCGGTGCCGCGGCATGCCCTTCGGCGGCGATCTCCATGATGATGTCGAAGGTGCGCTCGCGCGTCGAACCGCCGGCCCCGTAGGTGACGGAGAAAAAGCTCGGCTTGAGCGTGGCCAGGCGGGCGCGTACGCCGCGCAATTTGGCGAGGCCCTCGGCTGACTGGGGCGGGAAGAATTCGAAGGAGATTTCCTGTTTCATTGGCGTGGAATAACCTGGTAGGTCGGGCGAACTATGTAGGTCGGGCGCAAGCCCGACAAGCGTGGCAGTCGGGCTTGCGCCCGACCTACGCCTTACGCCTATCGGGTTTCATAACGAAGGGTGGCTGCAAGCGCCATGAAAGTTAGTAACGATAATGCTCGGCTTTGTACGGCCCGTCCTTCGGCACGCCGATATAGGCGGCCTGCTGGTCGGTCAGTTCGCTCAGCTGGGCATTCAGCTTGCGTAACTGCAGGCGCGCCACTTTCTCGTCGAGATGCTTGGGCAGCACATAGACGCCGACCGGATAGTCGGCATTGCGCGTGAACAGCTCGATCTGCGCGATGGTCTGGTTGGCGAACGACGACGACATGACGTAGCTGGGATGGCCGGTGGCGCAGCCGAGGTTCACCAGGCGACCCTTGGCCAGCAGGATGATCCGCTTGCCCGGTTTGCCATCAACCGAGGGAAAGATGATGTGATCGACCTGCGGCTTGATCTCTTCCCACTGGTATTTTTCAACCGAGGCGACGTCGATCTCGTTGTCGAAGTGGCCGATGTTGCAGACGATGGCCTGATCCTTCATCTTCGCCATGTGGTCGTGGTTGATGACGTGGTAATTGCCGGTGCAGGTGACGAAGATGTCGGCCTTGTCGGCGGCGTAATCCATGGTGACGACGCGGTAGCCTTCCATCGCCGCCTGCAGCGCGCAGATCGGGTCGATCTCGGTGACCCACACCTGCGCCGACAGCGCGCGCATGGCCTGGGCCGAGCCCTTGCCGACGTCGCCGTAGCCGGCAATCAGCGCGACCTTGCCGGCGATCATCACGTCGGTGGCGCGCTTGATGCCGTCTACCAGAGATTCGCGGCAGCCGTAGAGGTTGTCGAACTTGGACTTGGTGACCGAGTCGTTGACGTTGATGGCGGGGATCTTCAGGTCGCCGCGCTCGTGCATTTGATAAAGACGATGCACGCCGGTGGTGGTTTCCTCCGTCACGCCCTTGATCTGCGCCAGGCGCGTCGAATACCAGGTCTTGTCGGTGGCAAGCTTGGCCTTGATGGCGGCGAAGAGGATGGTTTCCTCTTCCGAAGTCGGCTTGGCCAGCACGGAAAGGTCCTTCTCGGCCCTGGCGCCGAGGTGCAGCAGCAGCGTGGCGTCGCCGCCGTCGTCGAGGATCATGTTCGAGAAACCGCCGTCCGGCCACTCGAAGATGCGATGGGTGTAGTCCCAGTAATCTTCCAGCGACTCACCCTTGACGGCGAACACGGCGATGCCATCTTTGGCGATGGCGGCAGCGGCGTGGTCCTGCGTCGAGAAGATGTTGCACGAGGCCCAGCGTACTGCGGCGCCGAGCGCGGTGAGCGTCTCGATCAGCACGGCGGTCTGGATGGTCATGTGCAGCGAACCGGTGATGCGCGCGCCCTTGAGGGGCTGCGCGCTGGCGTATTCCTCGCGGATTGCCATCAGGCCGGGCATTTCTGTCTCGGCAATGCGAATTTCCTTGCGGCCCCAGTCGGCCAGTTTCATGTCGGCAATGACATAGTCGTTCATGGTGGTCTTCTCCATTCGTTGAATTGAATGGGCGCCGTTCCATGAACTGCCGCACCGAGCCTGACGATCAAGGATGATCGCTGCAGCGCCCCTCGGTGCGGGATTTTAATTTTACAGAATTACAGCCCGGCGTCGCTCTTCAGCAGCAGCGCCTTGTCGGTGGCTTCCCAGGTGAATTCCGGCTCGTCGCGGCCGAAGTGGCCGTAGGCGGCGGTTTTGCGGTAAATCGGCCGCAACAGGTCGAGCATGTTGACGATGCCTTTCGGCCGCAAATCGAAGTGTTTCGTCACCAGTTCGGCGATGGTTTCGTCGGAGACCTTGCCGGTGCCATAGGTGGTCACCCATACCGAGGTCGGGTGCGCCACGCCGATCGCGTAGGACACCTGGATCATGCAGCGCGCCGCCAGCCCGGCGGCGACGATGTTCTTGGCGACATAGCGGCCGGCGTAGGCTGCCGAGCGGTCGACCTTGGACGGATCCTTGCCGGAGAAGGCGCCGCCGCCGTGGGGACAGGCGCCGCCGTAGGTGTCGACAATGATCTTGCGCCCGGTCAGGCCGCAATCGCCCTGCGGACCGCCGACGACAAAGCGGCCGGTGGGATTGACCAGATATTTCACCTCGCCCTTGATCAGTTCCGGCGGCAGGATGGGCTTGATGATTTCCTCGATCACCGCTTCGCGGATGTCTCCCAGCGACATTTCCGGCGCATGCTGGGTCGAAATCACCACGGTGTCGATCGCGATCGGTTTACCGTCCTCGTAGCGTACCGTGACCTGCGACTTGGCATCGGGGCGCAGCCACGGCAGGCGGCCATCCTTGCGCAGCATGGCCTGGCGTTCCATCAAGCGATGCGCGAGCCAGATCGGCAGCGGCATCAGCGAGGGTGTTTCGTCGCAGGCGTAACCGAACATCAGGCCCTGGTCGCCGGCACCCTGGTCGAGGTTGTCGTCGTAGGCCTTGTTCACGCCCTGGGCGATGTCGGGGCTCTGCTTGTCGTAGGCGACCAGCACGGCGCAGCCCTTGTAGTCGATGCCGTATTCGGTGTTGTCGTAGCCGATGCGCTTGATGGTGTCGCGCGCCACGCCGATGTAATCGATGTTGGCGCTGGTGGTGATCTCGCCGGCGAGCACGACCAGGCCGGTGTTGCACAGCGTCTCGGCGGCGACGCGCGAATGCTTGTCCTGCGCCAGGATGGCGTCGAGGATGGCATCGGAAATCTGGTCGGCGACCTTGTCCGGGTGGCCTTCTGAAACCGATTCTGAGGTGAAGAGATGCTGGTTCGACATGCTTGCTCCTTGCGTACTTCCCCGCTGTTTGGTCGTCAGACCAGCCCGGGGGATCGGAGCAGGCGACGCTTTAGCAGAATTTATTGGGCCGTAATGAAATCCGGCCCCCGCCCTGCAAGTTGTCCTGATTAACTCGGCGGAGGCGGCGATAATACCGTTTTTTACAAACTCGTCAAACCGTATCAAGCTCATGGGATTTCTGTTCCGCCTGCTTGCGCGCCTGCCCCTGCCGGTGCTGCACAACCTTGGCGCCCTGCTGGGCTGGCTGATCTGGCTGCTGTCGCCGACCTATCGCCGCCACCTCAAGGAAAACACTGCGCAGGCCGGCAGCGTCGCGGTGGCCGCGCGGCATGCCGCCGTGGCCGAGACGGGCAAGAGCCTCCCCGAGTTGCCCAAACTCTGGTTGCGCCCGCAGGATGAAGTGGTGGGGCGGGTGGTGAAAGTGAGCGGCTGGGAACTGGTCGAGGCCGCCTGGGGCGCCGGGCGCGGCATCCTGTTTCTGACGCCGCACCTGGGCTGCTTCGAGATCGCCGCACAGTATTACGCTGCCCATCGACCGATCACCGCGCTCTACCGTCGGCCCAAGCAGGCCTGGCTCGCCCCCATCATGGAGAGCGGCCGTGGCGCAAACCTCAAGCTTGCACCGGCCGATCTTTCCGGTGTGCGCAAGTTGATCAAGGCGCTGCGAACTGGCGAGGCGGTCGGCATCCTGCCCGACCAGGTACCCAAACAGGGCGAGGGCGTCTGGGCACCCTTTTTCGGCCGGCCGGCCTATACCATGACGCTGGCGGCGCGGTTGGCACAGACGGGCGCGACGGTGATCTTCGCCTTTGGCGAGCGCCTGCATTACGGCGCCGGCTATCATCTGCGCTTGTTCGCGCCAGTGGGCGATGTCACGACCCCGGCCGGCATCAACCGGGAAATCGAGCGGCTGGTGCTGATGTGTCCCGAACAGTATCTGTGGGGTTACAACCGCTACAAGGGTACGCCGCCAGCGGTGCGTATTCCCGCCACGCCTGATGCCGAGATTGCCGGGTTGCCGGAGCCGCTTGAGCGTGCCTGAATTTCTCCACTACCAATTATTTCTCCCTTAATGTGATCATGACCCGCCTCACCCTCGCTCTCATGTGGCTGCTGCATTGGCTGCCGCTGCCGCTGCTGGCGGCATGCGGCCGTTTCTTCGGCCGCCTGTTTCATGCCTTCGGCCGGCATCGCCGCCATGTCACCCTGACCAATCTCGGTCTGTGCTTTCCGCAACTCACCGCGGATGAAAAGTCGGCGCTGGCGCGACGGCACTTCGCGGCTTTCGGCCGCAGCTTTCTCGAACGCGGGCTGTTGTGGTGGGCGCCGCCGGCGCGCATCCGGCGTCTGGTGAAGATTGCGGGCATGGAGCGGCTGACCGCGCTCAAGAACCGGCCGGTCATCCTGCTGGTGCCGCATTTCGTCGGCCTCGACATGGGCTGGACGCGGCTGGCGCTGGAACTCGACATGGTCAGTATTTACGCCAATCAGAAGAACCTGCTGTTCAATGCCGCGCTGTATCGCGGCCGGCTGCGCTTCGGCGGCTCGGAACTGTTCTCGCGCCAGGAGGGCACCCGCAAGGCCATCAAGGCGATGAAGGCCGGGCGGCCGTTCTACTATCTGCCCGACATGGATTACGGCGAGCGCGACACCATCTTCGTGCCGTTTTTCGGCGTGCCGGCGGCCACCATCACCGGCCTGTCGCGTCTGGCACGCATGGCCGGGGCGGTGGTGCTGCCGGTGGTCACCCGCATGACCAACGAAGGGATTTGCGGCTATGTCGTCGAGATCGGCGAGCCGTGGGGCGACTATCCCGGCGCCAGCATCGAGGCCGATACGCGGCGCATGAATGCCTTTGTCGAGGCGGAAATCCTCAAGATGCCGGAGCAGTATTTCTGGCTGCACCGGCGCTTCAAGACACGGCCCCCCGGAGAAAAACGGCCGTATTGATTTTCAGAGCAGCTTAACCGGCGTCAGCCGGTTAAGCGCGATAGCGCGGCCGAAACCAAAAACGGCCGTATTGATATGGATTGCCCCCTCATTTACCAATAATCGGCGCTGGCGGGACGGCGTATCCTCGTGCCATGAAGATTCATTTCACCAAAATGCACGGTCTGGGCAACGACTTCGTCGTGCTGGACGCCGTGCGGCAAAATTTTGTCCCCACGCCGGTGCAGGTGCGCTGGCTGGCCGACCGGCATTTCGGCATCGGCTGCGATCAGCTTCTCGTCGTCCAGCCGCCGCAGCGCGAGGACGCCGATTTCCGCTATCGCATCTTCAATGCCGATGGCGGCGAGGTCGAGCAATGCGGCAACGGCGCGCGCTGCTTCGTGCGCTTCGTCCATGAACAGGGTCTTGCGACGCAACGCAGCATCTGTGTCGAGACGCTGGCCGGACTGATTGTATTGTGCCTTGAAGACGATGGCCAGGTCACGGTCGACATGGGCGTGCCGCGTTGGCTGCCGGCCGACATTCCGTTTCTGGCCGACAGCGACGACCTGCTGCAAAGGCTTGAATTTGCCGGACGCAGCGCTGTCATTAGCGCCGTGTCGATGGGCAATCCGCATGCCGTGCAGGTGGTCGACAACGTCGCTATCGCGCCGGTGGCGCGCGATGGTCCGCTGATCGAGGCGCACCCGAGCTTCCCCAGGCGCGTCAATGCCGGCTTCATGGAGATTGTCGATCGTCACGCCATCCGGCTGCGCGTCTTTGAGCGCGGCGCGGGCGAGACGCTGGCCTGCGGCACGGGTGCCTGCGCCGCCGTGGCGGTGGGGGTGCGGCGTGGCCTGCTGGATTCGCCGGTGCGTGTCACCACCCGCGGCGGCGAACTCACCATTGCCTGGGGCGGCCTGGGTCAGCCGGTGTTGATGACTGGTCCGGCAGTCACCGTGTTCACCGGTGAAATTGAACTTCCCGGCAAATTAAACGAGGAAAATCCATGCCCCTAGAAGCCAAGGATGTCGCCCAATATCTGAAGGATCACCCGGAATTCTTCACCCAGTACGCCGAAGCGCTGGCGCAGATTACGCTGCCCGACCCGCACGGCGGGCGTGCGGTGTCGATCACCGAACGGCAGATCGTCACGCTGCGCGAGCAGATCAAGCGCCTCGAAAACAAGCTGGCCGAATTGATCCGCTTCGGCGAAGAGAATGATGTGCTGTCCGGCAAGGCGCACCGGATCGATGTGGCGCTGGCGGGGGCCACAGACGTGAGCAGCGTATTGCGGGTGCTATACGCCCATCTCGGCGGCGATTTTGCCGTCCCGCATGTCGCGGTGCGCTTGTGGGATGTGGCTGGTGATCCAGGCGCGCCCGAGTTGACGCCGATGAGCGCGGAAGCGCACGAATTTGCCGCAGCATTGAAACGCCCCTATTGCGGTGCCGGCAGCGGCCCTGATGTGCTCGGCTGGTTCGGCGAGCGCGGCAGCCATGTGCGCTCGCTGGCGCTCGTTTCCCTGCGGCGCGGGGCCGACACCTTCGGCCTGCTGGCCCTCGGCAGCGAGGAACCGCAGCGCTTTTACCCGGAGATGGGCACGCTCTATCTGGAGCGCATCGGCGAGGTGGCGGCGGTAGCGCTGAATCGCACGCTGAGCTGATAACGCCGATGGCCGAAGCGGGAAAAGACCCGGCATTTGATCCGGGTGTGGCGCAATTTCTCGCTGAGCTGGCGCACCAGCGGCGTGCCAGCCCCCATACCCTGATCGCCTATCGGCGCGACCTGGCGCTGCTGCAGGACGCCGCCGCCAACCGCCCCCTGGCGCAACTGCAATCCCACGAACTGCGCCGGCAGGCCATGCGGCTGCATGGTCAGGGCTTGTCGGCGCGTTCACTGGCGCGCACGCTGTCGGCGTGGCGTTCGTATTACCGCTGGCTGGCGCGGCGCGGTGTGCTGACCACCGATCCCTGCGCCGGTTTGCGCGCGCCGAAGCGCCCGCGCGCACTGCCGAAGGCGCTCGCCATCGATCAGGCCGCCGCCTTGCTGGCCGCGCCCGGCAACGATCTGCTGGCCGTGCGCGACCGCGCGATGTTCGAGCTGTTTTATTCCTCGGGCCTGCGTCTCGCCGAACTGGCTGCGCTGGACATGGTCGCAGGCCGCCAGGGGGCGGGTGGCCTCGATCTGTCTGGTGGCGAGGTGACGGTGACCGGCAAGCGTGCCAAGACCCGCACGGTGCCGGTGGGTGCCAAGGCGGTTGAGGCACTGCAGGCATGGCTGGAGCAACGGCTTGCCATTGCCGCGGCGGATGAAACAGCCTTGTTTGTCAGCCGGCGCGGCACGCGCCTGAGTCCGCGCGCCATCGAACTGCGCCTCGCCCACTGGGCGAAGAAAAGCGGGCTGGGCCTGCATGTTCATCCGCACATGCTGCGCCATTCTTTCGCCAGCCATGTGCTGCAATCCTCCGGTGACCTGCGCGCGGTACAGGAAATGCTTGGCCATGCCAGTATCGGCACCACTCAGATTTATACGCATCTGGATTTTCAGCACCTGGCCAAGGTTTACGACGCGGCGCATCCACGGGCGAAGAAAAAATGAGTGGATTTTGTCTCCGGCCGCTGCGCTTAACCTTCGCTGCGCGCAGGTTAGCCTACGACGCAACACGCCCTGCGGCGTGTTGTCAGCACCTGGCCAAGGTTTACGACGCAGCACATCCCCGGGCAAAGAAAAAATGAGCGCTCAACTGATCCTCCATGCCGGCAAGGAACGTTCGCTTTTCAAGCGCCATCCGTGGCTGTTCGATACCGCCGTGGCGAGGCTGGACGGCCACGCGCGTCCGGGTGACACGGTGACGATTCAGGCGGCCGACGGCCGCCCGCTGGCGAAGGCGGCTTACAGCCCGCACTCGAAAATTCGCGCACGCGTCTGGAGTTTCGATGTCGCGGAGACGATCGACCACGCCTTCTTCAAGCGCCGCGTGGCGGCAGCGGTGGCGCGCCGCGCACGTCTGCCGGAACTCGCCGGGCAAGGGGAGCAGGGCGGCCTGCGCCTGATCCATGCCGAATCGGACGGCCTGCCGGGCATCATCGCCGATCGTTATGGCGACACCGTGGTTGTGCAACTCACCAGCGCCGGCGCCGAAAAATGGCGTGCCGCCATCGCCGACTCCTTGCAGAAGGCAACGGGCTGCGCGCGCATCTACGAACGCTCGGATTCCGAGGTGCGTGGCCTGGAGGGGCTGGAACCCGTCACCGGCTGGATTTCTCCTGCTTCCCTCCCCCCCGGCGGGGGAGGGACAGAGGGAGAGGGGGAGCCCATAGTCATCGCAGAGCATGGCGTGAAGCTGGCGGTTGACATCGTCGGCGGCCACAAGACCGGCTTCTATCTGGACCAGCGCGACAACCGCCGGATGCTGGCGGGACTGGCGCAAGGCCAGCGCGTGCTCAACTGCTTCTGCTACACGGGTGGCTTTTCGCTGCAGGCGCTGGCCGGCGGCGCGGCGAGCGTGCTCTCCATCGACAGTTCGCAACCGGCGCTGCAGCAGGCGGCGGCGAATCTGGCGCTGAACCCGCGACTGGCCGCTGACCGCGCAGAATGGCGCTGCGCCAACGTCTTCGACGAGCTGCGCCGGCTGAAGGTCGCCGGCGAAACCTTCGATCTGATCGTGCTCGATCCCCCCAAATTCGCCCCCTCGGCGAGCCACGCCGAACGCGCCAGCCGCGCCTACAAGGACATCAACCTGTTGGGTTGCAAACTATTGTCACCGGGCGGTCTGCTGATGACCTATTCCTGCTCTGGCGGCGTCGGTCTGGATCTCTTCCAGAAAATCGTCGCCGCTGCCGCCTGCGATGCCGGTCGTACCGCGCGCATCCTCAAGCGGCTGCAAGGCAGCGCCGATCATCCGGTGGACCTGGCCTTTCCCGAAGGCGAATATCTCAAGGGTTTGCTGTTGCAGGTGGATTGATCAGGGATTGCGCCGTCCCCATGACGGCGGCAGTCCGGCCACGCCGCCCCGCTAGAGCCGACTTTCTGGCACCGGCGCCTGTTTGCGTCGGAAAACTTTACATTTACGGCACGTCTGGATTCATTGCCATGGGCAAATCAATTGAAAAACAATACGTTATAAATGTTGGCCTGATAAATGCTTGACATGGAACAGGAGGTGGACACTCCTTTGACTGATTGGCAAGTTTTTTGAGGGGAACAAAAATGAAAAACAAGTACCGCTTTGCCTTGACCGTGATCGCCGCCTCGCTGCTGATCGCCGTGCCACTGTCTTCTGCCCAGGCGGCAGCGATTCGCCAAGCCAGCGATTTCATCGATTTCTCGTTGGCCCGCAACGACGATGGCTCTACTGGCCTGGTGGCTATGGGTTTTAATATCAACTTTTACGGCCTAACTACGTCAAATCTGTATGTAAATAACAACGGCAATGTCACCTTCGACAACCCGCTTTCCACTTACACCCCGTTTGCACTGAGCACTACGGCGAGGCAGATATTGGCGCCATATTTCGGTGATTGGGACACGCGCCCCACTAGCTTCGGTTTAACGCAATATGGCACAGGTATCGTTGATGGCCGCAATGCTTTTGGTGTGAACTGGATTGGTATCGGCTACTTTAACCAAAATACTGACAAGCTGAATAGCGCCCAGTTGATCATCTCTGATCGTTCCGACACTGGCGCTGGCAACTTTGATTTTGAGTTCAACTTCGACCAGATTCAGTGGGAAACCGGTGACGTCAGCGGTGGTAGCGGTGGCTTGGGTGGCAATTCGGCCCGAGTTGGCTGGTCCAATGGGGCTACCGATACATTTGAACTGGCCGGTTCGGCGATCAACGGCGCTTTATTGGACGGTGGCCCGAACGCCCTAATTTCCAACTCCCTTAATTCAAATGTGGCCGGCCGCTACGTATGGAGTGTACGTAACGGGGCGGTTGATCCTGGTAACGATGTGCCCGAACCTGCTTCTTTGGCGTTGTTCGGCCTAGGTCTGGCTGCCCTGGCGGGACTGCGTCGCCGCAAGGGTTGACGAGGGCTGGCTGGCGCGCGGAAACAACAGCGCGTCACGCTTCACCCACGGGTTCCGGCAAGATTGTGCCGGAACCCGTTTTTTCGTGCGCCCGTCACGGGCGCATTCTTGCAACGTCTTGCTTGTGCGTGGAGGCGGGTTCGCGGGCTTACCTCTTGGCCGCCGGCATCTCGTAGGGTGCGATTCTGTCGACCGTCAGCCGGTAACCGGCGACCCCCCAGGTGGTTTCGCCGCGCTGCACGTTGAGCGTGCCATACACCCAGAGGGCTTCCATCATCTTTACACCCGCCAGGGATTTTGCCGACTTGGCGTGGATGATCTGGTTGGCGGGCGGCGGCGGGGTGTGGATGCAGGCGCCGTAGTAGGGCACGAGGAGGAATTCGGTGACCTTGCCTTCCTTGTCGCGTTCGAGTGGCAGGACATAGCCGGCGAGGCGGATTTTCCTGCCATTCAGCGCTGGCTCGGCCGGTGCGTTGTCCCACAGGGCCTTCAGCTTGTCGAGCGCTTCCATGGCGCGCGGATCGGAATCCTGCAGGCTGCCCAGATTGAGGTTCTTGAGGTCGCGCGTCGGGTCCCAGCCCTTGGGCACCAGCGCCTCCCACTTGATTTCGGGATAGGGGTCGGCGGCGTGGGTAGCTTGTCCCAGGAGGAGAGCGGCGAGCAGGGCAAAGAGTAGTTTGTTCATTTCAGTTGCGCGGAGTAAGTCCGTCGGCCAGCGACATGCGCCAGGCACGCCAGCCGGGGATCAGGCTGGCGATGAGGCCGGTGGCGAGGATGGCTGCCAGCAGCAGCCATTCGTTGGGCGCGAGCAGGCGCCATTGCAGAATGATGCCGAAATGCGCCTGCAGGAGTGGCGCGAAAAAGAACGTGCCGACGGCCAGCAAGCCCAGGCCAAGCGCCACGCCGAGCGTGGTGACCAGCAACCCTTCGGCGGTGAGCAGCAGAAACAGCTCGCGCGGGCTGGCGCCCAGCGCGCGCAGGATGGCCAGTTCGCGGCGCCGTTCATTGAGGCTGGCGAGCATCGTCGCCAACAGGCCGGCCAGGCCAATCACCACCACCAGCGCCGACATCGCCAATAGCGTTCGCTCGATCATGCCGAGCGTCTGCCACAGCTCGTCCAGCGCCACGCCTGGCATCACGGCCATGAGGGGCTCGCCGCGATAGCCGTTGATGTGGCGTTGCAGGCGGAACACGTCGGCGCGGTTTTTCAGGCCGACGAGGAAGGCGGTGATTTCCTTGGGTTGCAGATCGAATTTCTTCACGAATTCGGCGGGTATCGCCAAGCCCGGCAGCGGCGCGCCGCCGACCCAGTCGAGATGGATCGCGCTGATCGATTCCAGGTTCACATGGACGCTGCGGTCGACCGGCGTGCCGGTGGGGGCGAGGACGCCGACGACCGTGAAGGGCTTGTCGTCGTGCCCCGGCCCCGTCTCGGCCATGCCGTGTGACAGCGTGATGCGGTCGCCGACGCGCAGCCGCAGTTCGGCGGCAACCGCGCTGCCCAGCACGGTTTCGAAAACGTCGGCGAATGAATGGCCGGCAGCGAAGCCCAGCGCCCGTTGGTCGCTGTAACGGAAGTGGCGGAAGTAATCCGGCGTAGTGCCCAGCACGGCAAAGCCGCGATGCGAATCGCCAAGGACAAGCGGCACGGCCCAATCCACCGCCGGGTGTGTGGCGATAGCCTCGAAGCTTTCCCAGCGGATGTTATGGGTGGCGCTGCCCGCGCGGAACACGGCATACAGCATCAGTTGTACGCTGCCGCTCCGGGCACCCACCACCAGGTCGACGCCCGACACCGCCTGCGTGAAGCTCTGCCGCGCATCATGCCGCACGCGCTCGACGGCGAAGAGCAGCGCGCTGGCCAGCGCGATGGCGACGAGCGTGATGCCCAGCGTCAGCCGCCGCGCCCAGGCGCTTTTCACGGCGAGAATCAGCACCGCCTTCATGACGCGGGAGCCGGTTTGGAAACTGCGACGCGGTTGATTTCAGCGAGCGCAACTTTCCGGTCGAAATGCGCGGCCAGGCGTTCGTCATGGCTGACAAAGAGCAGCGCGGCACCGTCTGCCTTCGCCTCGGCAAGCAACAGGTCGATGAAAATCTGCTGGCGCGGGGCGTCCAGCGCCGAGGTTGGCTCGTCGGCGATGAGGATTTCCGGCCGGCCGATCAGGGCGCGCGCCGCCGCGACGCGCTGCTGCTGGCCGACGGAAAGCTCGCCGGCCGGCTTGTGCCAGAGGTCGGGAGCGAGATCGAGGTGGGTCAAGAGGCGCGCCGCCTCATCCCGCGGATTTCCCGCGCGTTGCTTGCGCCGCGCGGAGAAGGTGCATGGCAGCAGCACGTTATCGATGGCGGACAGCCAGGGCAGCAGATTGAACTGCTGGAAGATGAAGCCGATGTGGTCGGCGCGAAAGCGGTCGCGTGAGTGGCCGGAGAGCGCAGTGATGTTCTGACCGAGCAATTCGATGGCACCCTTTTCCGGCACGGCGACGCCGCCCAGCAGGCCGAGCAACGTGCTTTTGCCGCCGCCGCTCGGCCCATGCAAAAACACGCGCTCGCCGGCGGCGATGTCAAAGCGCGGAATATCAAGGCAGACGGTCTGCTGGCGCGGCCAGCGATAGGCCAGATTGACGATGGAAAGCGCAGTCATGCGCCGAGCTTACCAGTTCAGGACAGGCTGCTTCGGGGTGAGCCTGGCCGCACCCTGACCGACGGGGCCGACGCGCTGCACTTCGAGCCGATACAGCCGCTTGAAATGCTTGAAGAGCGTGGTTTCGATGCCTTTCAGCGCGGCCGGATTGGCGCAGCGGAAAACATAGTCGGCGCCGATGTCGGCATGTGCGGCGCCAGAGAATTGCGGCATTTCGACCTTGACCGACTGGGCTGCGCAGTTTGCGGCAGGACTCGGCACGAACAGCGCGGCGGCGCTGTTCAATGTTTGGCCGGTCGCCGCCAATGCAGCCTTCTCCTTGTCGTTCTTCGGTGCGCGTTCGAAACCAACGGCGGCATCGAGCGGCAGTTCAAGGTTCAAGGTGATCAAGTCCTTGTCGATGGAAACATCGAGCCGCCCCTCGCCATGTTTGTGCTGGGCATGGGCAGCCGGGAGGAAAAACAGCAGGGCAGTGAGCAGCAGGCTATATGGCCTCATGGAAAACTCCTGGAATCAACCTGGGAAAAGCAGTTCACCACAGAGGACACGGTGATCACGGAGAAAAAACAAGGTATTACGAAATAAGAGCATATCGTTCGTTGGGTGCGCCTGAATTTTAAATGCTTGCGCCGTTTCTCTGTGTCCTCTGTGCTCTCTGTGGTGCGAACCAAGGTTTTTAGTATCAATGGACATGGGTGCGGCCAAAAACCACCACGGCGATGCCGGCGGCCAGCAACAGGCCGTGCCAGCCGACGGATTTGGTTTCACGTTTCAAGCGTGGCATCAGGTCGGCGATGGCAATATACAAAAAGCTCGCTGCCGCGATGGTGATGATGATCGGTATCCAGTTCTGGGCGCGCTCCAGTGCCAGAAAACCGACAATGCCGCCGAATATGGCCGTCAGGCTGGAAACCCCGTTCCAGAAGAGCGCCCGGCTGCGGGTCCAGCCCGCCGCGAGCAGGATGGCGAAATCCCCGGCCTCCTGCGGCACTTCGTGGGCGATGATCGCCAGCGTGGCGGCCCAGCCGAGCATCGGGTCGGCGAGGAAGGCCGCCGCAATGAGCAGGCCGTCGGTGAAGTTGTGAAAGCCGTCGCCGATCAGGATCAGCAGGGTTTCGCCGCGCGGGTCGTGCAAATGATGATGGCTGTGGGTGTGGTCGTCGCAGTGCTGGTCGCCGCAATGCGCGTCGGTTTCACCGGCCCCGGCGTGGGTGTGCCGCCAGAGGGCGAACTTCTCCAGGGCGAAAAACCCGAGGATGCCGGCCAGCAGCAGCGGAAAGACTTCGTGCGGGGTCAGGCCGGATTCCAGCGCTTCAGGCAGCAGATGCAGGGTGGCCGTCGCCAGCAGCAGACCGGTGGAAAAACTGACCGTCAGCCCCAGCCACTTCTTCGGCAGACCGAACATCACCAGCGCGGCGGCCGCGACGCTGAGCAGGCCGCCGAGCAGGCAGGCGAGGGTGATTTGAACGATCAGGGGCAGTTGCATGGCAGCACGCCGGAAAGGCGGCGGGATCAGGGTGATGAGCGACCGCAATTGAAGCACAGCATTTCTGCAAATGCAACAATGTTGCATTTGATGTCGGGCTATGGTTTCATGGCCGCATGACTGGCAAGCCGAAAATCTCCCCCTCATCCGAGCAGATTCGCGCCGCGGGCGTCAAGGTGACGCGGCAGCGGGTGCGCGTGCTGGATGCCTTGCTGGCGGCGCGCCAGCCGCTGTGTCATGGTGAATTGGAGAGCCAGCTCGGTGGTGCGGAAGCGGGGAGCCGACGTGTGATCGACCGGGTGACGCTGTATCGCGTGCTCGACTCGCTGGTTGCCTGCGGGCTGGCAATGCGGGCGGTCGATCCCCGCGGGGTTTTCCGTTTTTCTGCGACGGGTGCGCCGCGGCAGCACGCCGGGCATGTGCATTTCCGTTGCACCGATTGTGGCGGGGTGTTCTGCCTCAAGGCCGAGCCGCCGCCGCCGCCGGCATTGCCGCGTGGATTCAGGCTGGCGCAGGTCGAGTTCGACGTGCGCGGCACCTGCGCACAGTGCGGCGCACGGTAGAATTCACGCCACTTTCCTCATTCCTTGAAGGCCGAGCATGGAGCAATATCACGGCACCACCATATTGTCGGTACGGCGCGGCAATGTCGTTGCGCTGGGCGGCGACGGCCAGGTCACGCTGGGCAACATCGTCATCAAGGCCGGGGCGCGCAAGGTGCGCCGTCTTTACAGCGAGCGCATCCTCGCCGGCTTTGCCGGCGGCACGGCCGACGCGTTTACCTTGTTCGAGCGTTTCGAGGCCAAGCTGGAAAAACATCAGGGCAATCTGCTGCGCTCCGCCGTGGAACTGGCCAAGGACTGGCGCACCGACCGCATGCTGCGGCGGCTGGAAGCGATGCTGGTGGTGGCCGACCGCGACAATTCACTGGTGATCACCGGCAACGGCGATGTGCTGGAGCCGGAACTGGGCATTGCCGCCATTGGCAGCGGTGGGGCTTACGCCCAGGCTGCCGCGCAGGCGCTGCTGGAAAATACCGAGCTGGCGCCGCTGGAGATCGTGAAAAAATCGCTGTCGATCGCCGGCGACCTGTGCATCTACACCAACCAGAATCACATCATCGAGACGCTGGACTAGTTTCCCCGCGTCCGCTTTCCGGATAACCATGACCCCAATGACCAGTCAGATGACCCCGGCCGAGATCGTCTCGGAACTCGACAAGAATATCGTCGGCCAGGCGCGCGCCAAGCGCGCGGTGGCGATTGCCCTGCGCAACCGCTGGCGACGTTCCCAGGTGGACGAACCGCTGCGTTCCGAGATCACACCCAAGAATATCCTGATGATCGGCCCGACGGGGGTCGGCAAGACCGAGATCGCGCGGCGACTGGCGCGCCTGGCCAACGCACCGTTCATCAAGGTCGAGGCGACCAAGTTCACCGAGGTCGGCTATGTCGGCCGCGATGTCGACAGCATCATCCGCGACCTGGCCGAGACGGCGGTGAAGGATGAGCGGGTGAATGCGATGCGCCTGGTGCGCGACCGCGCGCTCGACGCCGCGGAAGATCGCATTCTCGATGTGTTATTGCCGCCGGCAAGAGTCGGCGCTGCCCCGGCCTACGCCGGGGTGACAGAGACGGTGCCGGAGGAATCGACGACGCGCCAGAAGTTCCGCAAGAAGCTGCGCGAGGGCGAGCTCGACGACAAGGAGATCGACATCGAGGTCAGTGCGCCTGCGGCGAGCATGGAAATATTCGCCCCGCCAGGCATGGAGGAGCTGACGCAGCAGATTCAGGGCATGTTCCAGAACATCGGCGGCGGCAAGAAGAAGACGCGCCGCATGCGCATCGTCGACGCCCTCAAGGCGCTGACCGACGAGGAAGCGGCACGGCTCATCAATGATGAAGAAATAAAAGCAACCGCGATGAAGAACGTCGAGCAGAACGGCATTGTCTTTCTCGACGAAATGGACAAGATCGCCTCGCGCAGCGAAACGCAAGGGGCCGATGTGTCACGCCAGGGCGTGCAGCGCGACCTGCTGCCGCTGGTCGAAGGCACGACGGTGACGACCAAGTTCGGCATCATCAATACCGATCACATCCTGTTCATCGCCAGCGGGGCATTCCATTTCGCCAAGCCATCCGACCTGATTCCCGAGTTGCAGGGGCGCTTCCCGATCCGCGTCGAGCTGGACTCGCTCTCGATCGACGACTTCGAGTGCATTCTCACCCAGACCGACGCCTGCCTCACCCGCCAGTACGCGGCCTTGCTGGCCACCGAAAACGTGACGGTGGAGTTCGCGGCCGATGGCATCCGGCGGCTGGCGCAAATTGCCTTCGAGGTGAATGAGAAAACCGAAAACATCGGCGCGCGCCGCTTGTATACGGTGATGGAAAAGCTGCTGGAAGACGTTTCGTTCTTTGCCGGTGCATCAGCCTCTGAAGCTGCGTTGACAGTCGATGCCACCTACGTCGATGAGCGCCTCGCCGAACTGGCGCAGCGCGAGGATCTGTCGCGTTACGTGCTCTAGCCTCTCGCCGCAATAGTCACGGCAGTGTTGTTGCGCATTTTCGCCATCGTCTTCCCCATCTTCGCCATCATTGCGGTGGGCTGGCTGTACGCCCGCTATCGGCAATCGCGCGGCGGACTCGACATGACGTTCGCCAATCAGCTCAACATGGATGTTTTCGTGCCGGCCCTGGTGTTTGCCGCGCTGGCGACGAAGAGTTTCGATCTGGCTGCCTACGACCGGCTGGCGCTGGGCGCGCTCGGCGTGATGCTCGGCTCGGGACTGATTGCCTGGGGACTGGCCCGGGCGCTCGGTGAGCAGCCGAAGACCCTTGTCCCGCCGATGATGTTCGTCAATGCCGGCAACATGGGGCTGCCGCTGATGGTGCTGGCTTTCGGCCCCGACGCGCTGCCGGCTGCCGTGGTGCTTTTTTTTGCCGAAAACACGCTGCACTATGTTCTTGGCACCTGGATGCTCGACCATCGCGCCAGAGTGTGGAACCTCTGGCGCGTGCCGGTGATCTTTGCCGCGCTGGCTGCCCTGGCGCTCGGCTGGTTCGACATCGAAGTCTGGCCGCCGTTATATATGGCCATCAAGCTGCTCGGCGAAGTGGCGATTCCCCTGCTGCTGTTTGCGCTGGGCGCGCGAATGGCGGTATCGCGGTTTTCCGACTTGCGTGTCGGCCTGATCGGGGCGATTGCCTGTCCGTTGATGGGCATGGCCCTGGCCTGGGGGTTGGCCCATGCCCTCGACCTGGATGCGCATACTGCCGCCATGCTGCTGGTATTCGGGGCGCTCCCCCCCGCCGTGCTCAATTACGTATTTGCCGAACGCTACCGGCAGGAACCGGCCAAGGTGGCCTCGATCGTGATGCTCGGCAACCTGGGGGCGCTGTTGTTTGTGCCGCTGGCACTGTGGCTTGCTCTTGGCTAATGCTGCCGTGTTAACCTGAAAGCCTTCAGCACGGGCGGGTGATTTACCAATGGGAGATAGTGTGATGGAACATGCGGACATGGTCAGCGAGTACCCCAAGCTGGCCCAGGCCTTTGCCGAGGAACCGGACCGTTTCCCCCATGGTCTGGCGGTCCGTCACCCGCGCATTGCGCACAAGCTGGATGCCCTCTGGGGAACCGCGGAGTGCCTTGCCGTTCTCGATGAATTGATGCTCTCAGGGCGCCCCGACCGACGCGGGTTTTCCTTCGGCGTGGTGTGCGAGTTGTTTTCCCTGAAGGAGCTTCACGACAATCAATATCCCCAGCGTGCGCCAGGAACCAGTGATCCGTTTTCGACGGTGCTGGCCGAAGTGGCGCGGGCCGATGCCGAACGCCGTCGTGCCTTGGCCAAAGAAACTGGCAACATTTCAGCCTTGGACCGGCAGCAGGTCAAGGCCACCACGCCCCCCCTGAAGGTACAGCCTGGCAGGCTGGAAGCCCCGGTGGAAGAGAAAATTGGAAGGCCGGCATCGATAATCGAGCAGAAGGCCAGCTGGCCAAGAGTCGAGAGCTTCGAGGAACTGCAGCGCATCATGACGCTGCGCAGCCAAGGCGAGCGGGTGCCGCAGCGTGACACCCGTCAGCTGATGGAAATCCTGCAGAATTATGTCGTGCTGGCTGACAAGGATATTCAGACGGCGATCAAGATTCAGGCGGTAAAAGGCAGAAAACGCGAGCCGATCGGCAAGGTGTTGCTCCTGATGGGCGTCGTCACCGATGAACTGGTGACGCGGGCGCTCTGCCTGCAATACGGCGTTCTGATGGTGAACCTGCAACGTTTCCAGATTGCCCATGACGTCATGCGGCTGATCCCCATCGATGAAGCGCGCAAGGCGCGTGTCGTGCCGATTGCGGTGCTTGACGGGGTGATGTTCCTCGCCGTCGACAATCCCTTCAACTTTGATCAGCGCGAGTACTTCAGCTTCATGACCAAGTTGAAGATCGAACTGGTGATGGCCCCGGCCGGGCAGATCACCCATCAGCTTGCGGAATACGGGCAGGTGCATTCAGTGCAGCAGGGCGACCAGGAGTTTCGCTCGCTGGCACGGAAAGCATTTGTCGAATCCGCCGGGATGCTGGCGCTCAGCGAGGAGCAGGAGCTGGACGAGGGGAATAATATTTCCCAGGACGACGCCTCCGTGGTCGGCCTGGTCAATAAATTCATTTCCGACGCCGCAGAAGTGGGTGCTTCGGATATCCATCTGGAGTGTTTTGTGCAGGATCCCCAGGCGCATATCCGGTTTCGTCGGGATGGCCGGATGGAGGGCTACTCGCAATACTCGGCCAACTATCACCGGGCCGTCGTCTCGCGCATCAAGATCATGGCCAACCTGAACATCGCGGAACGCCGCATGCCCCAGGACGGCAAGATATCCTTCAATCGACCGGGGCAAGCGCGGCTGGATTTGCGCGTCGCCACCATCCCGACGGTGCGCGGCATCGAGAACATCACGATCCGGCTCCTGCATGCCGGCGACCCGCTGCCGGTTGACCAGATCAGGATGGGCGAACGGGATCTGGCTGTGTTCAAGCGCCTGATCGAGAAGTCCTATGGGCTGATTCTGGTATGCGGGCCCACCGGCAGCGGCAAGACCTCCACCCTGCATTCTGTCTTGCGCGAACTGAACACGCCGGACCGGAAAATCTGGACGGCCGAGGATCCCATCGAAATCGTCCAGAAGAACATCAGCCAGGTGCAGATGAATGCGAAGATCGGCTGGACATTCGCGACGGCCTTGCGTGCATTTTTGCGCGCCGACCCGGACATCATCATGATCGGCGAGATGCGCGATCTGGAAACCGCCAGGATCGCCCTGGAGGCTTCCATGACCGGCCACCTGGTGCTGTCGACCCTGCATACCAACTCGGCGTCAGAGACGGCCGCGCGCCTGCTGGACCTGGAGATCGACCCCTTCAACCTCGCGGATGCCCTGGTGTGCGTCCTCGCACAACGGCTGGCGCGCAGTTTATGTCCGCGTTGTGCCCAGAAACGGCCCATGACGCCTGAGGAAAAAGACGAGCTTGCTGCTGAATACTATTATTCGGCGCACCAGCGCGCGCCGACCCTGGCCGAAAAGGAGCGCATTATCCGTGGCTGGCAGGAGCACCTGCCAAAAGGGGAGGGGATGAGTCTGTGGCTGCCCAAAGGCTGCCGACAATGTGCCAACGAGGGGTACAAGGGCAGGGTTGCCCTGTTTGAATTGATGGAGGTGACACCGCAGATTCGTGAGTTGATCGCCCATCAATCGACGGCCGCCGAATATCAACGGATTGCAGTCAGTCAGGGCATGCGCACGCTGAAGCAGGATGGCATCGAAAAAGCGTTGCTGGGCCTGACCGACATGACGCAGGTGCGCGGCGTCTGTAACTGAAGGCCGACCCAGTAGATGCCCGCCCCTCCCATCCTCCCCTCGCGGGGAGGTGACTGTTGCTCGCTGCGCTCGACTATCACGGGGAGCTCTTTTGGTAGTGTGCCGACTTATGTGCAAAAGCGTCTGCAGTAGGAAGCAGGCGGGTGGTCATGGTAAGAGGTTGATTGTCGAGATCGACCTTAACCCCCTTGGGAGGACAAACCATGACCACGAGGAAGCGTAATACGAAGTTGA
>JAUXOM010000025.1 GCA_030682175.1 Rhodocyclaceae bacterium
GCGTTGCGCCTCCTCGCTTGGGGGCCACCAAAGCTTCGTCGGCGCGCCTTGCGCTGCATCCAAAATAGACCCCGTCGCACCCGCGAATAAAGTCCGACAGGCTGCTAGGCGCAACCCGCATCCAAACCAAAGCGGACGCACCCCGTAATAACCGAGCGCAGCGAGCATTTACGAACCCCCCGCGAGGGGGGTGAAGGGGGGCGGGCGTTACCATCAGAGCTTGCGCGATTCGATCGTCGCGATCTTGTCGATGCCCAGTGAGCGCCACAAGCCGACCAGCAGGTAGTTTGCATTGTGAATGCGCACAAGCTTTTTCGACGCCTTGAGTTCCTCCAGCAACAGGCTGAAGGTTTCGGCACAATCGATATCCATGCGCTGCAAACTGCCGGCATTGACGTTCACCTGCTTGTTGTTGTCCGCGTAGGACAGCAGCGCTGCAAAGGATTCGCGATTGCCACCGCTCAGTTCGCCGGAAAGGCCGCAGCAATCCGCGGCTGCGGCCTTGGGCCGGGGTGCCGGCGCGGCAAGCGGCGCTGCCGGCAGGGTCGCCTTCGGTGCCTCCCAGGACGGCGGTGATACCTCGAAGGTCACGGCATAGCCGACCGCCGTATCTTCAAAAGCCTCCTGCCGGTCAAGGTTCTGGTAAAGCTCGAGCAGCAGCAGCCAGGTTGATTCATGCGTGCGCTCGCCCATCATGGTCTTGGGCGCCAGCATCGCCGCGATCTGTTCGCCCCCGACCAGTACGCAGGACTTCTTGAGGCGTTTGAAGACGCGCAAGGTTTCCAGCAGAGCGCCACAGCCGATGTCATCGACATCGGCGACTTTGGCCAGATCGAGGCGTACCCCCGGCACCTTGCCGGCCATGCCGTGCAGCTTGGAGAGTGGTTGCACCGCATTGGCACCCAGCTCGCCTGACAGGGTTACCGTGGCAAGGCCGTCCTTGCCAATTGCCGAGGCATCGTCTTCTGTCGGTGCCCAGGTGGGCGGTGATTTCTCGAATTTGTTGGCAAAGCCGATGGCCAGCGACTCAAAGACCTGGCGCTTGCCCAGAATTGCGTAAAGCTCGAACAGCATGCCCCAGGCCAGTTCGGTGGCGGCGCCGAATTCTTCCTGATGCAGATTGCTTTCGAGCAGGGCGCAGGCCCGGGCCGCATCGCCCTCGGCAAACAGCCGCGCCACCTCCTCGATCCGCGGCGGCACCGTGCTCCGGGACGGCTTGGCTTCCACCGCGACCGGGATGGCCCCTGGCCGGGTGAAGTCCAGATCCATCAAGTCGTCGTCGGGGTCTGCCATTGACTGATATTTGCCTGGCGCCGGGCGCCGCGGGGGAAGGGGGTCGTTTCTGACATGGGCACCCGGCTACTTCTTCGGGGTAATGCTGGCTTCCTCGATCAGCAATGGGTAGGAATAGCCGCTGCCGAAATCACGATTCACCACCACCACGCCAGAAATGGCGACCTTGTCGCCGACATTGGCGGTCTGCTTGCTGGTGACGATCAGATTGTTGGTGCCGGCGTCGGCCTTGCCCGAGCCATCCTGCACATGAACAAAGTTGCGTCCCATGATGTTGTTATTGACTTTCACCACATTGCCCTGGGCCTTGACGGTCTGGCCGGCGAGGCTGGCCTTGTTCTGGTTGAGGGCGGCGACGGTCTGCAGCTTGGGTTCGGCGGCGACGGCATTGAAGGAAGCCAGCCCCAGGGTGGCAATCAGTCCGGCGAAAACGATGGATGTAATTTTCATGAAAAACTCCTGCGCATGTTGAGGGTCGGTGCCGGATTATAGAGGGCTTGCCAGAAGTCGGCGCTGGCGGGACGGCAAGGCGAAGTTTTTCGGCAGTCTCGCCGCCGGGCCAATCCCTCTCTCCCAGAGGGGGAGAGGAGGCAGATAGCTTCCCGCTTCCGCTTGCGGGAGGGCTGCCAAGGCGAGACGGTATGCGCCGCCAGGCGTAATCCGCGTAGCGGCGGCCGGAGGCAAAAACAACAGTCACCTCTCCCGCGCGGGGAGGTTGGGAGGGGAGGGCTCGAAGACGTGCTGCCACAGTGCGCGTACGGCCGCGGCATGGGGCGCGACCAAAATTGCCGCGATGCGACCATCCAGATTGTTCAGCCGCCGCTGGTGCTGCAGGCGTCGGCATTCGCGGTAGGCATCGCGGACTTTATCGGCCAGTTCGGCGGGAATCAGTCCGCATGCGGCGGCGATCTTCAGCAGCGCAATGTTGCCGAGGTTGCCGGTGAGTTGCGGGTGGTCGCAGGCGTGCGCGAGGATCAGATACTGCACGATGAATTCGACATCGACCAGCCCGCCGGGATCGTGCTTCAAGTCAAAAGCCGCGGCATCGCCCCGACTGGCGAGCTTGTCGCTCATTTTCTGGCGCATCGCCAGCACTTCTTCGCGCAGCTTGGCGCAATCGCGCCGCTGCTGCAGTACTTCGCAGCGAATTTTTTCGAAGGCGGCGCCGATGGCCGGGTCGCCGGCGGTGAAGCGCGCCCGGGTGAGCGCCTGATGTTCCCAGATCCAGGCCGATTCGAGCTGGTACTTGCGAAAGGCGGCCAGTGAACTGACGACCAGGCCGGCATCGCCGTTCGGCCGCAAGCGCAGATCGGTTTCGAACAGGATGCCGGCGGCGGTGCGCGACGACAGCCAGGTGTTGAGCCGGGTACTCAGCTTGGAATAGACCTCGGCGGCTTCCGGAGCGGGGTCGTCGAACAGGTAGACCAGGTCGAGATCGGACGCGTAGCCGAGTTCCTTGCCGCCGAGCTTGCCGTAGCTGATGACAGCGAAGGCCGGCGTCGCGCGATGGCGTTTGAGCAGCTTGCGCCAGGCCAGTTCGATGGTGCGGCCGACCATGATGTCGGCGAGTTCGGAAAGGTGGTCAGAAAGCTTTTCGAGTTGCAGGAGTCCGGCGACATCCTGACTGACGAGGCGGAACACCTGGGCGTGGTGCGCTTCGCGCAGGGCGTCCATTTGCTGCTCGGTGTCAGGTTCCAACGTGTCGGTCTGTTCTGTCAATTGCTGGCGAAACGCCGGCCAGTCCGGTGGCATTTGCAGGATTCGCGGGTCGAGCAGTTCGTCGAGCAGCACCGGATGGTGCAGCAGGTAATTCGCCGCCCACGACGAAGCGCCGGCAATGCGCGCGACCTGCTCCAGGCTCTGCGGGTACTGCAGCAAGAGGGAAAGGTAGGCTGAGCGCCGGCTGATTGCCTCCAGCAGGTCGAGCATGCGTGACAGGGTGTCATCCGGATTGACCGCGGGACTGGATGCGGCCGTGGCAGCCTGGATCGCGCGCGGCACCAGGGTGTCGAAGAGGGTGCGCGTTTTTTCGCTCATCAGCTGGTAGCGGCTGCCGTTGCGGAGCGCCGCGAGTCGCGCGCAGAGCATGGTGGTGTCGCGGAAACCCAGTTCGGCGAGTTGTTTGCCATGGCCATCGGCATCCGACCAGACCGGATCGAGCGCATGTTCGGCTTCGTTGGGATCGGCAAAGATTGCTTCGAAGTGGCGCGCCACGGCCTGACGGTGGTCGTCGAGTTCATTGAGCAGTGCTTCGTAATTTCCGAAACCCATGGCCTGCGCCACGCGTGCCTGATCTTCCGCGTTTTCCGGCAGGGCGTGGGTCTGGGCGTCGTCAAGATACTGCAGGCGATGTTCGAGGCGGCGCAGGAAACGGTAGGCCGACGACAGCTCGACGACGGCATCCAGTTCAAGCTGGTTGCGGTCAACCAGCAGCTTCAATACTTCGAGGGTCGGCCTGACCTGCAGGACGCGGTCGCGGCCGCCGCGGATCAACTGGAAGACCTGGGCGATGAACTCGATCTCGCGAATGCCACCCGGGCCGAGCTTGACGTTGTTGGCCATGTCCTTGCGCGCCACTTCGCGGCGGATCTGCACGTGCAGGTCGCGCATCGCATTGATGGCGCCGAAATCAAGGTATTTGCGGAAAACAAAGTGCTGGCGAATGTTTTCAAGCTCAGTGCAGTGCTCGTTCGCGCTGCTGAACGCAATGGGGCGTGCCTTGATCCAGGCGTAGCGCTCCCACTCGCGGCCCTGGGTGATGAAATAGTTCTCCAGCATGTCGAAGGAACACACCAGCGGCCCGGAATCACCGTTGGGCCGCAGCCGCATGTCGACACGGAATACCTGACCGTCGCCGGTGATGTCGGCAAGCGCGTTGATCAGCCCTTTGCCGACGCGGGAAAAGAATTCGAAGTTCGAAATGGATCCCCCCCCAGGGGGCGAAGAAACACTTGGGGCGGCCCGGCGTGTTTCTTGCGATCGGCTGCCAGCATTTCTCCCGTCTGTGTCGCCGTCTTCGGGATAGACAAAGATCAGGTCGATGTCGGATGAGACATTCAGTTCCCGGCCGCCCAGCTTGCCCATGCCGATGACAATGAGCGGCTGGCGCTGGCCTGTCGGGTTCCGCGGAATGCCGTAACGTGCCACCAGACCCGCTTCGATCAGGTCCAGCGCGGTGGTGACGACCGTTTCGGCGAGCAGCGTCATGCTCTCGACCACTTCGTTCAGGTCGGCCAGGCCAGCCAGGTCGCGGCTGGCGATATGCGCCATGGCCCGCTGGCGCAGGCGGCGCAACGCCGGTTTCAGGGTGTCTTCGTTGAGTGACGTATCATCCAGCCAGTGTTTGAGCACCGCGGCATCGAGGGCGCGGGCGTCGGCACTCAGTGCGGCATCGATTGCCGCAGCCATCTCCGGCCTGGCTTGCACCAGTCGTGCCAGATAACGGGAATAATCGAGCGGGATGGTTTGCAGGAGGGGCGGGGCTGTCATGGATTAAAATTCGCCTGGTTGGGGCTGCAGCTCAGGCCGCCGCCGTAAAAACCGCACTTTAACCTTTACATTCTAGCCTCCCCCCGCCCCTTGCCTGCACCACTTCCGCGACCTTTGCCGGGTCTTGCCAGCTTCCATCCCGCGCTGCGTGCGCTGATGGTTTGGGGCGGGCGGGTGTTGCTGGTGCTTTACTTCGCGGCGGCCCTGCTGATACTCACCGGGCGCTATCTCATCATGCCCGAGATTGGCACCTATCGTGGCGAGATCGAGCAGCAGCTATCAAGCGCCATTGGCCTGCCCGTCAAGATCGGCGCATTGACTGCGGAATGGCCCGGGCTGCGCCCACGCCTGCACATCGGCAAGCTGCAAGTACATGACCTCGAAGGCCGGCCGGCGCTGGCTTTCGACCTTGTCGATGCCGAGATCGGCTGGTCATCATTGTGGCATTTGCAACTGCGCCTTCACCGGCTGGAAATTGTCGCTCCGACGCTCGAAGTGCGCCGCACTGCCAATGGCGAGGTGTTTGTCGCCGGCCTGCCGGTGAAGAATGATGGTGAGGGCGATTTTGCCGAATGGCTGCTGGAACAGTCCCGCGTCGTGGTCCGCGATGCCAGCATCGTCTGGCATGACGAACAACGTGGTGCACCGCCCCTGGAGTTGCAGCAACTGAATTTCGAACTGAAGAATTCCGGCCGTCATCACAGCTTTGGACTGAGCGCCGAACTGCCTGCCCAACTGGCTTCGCGCTTCGATTTGCGCGGCAATCTGGTCGGCCGCAATCCGGACAACCTGGCCGCCTGGCGCGGCGAACTGTATGCCGACGTCGAGCGAACCGATCTGGCGGCATGGGCACCCTGGTTCGACGCGCCACTGGAATTGACGCGCGGTCAAGGTGGGTTGCGCCTCTGGTTAAGCTTCGACAAGCTTCTGCCGACGGGATTCACCGCCGATTTGCGGCTTGCCGACCTTACCGTGCGCTTGCAGCCGGACCTGCCGGCATTGCACCTGAAGCAGCTTGAAGGTCGCCTGGCCGCTCGTCGCACCGGCGATGGATTTGCCGGGGAAATCCAGCGCCTGTCACTGGCCACGGACGAAGGCATTGCGGTAGCGCCGACCGATGCCAGTCTCAAGATCAATACCGTGATTCGCCCCAGGGGTGGCGAATCCGGTGGCGAGTTCCGTGCGAATGGACTTGACCTGGCTGCGTGGTCTGCATTGGCGCATCATTTGCCGCTACCCGACGAAGTGCGCGCGCGCCTGCAAGCCTACGCCCCCCGTGGCATGGTGTCCGCGCTTGAGTTGGCTTGGCGCGGCCCGCTGGAGGCCCCCGCGCGTTGGCAAGTGAAAGGCCGTTTCGCTGACCTGGGGCTGGCGGCGCATAAGGAATTGCCTGGATTTTCGGGTATCTCGGGACGCCTGGAAGGGGATGAGCGCGCCGGCCAGATCAATATTGACAGCCAAAATGCGCGGATCGAACTCCCGGCGGTGTTTGAAGAACCGCTGCTGACACTGGCGAATCTCGTCGCTGAAATCGGCTGGCAGGCGCCGGCGGCGCGTAGCGGTGAAATCGACCTGTCGATTGCGCGCATGGTGTTTGCCAACCCGGATGCCAGTGGTGAAGTGAGCGGCCGTTATCGCCATACGGGCAAGGGGCCGGGGGAAATCGATCTTTCGGCCAAATTGACGCGCGGGGTCGGAAATGCCGTCTGGCGTTACATGCCTCTGGTGGTGGGCAAGGGAACCCGCGAATGGCTGCGTACCGGTATCGTCGGCGGCCAGGCCACTGGCGCCACGCTGCGGCTCAAGGGGCCGTTGGAGCACTTCCCTTTCCGCGACAACAAGCACGGCATCTTTCAGGTCAAGGGTAGCTTTCAAGGCGCGACACTGGATTACGCCAATGGCTGGCCCAAGATCACCGACATCGACGGCGAACTGCTGTTCGAAGGCGTGCGCATGCTGATTCGCGGCCAGCGCGCGACCTTGTCCGGCGTCAGGCTGTCGAATGTCACCGCCGAGATTCCCGATCTTGAGATGCACGAGGAAATCCTGACCGTCACCGGCCGGGCCAGCGGGGCAACCCAGCAGTTTCTCGATTTCATCGAGGCCAGCCCGGTAGGCGAACGTATCGACCACTTCACGCAGACGATGACTGCGAGCGGCAAGGGTGAGCTGGATCTCAAGCTGGTGTTTCCCCTGCGGCATATCACCGACACCCAGGTTGAAGGGCGTTACCGCTTCGCCGACAATCAGTTGCGCGTGATCCCTGAATTGCCGCCCTTTACCGCGGCACAGGGAGATATTTCCTTCACCGGCGAACGCCTGCAGGCAAAAAACCTGCGTGCGCGCCTGTTCGGCGCGCCGGTGACTGTCGACCTGACTTCGGCACCTGGCGGCAGCGTCCGCGTCAATGCCGCCGGCACCCTGTCGGCGCTGGCCTTGCGGCAGGAATATGGCTGGCGTGCGCTGGACCATCTTGCCGGTGAAACGTCCTGGCGCGCCAGCGTGGCGGTGAAGAAACCGGCTGCCGACATCCGCATTGAATCGACGCTCGTCGGGCTGGCCTCAAGTCTGCCGGAACCCTTCAACAAATCCGCCCGTGATACGGCGAACCTGCGTATCGAGGGCCGCATCGAAGCCAATCGCGGTGACTGGACGGCGAGCCTCGGCCAGAATGCAGCCGCGCGCTTGCAGCAGGTGGGTAGCCAGGGTGCCTGGCGCGGCCGGATTGCGCTGGGTGAGGCGGCGGCGCAGCAGGCGCGGGCTTTGCCGCAGGAACAGGCCCTGCCCGAGCGTGGCCTGAGCCTGGTTATCGCGCAATCGCGGCTTGATCTCGACGTCTGGCGGCGCTTGCAGGACAGTCCGCCGCAAGGCAGTCGCCAGGCATCCACGCCGGGCTTGACACTTTCCGCACTGGAACTGAAAAGCGCCGAACTGCGGGTGTTTGGCCGCAATTTCCACGACGTGCAGCTCACCGGCACCCGCGCCGGGCAGCGGTGGCGCTTCAATGTCGATGGCCGTGAGGCAAAGGGGCAACTGCAATGGGATGAGGCGGGTGCCGGACGCATTACGGGACGTTTCGCGCATTTGACGCTGCTGGCAGCCGAAGCAAACCAGCCGGCTGTCGTCGAAGATGACAACCAGGAATTGCCGGCAGTCGATCTGCACATCGACAACTTCAAATTACGCGACATGAAACTGGGCGAAGTGCAGGTCAACGCCGAGAATCGCGAGGGGGCGTGGCGAGCCAAGGTCGAGGTCAAGAATGATGCTGCCCACCTGACCGGCGAGGGGCGTTGGCGACCGAGTCATACGGCGCCAGAAACCGCGCTGAAGTTCAAGCTCGACGCCAATAATGCCGAGAAACTGCTGGTGCGACTGGGACTTCCCGACGCCATGCGGCGCGGCGAGGCCATCTTCGAGGGTGACGTGACCTGGCGCGGCGGTCCGTTTTCTTTGGATCTGCCCAGCCTCGCCGGCAATCTCAAGGTCGATGCCTCGAAGGGACAATTCAAGAAACTCGAACCCGGCGTGGGTCGCTTGTTGGGCGTGTTGTCCCTGCAGTCGCTGCCACGGCGCATCAGCCTCGATTTCCGCGATGTTTTCAGCGAGGGGTTTGCCTTCGACAGAATCACCGGAACGGCGAACATCGGGCGTGGCCTGATGAAAACCGACGAGCTGAACATTCGCGGCCCGTCGGCGCGGGTGCTGCTTTCGGGGCAGGTCAATCTGATCGACGAAACGCAGGACCTCAAGGTGCGAGTGCAGCCGGCCCTCGGCGAGAGTATTGCCGTCGGCGCGATGATCTTGAACCCGGTGGCGGGCGCGGTGGCCTGGCTGGCGCAGAAAGCCTTGAGCGATCCGCTTGATCAGGCCTTTGCATTCGAATACACCGTCACCGGTCCATGGAGCGACCCGAAAGTGGCAAAAATCAATCGCAACCCGCCCGCGGAGAACCGTCCCCAATGACTGACAAGAAACACGCCGGGCCGCCCCAAGTGTTTATTCGCCCCCCGGGGGGCGAACTCCGCGCAGCGGAGTTTGCGGGGGGGGCTCATAAACTCCGTCTTGCCGCGCTCCAGATGATCTCCGGCCCCGATCTGGCACCCAATCTCGCCACCGCCGCACGCCTGATTGGCGAAGCGGCAGGGCGGGGTGCGCAGTTGGTGGCGCTACCCGAATATTTCCCCATCATCGAAGCCAGCCAGGAGACGCGACTGGCGGTGCGTGAAGCCGAAGGCGTCGGCCCGGTCCAGGACTTTCTCGCCGCAATGGCGCAGCAGCACGGCCTGTGGATCATTGGTGGTTCCATCCCCTTGCTGGCGGACGATCCGCTGAAATTCCGCAACAGCAGTCTCGTATTCGATCCGGCGGGCCGCCGGGTGGCACGTTACGACAAGATCCATCTGTTCGGTTTTCGCAAGGGGCAGGAGTCCTACGACGAGGCGGCGACCATCGAAGCCGGAGCGCCGATGCCAACGACCTGCGACGTCTCCTGCGGCGCAGGCTTGCTGCGCGTCGGCCTGAGCATCTGTTACGACCTGCGCTTCCCGGAACTGTTTCGTCAGATGGGTGAATTGGACTTGATCGTGCTGCCGGCCGCGTTTACCGACACCACCGGTCGCGCCCACTGGGAGGTGCTGTTGCGTGCCCGCGCCATCGAAAACCAGTGCTACGTGCTGGCGGCGGCGCAAGGCGGACGGCATCCCGGCGGCCGCATGACGCATGGCAACAGCATGATCATCGACCCCTGGGGCGAAGTGTTGGCCCGCATTGACAAGGGCGAAGGGGTCATCGTTGCGGAACTTGATCCCGCCCGGATTGCCGAAGTACGGGAAAGCCTGCCGGCACTGCGGCACCGGAGACTGTAAACTCGGCGACCGATACAAGTCGGCGCTGGCTGATTGTTGGGCGTCCCGCCCGCGCCAGAAGTCGGCGCTGGCGGGACGGCGAGAATGCCCGCTTTACTGGACCTACCCCATGACTATTGATCAAAAAGACCACTTCATCACAGCGGAAAAGCATCTGCTGACGCCCTACGACCTGAGCACATCGCAACTATCCGGTGTTTTTGGCGAGATGTTCGGCCATCGGCTGGATGCCGCCGACCTCTATTTCCAGTATGCGCGCTCGGAGGCCTGGAGCCTTGAGGAGGGGATCGTCAAGTCCGGCAGCTTCAATATCGAGCAGGGCGTAGGGGTGCGCGCCGTCAGCGGCGAGAAAACCGCCTTTGCCTATTCCGATGAAATCAGCCTGCCGGCGCTGCTGGGCGCGGCGCGGGCGACGCGGGCGATCGCCGCGCAGGGCGGCGAAGGCCGTGCCCCGTTGCTGACCGGCCGCGGTGTGCCGGCCTTGTACACCAGCACCGATCCGCTCGGCTCGCTCCCCGATGCGGAAAAAGTCAAATTGCTGGAGCGCCTCGAACAGCTCGCCCGTGCCGCTGACCCGCGCGTCACGCAGGTCATGGCGCACATTGCCGGCAGTTGGGAAACCGTGCTGATCATGCGTTCCGACGGCCATCAGGCCGCTGACGTCAGGCCGCTGTCACGCGTGTCCGTGACGGTCATCCTCGAAGAGAACGGCAAGCGCGAACAAGGCTCCGCCGGTGGCGGCGGGCGCTTCGACTATGGTTATTTCGACGATACGGTGCTCGCCGAATATGCGCGACTGGCCGTGCATCAGGCCGCCATCAATCTGGCGGCGCGTCCCGCGCCGGCCGGCGAGATGACCGTGGTGCTCGGCAACGGCTGGCCGGGCATCCTGTTGCACGAAGCCATCGGCCATGGTCTCGAAGGCGATTTCAACCGCAAGGGCAGTTCCGCATTCTCCGGCCGCCTCGGCCAGCGTGTTGCAGCGAAGGGTGTGACCGTCATCGACGATGGCACCCTGCCCGACCGCCGCGGCTCATTGTCCGTCGATGACGAAGGCAACCCGACACAGCGCACCGTGCTGATCGAGGACGGCATCCTCGTCGGCTACATGCAGGATGCGCTGAATGCCCGCCTGATGAAGGTGGCGCCGACCGGCAATGGCCGGCGCGAATCCTATGCCCACATGCCCCTGCCGCGCATGACCAACACGACGATGCTGGCGGGCGACAGGGACCCGCAGGAAATCATCGCCTCGGTTAAGAAGGGCCTGTATGCCGCCAACTTCGGCGGCGGTCAGGTCGATATCACCAGCGGCAAATTCGTCTTCTCCGCCGCCGAAGCCTACCTGATCGAAAACGGCAAGATCGGCGCCCCGGTCAAGGGGGCGACGCTGATCGGCAACGGCCCCGACGTGCTGACGCGGGTCTCGATGATCGGCAACGATCTCGCCCTCGATCCCGGCGTCGGCACCTGCGGCAAGGAAGGCCAGAGCGTGCCGGTCGGCGTCGGTCAGCCGACCTTGCGGATCGATGGGCTGACGGTGGGCGGGACGGGATAGGTCGGCCCACCCTCCCCACCCCCGCGAGGGGGCGGGCGTTTTCATGATCGGGGGTGCTCGCCCCCGATCATGAAAGTCAGGTTCCAGGCAGTGCTGACCGGAGGCGAAGGTGCTCAACGAACGGATCAAAGTCCCGGTCGCTGTACAAAAGAGGCAAGCCACTCTCAATGCAGCGCGTGGCGATTACCGTGTCAATGGTCTTACGCACCGTTATCCCGCGTGCGCGCAGTACACGAAAGTTCTTCGCGGCTTGAATGGCCATGGCCTGCCCGGCCAAGTCCACGATCACCAATGAAGTCATGAGTTTCTTGGCCTGGTTGAAGTCACGGTCGCTGACAAAACCTTGCAGCACTTCGGTCAGAATCAAGTCACCCGTTGCAATGGGTTCATTGCCAAGCAGCAAGTCCAGCTTTTCGGCCTGTGGCGTCGCGGTTCCGCGGAAATAGTCGATCCAGACACTGGAGTCGACCAAAATCACTTGTCAGTCCTCATTGCGTCAAGGTCGCCCTGCCAGTTGAGCTTTCCGCGAAAGCGCTTGATTTCCTCTTGCTGCCGCAACCGCAGCAAGGTACGGAGTCCCAACTCCACGGCTTCCCGCTTGGTCTTCAACCCGGTCGCCCGGAGTGTGCTGTTCATGAGCTTGTCGTCAATCACAATATTGGTGCGCATAATGTGTATCCTTTGATCTGTTCATACACATTGTAGGCTGAGGTCGCTTATCTGGCAACACTGGAACCTAACTCTCCCCGGCCTGCTTGCCGCACTGCGGTAAAATCTTCTCCTTTTTTCGTTCCGGGTAGCCACCATGAAGCACATTGTCGATGACGTACGTATCCGCGAGATCAAGGAACTTTCACCGCCCGGACACGTCCTGCGCGAATACCCCGTCACCGAGACCGCCGCCGCCACGACCTATGAGGCGCGCAACGGCATCCATCGCATTCTCCATGGTGCCGACGATCGGCTGGTGGTGGTGGTGGGGCCGTGCTCGATTCACGATTTCGATTCGGCGATGGAATATGCCCGCCGCCTCACGGCCGAACATGACCGCCTGGCGCAGGATCTGCTGATCCTGATGCGCGTCTATTTCGAAAAACCGCGCACGACGGTCGGTTGGAAAGGCCTGATCAACGATCCGCGCATGGACGGCAGTTTCAAGATCAACGATGGCATCCGGCTGGCGCGCCGGCTGCTGTGGGAACTGAATGGCATGGGCTTGCCCTGTGCGACCGAGTTTCTCGATTCGATCACCCCGCAATACACCGCCGACCTGATCAGTTGGGGGGCGATCGGCGCGCGTACCACCGAGTCGCAGGTGCACCGTGAACTGGCCTCCGGTCTGTCCTGCCCGGTCGGTTTCAAGAACGGCACCGACGGCAACATCAAGATCGCCGTCGATGCGATCCGCGCGGCGCAGGCGCCGCATCATTTCCTCTCGGTGACCAAGGCCGGTCACTCGGCGATTGTGTCGACGAATGGTAACGAGGATTGCCACATCATCCTGCGCGGCGGCAAGCAGCCTAATTATGACCACGCCAGCATCGATGCGGCCTGCATCGAACTCGGCAAATCGGGTTTGGCCGCGCGTGTGATGGTCGACTTCTCGCACGGCAACAGCAGCAAGAATTTCAAGCGGCAGATGGATGTGTCGGCCGATGTCGCCGCCCAACTGGCGGCCGGCGAGGACCGCATCTTCGGCGTGATGATCGAGTCGCATCTGAATGAAGCCCGCCAGGATCCGCACCCCGACAAGCCGCTTGCCTATGGCGTTTCGATCACCGATGCCTGTCTGGGCTGGGACGATACCGTTACGGTGCTCGATCAACTGGCCGAAGCGGTGAAGAAGCGCCGCCTCGCGCTGGCTGCCCGCTAGTTTTATTCGGCGCATGCAGTTCTCTGTCCAACGTCTGTTCCTTGCGGCCGTTGGCCTGACGCTGGTCTTTCGGCTCTGGCTGGCGACAGCCATGCCGATCACCGGCGACGAGGCTTATTTCATCTGGTGGGGACAGATTCCCGACTGGGGTTTCTACGATCATCCGCCGCTGATCGGCTGGTTGCTGGCCGGATTGCTGGCCGTCGGCGATGCCGAATGGTGGTTGCGTCTGCCGCAGGTCGTGCAGCCGGTGCTCTTGGCGCTGGCCTTACGCTGGGCCTGGCCGCGCTTGTGGCCGACGCAGGCAGAGCGGCGCGACTGGGTGGCATTGTTGGTGCTGCTGGCCCCCGTGAATGTCTGGAATGTGTTTGTCACCACCGATACCGCGCTGGTCTATTGCGCCGTGCTGTCCGGTCTGGCCTGGCTGTTCGCGGTGCGCGACGACGCGCTTGTCGAGACGCGCAGTGGCGCCTGGCGCTGGTACGCGGTGGCCGGCATTTTTCTCGCCGGCGCAATCCTCTCCAAATACTTTGCCGCGCTGCTGGGTTTTGCCTACCTGGTGGATACGCTGCGCCGTCGCCGCAGCTTTGCCGGGCTGGCCATCACCTATGCCTGCACGGTGCCGGCGCTGTTGTTGATGACCTGGTGGAACGCCGGCCACTGCTGGTCGAACTACATGTTCAACTTCGTCAATCGGCATGGCGCGAATACCGGACTCAACTGGGAAACGCCGCTGCTTTATGTAGTGACGCTGGCCTATGTGCTGACACCGCCGGTGCTGTGGGTGATGTTCAGGCGCCGTCCCACTGTTGGCGGCGAGACGGCTGATCGCCGTCCTCCCAGCGCCGACTTTTCTCCGGTGGATCGCAGCCTGACCACCCTGGTCGTGGTGCCGCTGCTGCTGTTTGCCGCGCTGTCGCCGATCAAGACCATTGGCCTGCACTGGGTGCTGGCCTTCGTGCCGTTTGTCCTGCTGCTGGCGGTGCGCCGTTTCTCGGGCGTCGCCGTGCCGAAACTGGCACTGTTTTTCCTGGCTTTCGCTGCACTGCATCTGGCCGTCGCCCTGGTTATTTCCCGGCTGCCGCTGGAGACCTGGCGTTCGTTGAAAATTTATCCCGGCCTGGTGCTTACCTTCGAAAGCCGTACGCTTGTTGCCCGTGCCGCTGCCGGGCCGCCCCAAGGCGGCATGCGCCCACCCGTGGGGGGCAGCGAGCCGGGTTTGCGAGCGTGGGGGGCTCTAAACGCCGCGGCCGGCGACAGTCTGCTGGCTTCGGATGGCTATTCGAATGCGGTGACGCTGGGTTACAACCTGCGCCGCTATGTGCCGGTACTGGGCATGGGTTCCAGCCACGCGCGCCATGACGACATTCTCACCGATTGGCGCACGCAGGATGGGCGCGACATCACCGTGCTGCGCAAGTCGGCGCCGGATCAGGATGAATACGCCGCCTGGTTTCAAAACGTCGAGATCGACAGCTTCGAGCAGCGTGGCGCGCGTTTCTGGGTGGTGCGCGGACGCGGTTTCGATTACGCCGCCTACCGCGACAGCGTGCTCACCGAAGTGCGCCGCCGTTATTACGCCCTGCCGAACTGGCTGCCGCAGACGGGATGTTATTTTTGTGACCGCTATTTCCCGGGCAAGACATGCACCCGCTAATCCAATTGCTTCGGCCGCACCAGTGGATAAAAAACGGCTTTGTCTTTGTCGGCCTGTTGTTCAGCCATGCGTGGAGTGATGCTGATCTGGTGCAGCAGGCGTTGCAGGCTTTCTTTGCTTTCAGCCTGATCGCATCGGCCGTGTACGTCATGAATGACTTGCTGGACCGCGAGCAGGACCGCCGCCATCCGGAAAAATGCCAGCGTCCGCTCGCCAGTGGCGCGGTGACCGTGCCGGCCGCCCTTGTGCTGGCCGGTGTCTGTCTGTTGCTCGGCCTGGGGCTGGCACTCGGACTGTTTGCCCCGTTTGGCTTGCCAGCCTCGCAGGCGCCCTGGGTGTTTGTCGCCTATTTTGTGCTGAATGTCGCCTACAGTCTGGGTCTGAAGCATGTCGTGGTGCTCGATGTCTTCATTATCGCCGCCGGCTTCATGCTGCGCCTGCTGGCGGGTACGCTCGGCATCGGCATCATGCCCTCGCACTGGTTGCTGTTGTGTGGTTTGGTGCTGACGCTGTTTCTCGGCTTTGCCAAACGCCGCGCCGAAATGAATGTATTGGCGGAAAAAGGCGGGAGTCATCGACCGGTACTCGATGAATACACGCCAGCCATGCTGGATCAGTTCATCACCATTTCGGCGGGTGCGACAGTCATTACCTACAGCCTCTACACCGTCAGTGACGAGACCATAGCGCTCCATGGCACGCCCTGGCTGATTGTTACCGTGCCCTGCGTACTCTACGGACTGCTGCGCTACCTGTATCGCCTGCATCATGCCGGCGGTGGCGATCCGGCACGGGAACTGCTGACCGACCCGCATCTGCTGGCTATATTCTTTATCTGGCTCACCCTGGTGGTCTGGCTGCTGGCATAATGCGCGGCTATACATTTGTACATAGACATGAACCTCCCTGCCCACCCTGACCCTTTTGTCGCCTTCACCGCGCTTGGCGATGCAACGGGATTTGTCGATCGCATCCTTGAAGTCATCGAACACATTCGCCTGTTCGAAGATTTCGAGCGCGAGGAAATCGATACGCTGTCGCGTTATTTTCGCTGCTATCGGGCGGCCGCCGGCGCCGAAATCATCCGCGAGGGCGCGACGGGTGATTTCATGTTGCTGCTGATCGAAGGTGGGGTCGAGATTGTCAAACTCGACCCGCGCGGCCTGCCGCAGCGCATGGGGGTTGCCGGCCCGGGCAAGACGCTGGGCGAGATGTCGCTGATCGACGGCGAACCGCGCTTTGCCAGTTGCGTGACACTGGAGCCGACGCTCTTTGCCGTGCTCGATCGTGCTGCACTGATCCGCGTGGTTTCCGAGGAACCCACGGTCGGCGTCAAGCTGCTGATGGAACTTCTGCTGCTGCTCAACCAGCGACTGCGCTCGGTGAGCGGGGAATTGATGAAACTGTTCCCCCCCGCCCATCCTCCCCGCGCGGGGGGGTGACTGTTTTTTGCCTTCGGCCGGCGTCGCGTGCCGCGTTTGCTTGGGGCGGCCCGGCGCAAACGCTGTTTTTCCACATCAAGCGTTGACGCCTTTTTGCCAGAGTACGTCGCCTTGCCCGGCGTGTTTGTTAAGCCAGCGCGCCAGCACGAACAGCAGGTCGGACAAGCGGTTCAGATATTGGCGGGAGGCAACCGAAACGGCTTCGGTCTGCGCCAGTGCGACCACGCTGCGTTCGGCGCGTCGACAGACGGTGCGGGCATGGTGGGCTGCGGCCGCGGCGCGCGTGCCGGCTGGCAAGATGAATTCCTTCAACGGTTGCAGCTCTCCGTTGTAGCGGTCGATGGCGGTTTCCAGTCGTCCCGGCCGGGTGTCCTTGAGAAATGCGCCGCCAGGTACCGACAATTCTCCGCCCAGGTCGAACAGGTCGTGCTGCACGCCCGTGAGCAAGCTGCGCACCTCATCCGGCAGTTCTTCGCAGAGCAGTATCCCGATGATCGAATTCAGTTCATCGACATCGCCAAGCGCAGCAACGCGCGGCGCATCCTTGCCGACGCGCGAGCCATCGCCCAGGCCGGTAGTCCCGGCGTCGCCGGTACGGGTATAGATTTTCGAGAGTCGGTAGCCCATGATGTTTAAAAGTCGGCGTTGGTGGGATGAAATGCCCCGAAGCGGGTACGGCGGTTCAAGAGTTATTGGCGGGGTTGGCCCGCACCATCATCTGCGATAACTCTGCAGCGGAATGAATTTCGAGCTTGTCCATCAGGTGCAGACGGTGTACCTGAACCGTTCGCTCGCTGATGTCGAGTTTTTGGCCAATCACCTTGTTGGGCATGCCTTCCGCGAGTAGTCGGGCGACCTGGCGCTCGCGTGGCGACAGCTTTTCCAGCCGCTCGCACAGTGCGCGCTGGACAGAGTCTTCCTCGTGTCGTGCGACACTGCAGCGTACCGCCATGGCGACGGCGTCGAGCAGGGTCTGGTCCCTGAACGGTTTTTCAATGAAATCCCTGGCGCCAAGTTTCATCGCTTCGACGGCCATCGACACATCGCCGTGGCCGGTCATGAAAATGATCGGCAGTGCAACTTCGCGGTCGTTGAGCACCCGCTGCAGTTCCAGTCCGCTCATCTTCGGCATGCGGATGTCGAGGAGCAGGCAGCCGGGCGGCGCCGGGTCGCTCCAGGCAGCGAGAAACGCCTCCGCCGAGTTGTACGGCGCGACACGCCAACTGGCCGATTCGAGCAGAAAGGTCAGAGCGCGCAGCAATGCGGCGTCGTCGTCGATCACATGAACCAGCGGGGTGGCGGGGGGCGGGGAATTACCGGGCATTGCGCGTGTCGGGCAGGTTGAAATGGAAGACGAGGCCTGGTGGAGGATCGCGGTGCTCGACCTGGAGCCGTCCGCCGTGGGCTTCGATAATACTCTTGCAGATTGCCAGACCGAGGCCGAGGCCGTCGAATTTGGTGGTGAAGAAAGGCTCAAACAGTTGAGCCAGCATTTCCGCCGGCACGGTTGGGCCGCGGTCGGCTACCGCGATGATCAGATTGCTGTCGGCCCGATACAGGCTAACGTTGATCGTGCGCCTGAAGCGCGGTAGTTCGCGCATCGATTCGGCGGCGTTTTTCATCAGGTTGAGCAGCACCTGTTGCAATTGCAGGTGGTCGGCCAGGGCGGTCGTTCCGCTCGGGAGCTGGTCGTCCATGACGACGGGCGGCAGATCGGGCATCAGGGTGGTCAGGAGGTGGATGGCCTCGCGCACCGTGGCGGCGATGGGCCGGACTTCGCGCGCGGCCGCGCGCTTTCCCGCGAAGTTGCGCACGCGACGAATGACGCCGGCGGCGCGCTCGGTCTGGGCAAAAATCTCGCGCAGCGTCTCGGTGATCAGGGCCGGGTCAGGCTGACCGTTGGCGCAGCGCCGTTCCATCCCTTGAGCATAGGCGGCGATGGTCGTCAGGGGCTGGTTGAGTTCATGCGCCAGGGTGCCCGACATTTCGCCGAGGATCGACAGGCGCGCCATGTGTTCGGTCTTGCGTTGCAGGTCGCGCGCCTGGGTTTGGGCGGCCCGCAGTTCGGTGGTGCGGCGCCGCACCAGATATTCGACGCGCACGACGTGAATGATTCCGCCGACGAGGAGCAGGAAAATCGCCAGCAGAAAAAGGCGGTGGTTCTTGAGCACGCCCTGGAACGTCGAGGTGCGCAGGTCGGCGTAGGGGCCGAGCATCATTTCGCGGTAGAGATCGCTCACCGGCTGGTAGTCGGCGGGCACGTCCCACGTCAGGCCCGTGGGCGAGGGCGGCAGCGACAGCAGCGCCATGGCGACGTCCTTGGCCAGTTGGCGATCGACGCCGCGGGTGGCGGCGACCGGCCAGTCCGGGTAGAGCGGTGTGGATGCCGCACAGGGGAAGCCGGCGTGTTGCCATGGCGCCACCACCTTGTAATCGGCGGCGCGCAGCATGCCCCTGGCCGCCAACTGCTCGAACAGGCAGGTGCGGATGATGGCGGCGTCGGCTTTACCGCTGCTGATCGCTTCGATGGCCTGCCGCATGGGAAAACCGACGAACAGCAGCCGGGCGTCGCCGGCTTCCAGATCGACGCCGGCGCGCAACAGTTCGCGCGCCGCCACCAGGTAGCCGCCGAAGGCATCGGGGGCCATGGTGGCGATGCGCTTGCCGCGCAGATCGGTCAGTTGCTTCAGGTCGTCACGGCCGGCCAGGGTCAGTACCACAGAGCCCAGCGATTCTTTCGATGACAGCGCCTCGGGGAGCATCACCGTGGCGATGCGCTGAATGCCGAATTCGGCGGCCAGCGCCACATATTGGCTGCTGTTGGTGATCACGAATTCCAGTTCGCCGGCCTGAACGGCCTCGTGCAGGGCCGGGCCGGCCAATGAGCGTACCTCGAAGGTGTGACCAGGAATGGCTGCGGCGAGTTGCGCCGGCAGATTTTCCCAGTTGGACAATTCCTCGCCGGTGCCGCGGTAGGCCAGTACCCCCACGCGGATGGTCGTCCCGGCCAGCACGTTCGTAGCTACCAGCCACAGCAGCAAGCCATACAGGAAGGCGAATCGCGCAGTCATCCGCGCAGGATACAGGGTTCAGCCGCCGCTAACTTTCGTGATGCGTGAAACATCACCCCGCATCATGAAAGTCAGCCCCTTCCCATGCTCCCACCCCCAGCCCCCGCCCCGCGGCGGGGGGCAAAGTTTGTTCGCCGCGCTCAGGGGGTTACCCGGCGTCAAATTGTGTGTTTCACGTTAAGGAAATGCTGATCAAGTCTTGATTCGTCATAGATGGTCGCCCCCATTTTGCCAAGCCTTCATTCGATGTTGTTAAGCAGGTAAAGATTGCAGCCATAGATCCGGACTTTGAGTGGAAGGTGAGTTTCTGTCCCTGATGGAATACGCTGGTCGAATCCTTATCATTCCGACGCGCTAGAAGCGCTATGACGAGTACAGGGTGTTTCGACCACGGTCTGACCTGTTTTGCCAACAAGTTGTGAGTGCCTGTGCAATCGTTGAGGGTCTCCTTTCGAAGGTGGTAGTGAAGCGCTAAAGCTTAGGGTTTTCCACGGTGCCGCGCATCGTGAGTCCTTCTATAACGGAAGATGCGCGGCGCGGTGGGAAACCCGGGTTCAGGCGTGCGCATAATTGGGCACATAGTCGCGCTCATGGGTCAGCATCGACCAAATGACTCGCACATTTTTGTTTGCCAGTGCGACGGCAGCGATGTTCTTGTTGCGTCGCGCGACGAGGGTTTTGAGCCACGGATCGGCACCGATTTTGTGTTCGCTGACGCGTATCACTGCTCGCGCACCGTGGATGAGCAAGGTCCGCAAGTAACTATCGCCGCGCTTGCTGATGCCTTGCAAAACCGTTTTGCCACCGGTGGAATGTTGTCGCGGTACCAGCCCCATCCAAGCTGCCATCTGCCGACCGTTTTTGAAGTTCCTGGCATCGCCGATGGACGCAACCAGTGCGCTGGCGGTTATCGGTCCTACGCCAGGCACTGTAGCCAATTGTGTGCTCGCGGCACAGTCGCGATGCCAGCACTTGATTTCCAGCTCCAGCTTGCCAACCTGCGCGTCGAGCGCTTTGAAATGCTCGACGAGCGTTTGCAACAGATGGCGAAAGCTCATCGGTAGCTCATTCTCCTCATCATCGACGATGAGCGCGACGCACGACGGAATATGACGAATGCCAACGGGAATAACCAGGCCGTATTCGGCCAACAAGCCGCGAATCTGATTGGCCTGCGCAGTGCGTGCTTTGACAAAGCCCTGCCGCGCACGATGCACGCTCAAGATGGCTTGTTGCTCAACCGTTTTAATCGGCACACCGGGCATGTTCGGTCGCACCACTGCTTCGCAAATGGCCTCGGCATCGGCTGCATCATTCTTGTTGCGCTTGACGAATGGCTTGACGTATTGGGGTGGAATCAACTGCACCGTGTGTCCCATCGCCACCAGCTTCCTCGCCCAGAAATGCGCGCTGCCGCAAGCTTCCATGCCTACCTGACACGGGACTAAATTGACAAAGAACGGCAACACCTGTGCCCGTTTGAGCTGCTTCCTGAGCACTGTATTTCCTTTGCCATCCGCACCATGAACTTGAATTACGTTCTTTGCCAAATCCATACCAATCGTCTTAAGATTCATATCGGTCGCCCCTTTCGTTTAAGTGTAAGTGTCACGACTTCACTTTGGCACATTGATGCCGTTTAGGGAGGGGCGACCATTCCATTATTCCGGCGCAAGCCGGAATCCAGGAAA
>JAUXOM010000074.1 GCA_030682175.1 Rhodocyclaceae bacterium
ATCCTGTTCAAGGACGGCAACGTCGAAGCCACCAAGGTCGGCGCCCTCTCCAAGTCACAACTGACCGCTTTCATTGACAGCAACCTCTGATCCATTTACAGTCCGCCCGGAATCTCGCGGTACGGGTTAGCTCCACACATACCGCCAAGGATTTCGGGCCGCGCCAACCTGGCGCAGGCGCATTCCAGCAGCACAACAGCACAGCCTCCCCCTCCCTGCATCCCCCTCCCCGCTTTCAAACCCCTCCGGGCGTTTTCGCTCGCGTCTCCAGGCACAGCCATGCACCTTTCCGAACTGAAGAACCACCACGTCAGCCAGCTACTCGAAATGGCTGCCGCCGACGGCATCGAGGGCGCCAACCGCCTGCGCAAGCAGGAACTCATCTTCGCCCTGCTCAAAAATCAGGCAAAAAAAGGCGAAACCGTTTTCGGCGATGGCGTGCTTGAAGTCATGTCCGACGGCTATGGCTTTCTGCGCTCCTCGGACACCTCCTATCTCGCCAATCCCGACGACATTTACGTCTCGCCTTCGCAGATCCGCCGCTTCAACCTGCGCACCGGCGACACGATCGAGGGCGAGATTCGCGCCCCGAAGGACGGCGAACGCTACTTTGCGCTGGTCAAGCTCGACCTCGTCAACTACGAGTCGCCCGAGGCCTGCAAGAACAAGATTCTGTTCGAGAACCTCACCCCGCTCCACCCGACCGAGCATCTGCGCCTGGAACGTGACATTCGCGCCGAAGAAAACACCACCAGCCGCATCATCGACATCATCGCGCCGATCGGCAAAGGCCAGCGCGGCCTGCTGGTCTCCGCGCCGAAATCCGGCAAGACGGTGATGCTGCAACACATCGCGCATGCCATTGCGGCCAACCACCCGGAAGCGGTGCTGATCGTCATGCTGATCGACGAGCGCCCCGAGGAAGTCACCGAAATGACGCGCACGGTGCGCGGCGAAGTCGTCGCCTCCACCTTCGACGAACCCGCCACACGCCACGTCCAGGTCGCCGAAATGGTGCTGGAAAAAGCCAAGCGCCTGGTGGAACACAAAAAGGATGTGGTCATCCTGCTCGACTCCATCACCCGCCTGGCACGCGCCTACAACACCGTCGTGCCGGCCTCCGGCAAGGTGCTCACCGGCGGCGTGGACGCCAACGCCCTGCAAAGGCCGAAAAGATTTTTTGGCGCCGCGCGCAACATCGAGGAAGGCGGCAGCCTGACCATCATCGCCACCGCCCTGGTGGACACCGGCTCACGCATGGACGACGTGATCTACGAAGAATTCAAGGGCACCGGCAACATGGAAATCCATCTTGACCGCAAGATGGCCGAGAAACGCCTCTACCCCGCGATCAACGTCAACCGCTCCGGCACCCGCCGCGAAGAACTGCTGATCAAGCAGGACATCCTGCAAAAGATCTGGGTGCTGCGCAAACTGCTCTACCCCATGGACGACCTGGAAGC
>JAUXOM010000079.1 GCA_030682175.1 Rhodocyclaceae bacterium
CACCATCAACCCGAAGCAACTGCGCGCACTGGCTCTGATTCAAACGATTCGCTCGTAGTCAGAAAACCAAACCGTGATTCAACGACAACTTATTGAATCAGCGTAGAAACTCGGTTCAGACAGGGGCGAACTTCAGATTAATTGGCATGGCGTAAGACTTTCATTATTCGGGGCGGCCTTGACGACCATGAAAGTTAATGCGGCGCAGAGAGCCGTGCCACGACCCGCCGCCGCAGCCATTTGCGTGCTTCCTCGGCCACCCCCAGCAACAGGGCAAACGGCAGCGCGAAGAGCCAGACTTCGAGCGGCAGTGGCGCCGTGCCGAACAGGCGATTGCCCCACGGGGTGTAAACGATGGCCAGCAGCAGGCCGGCCTCGGCGGCGAGTCCGGCCAGCAACAAACGATTCTCGAACAAGGGAAAGCGCCAGGCGGGCAAGAGCGGATGCCGGCAGACAAAGACATTGACCATTTGCGCCAGCACGATGGCGACGAGGCAGGCGGTGGTGGCGGCCAGGTAGGCCGGATACAGCGGATCGCCGATCACGGGAATCTGGCCGTACTGCCAGCCGCTGGCGCCGAGGACGAAGAAGAAGGCCGCCATGGCCCCCAGTGCCTCGAGCGGGCCGAGGAACAGGTAGGCGCGCGCCAGCAAATGCCATGACAGCAGCCGCTCGTGGCGCCGCCGCGGTGGCCGGCGCATCACGTCGGCGTGCGGCCGCTCGGCGCCCAGCGCCAGTGCCGGCAACATGTCGGTACCCAGATCGACCGCGAGGATCTGGATCACGGTGAGCGGCAGCGGAATGCGGAATAGCACGAAGGCCAGGTAGGGCACGATCTCCGGGATGTTCGATGTCAGGATGTAGGTCAGGAACTTGCGGATGTTCTCGAACACCGCGCGGCCTTCCTCTATGGCATTGACGATGGTGGCGAAATGATCGTCGAGCAGCACGATGTCTGCCGCCTCGCGGGCGACATCGGTGCCGGACAGGCCCATGGCAATGCCGATGTCCGCCGTCTTCAGCGCCGGTGCGTCATTGACGCCGTCGCCGGTCACCGCGACGATCTCGCCCTTGCGCTGCAAGGCCTGAACGATGAGCATCTTCTGTTCGGCGCTGACACGCGCGAACAGGATCTCCGGCGCATCGAGCGCCAGTTGCAGATGGGCTGCATCCATTATCCGCACCTGGTCACCGGTGATCACCACCGGGTCCGGGGAACGCACCACATCGACTTCGCGCGCCAGCGCCACTGCCGTGTGCGGATGGTCGCCGGTGACCATGATGACGCGAATGCCCGCTTCATGGCAGCGCGTGACTGCGCCATGCACGTCAGGGCGTGGCGGATCTTCGAGGCCGACCAGACCGCACAGTTCCAGGCCATCTTCGCCCGGCTCGCCAACTGCGGCGGCAACAGGCTTCCAGGCCAGCGCCAGCACGCGCATGCCACGGTGGGTCATGTCTTCGTGGGCACGGTGGAAGACGTCCTGCGCTGCCGCATCGAAAGGCCGCGCAACGTCACCGTCGAGCCAGGTCGCACACAGCGGCAGCAGCGTCTCGGGCGCGCCCTTGCTCCACAGAAAACCCTCACCCCCCGCTTCCCGCGTGATGACGGACATGCGCCGGCGTTCGGCATCAAACGGGATTTCACCGGCGCGCGGGCCGAGTTCGGGAATGGCCCCGGCGAACTGCCACAGGGCGATTTCCATCGGGTCGCCGCTGGGTGCCAAAGTACCCTTGGTCCCCTCGGCGCCCTCGGGAAATTTGAGGTCATGGCAGAAGCGGGCGACGGCGCGCAAGCGCAGGTCGTCGGCGCGCGGCCAGCGTTCTGCCGCGAGGTGGTGGCGCCCGCCGACGAACAGTTCGCGCACCGTCATGCGATTCTGCGTCAGCGTGCCGGTCTTGTCGGTCAGGATGACGGTTGCGCTGCCGAGTGTCTCAACCGCCGGCAGGTGGCGCACCAGCGCATTGCGCCGGGCCATGCGCTGGGTCGCCAGGGCCAGGGAGAGCGTTACCGTCGGCAGCAGCCCCTCCGGCACGTTGGCCACAATGATGCCGATGGCGAACATGAAATTGACCCAGAACGGCAGGCCGATGGCCTGGCCAATAACAAAAAACAGCAAGCCCAGACCCAGCGCAAGCAGGGCGACCAACCGCGAAACGCGGCGGATCTCAATCTGCAAGGGCGATTCGACTTCACCGGCGGTCTGTGCCAGGTGGGCGATGCGGCCAAACTCGGTGCGCATGCCGGTGGCGTAAACGACGGCGC
>JAUXOM010000127.1 GCA_030682175.1 Rhodocyclaceae bacterium
CCTCGGTGACCTCGAAGGCGCCGCTCTTGACCTCCGTGACGGTGATCAGCGTCGGCGGCGGGCCGGACGGTTTTTTGTCTTCGGGCTTTTTGCCGCAAGCGGAAAGCGCCAGAAGAACGCAGAGCAATAAAAGACGTGTCAGCGTCACGGGAGGACGGATTCCAGCGCGAAAAGTTGCGCGACTTCCTCGCGGCGACGGATCAGGTGCATTTGCTCGCCATCCACCATGACCTCGGCCGCGCGCGGCCTGCTGTTGTAGTTCGAACTCATCGCCATGCCGTAGGCGCCGGCCGACAGGATGGCGAGCAGGTCGCCTTCCGCCAGGGCCAGGTTGCGGTCGTGACCGAGAAAGTCGCCGGACTCGCAGATCGGGCCGACGATTTCATACTGTGATTGCCGAGCGTTTTCCGTTTTCGCCGTCCCCGATTCACGCGGCGTGCCGGCGGGCGCCGTCCCGCCAGCGCCGACTTTGACGATTTCGTGCCAGGCATCGTAAAGCGCCGGGCGCGCCAGGTCGTTCATGGCGGCATCGACGATGGCAAAGTTCTTTTCCTCGCCATGCTTGAGCACCTCGACACGCGTCAGCAACAAGCCGGCGTTGCCGACCAGCGAGCGGCCGGGTTCGAAATACAGCATTTCCCGGCGCCCTGCCAGCCGCGTCAGCATGGGCGCCAGATAGTCGGCCGTCGGCAGAACGACCTCATCCCGGTAACGAATGCCCATGCCGCCACCCAGATCGATATGTTCGAGAGCAATCCCCTCGGCGGCAAGGCTGTCGACCAGTTCCAGCACCTTGCCGGCGGCATCGGCAGCCGGCTGCGGGTCAAGCAGTTGCGAACCGATGTGGCAGGCGATGCCGCGTATCTCAAGATTTGGCAGTGCCTGGGCACCGCGATAGAGTTCCCTGGCGGTATCGAAGGCCACGCCGAATTTGGCGGTCTTCAGGCCGGTCGAAATGTACGGGTGGGTTTTCGGATCAACGTTCGGGTTAACGCGCAGGGCGACAGGTGCTCGCTTGCCCATTTCTCCGGCGACGGTATTGAGTTGTTCAAGTTCGCTTGCCGATTCCACGTTGAAACAATGAATGCCGGCAGTCAGCGCTTGTTGCATCTCGGCGCGTGACTTGGCTACCCCGGAAAACACGACTTTGGCCGGATCGCCGCCGGCAGCGATGACGCGCGCCAGCTCACCGCCGGAAACGATGTCGAAGCCGGCGCCGAGCCGCGCGAACAGGTTGAGGATGGCCACATTGGAGTTTGCCTTGACGGCATAGCAGATGCGCGCATTGTGCCCCGCCAGCGCAGACCGATAGCTGGCATAAGCTGCTGTCAGAGCAGCGCGGGAATATACGTAGCAGGGCGTGCCGAAGCGCTCGGCGATGGCGGACAATGCCACGCCCTCGACGCGGCTGACGCCGTTGGTGTCGTTGATCAGGTTCATTTGGGTGTGGCGGGTGGGGGTGTGCTGCTATGATCGCCGGCAAGCTTTTCTGTCGGTTGAGCTTGCGCGGGCGCGGAAGGTTGGGGCGGCAGAGTCAGCGGCCCCCGGTTGCCACAGGCGGACAGGAGCAGGGAACTGCCGACGAGCAGAGCAATCAAGGTAGTGGATCGTGGCTGCATGGCGATGATGTTAACACGGAGATAAGGTGGGAACTAAGGTGGAAGAACGAGAATTCTTGGCGCTGGCGGATGCCCAGTTGGCGCGGCTGGAAACGCAGCTGGAAAAACTGGTGGATGAGGGCGGCGTCGACCTGGATTATGAATTGAAACCCGGCGGCATCATCGAGATTGCTTTTGCGGATGACAGCAAGGTCATCGTCAATCGCCATGCGGCGGCGCGGGAAATCTGGGTGGCGGCGCGTTCCGGCGGCTTTCACTTCAAGCCCCGGGATGGGCGCTGGATCGGCACGCGCGACGGCGAGGATTTGACAACCGTACTGTCGCGCTGCCTTAGCGAGCAGGCGGGCGAGGCGCTGCAGCTGGATTTGTAGTCGATCCGCCTGGCATCGTCAGCGCCGCTCGGGTTCAATCGGTCTGATCTGGGCATCCTGGACTGGTGCGGGAGCCTGAACCTGGGTGCGAAAGGCATCCAGTATGTTGGGCTCACGGTCGGGCGTCGGTGCGGGGATGGCCTCGGCATAGACCAGGTCGTGGATGGGCGCGCCAGTCGTCGGATCCCGGCTTTCAACGCGGACCAGGCCGCTGGGCGCATCGCGGTGCATTTCCGGTACATCTTTCAGGGCCGTTGCCATGTAGCCGATCCAGATCGGCAAGGCGGCGGAACTGCCGGTCTCGCCACTGCCCATGCGTTTCGGCTGATCGAAGCCGATCCAGGCGATGCCGACCATCGAGGACTGGTAGCCGCAGAACCAGGCATCGACGTAATCGTTGGTGGTGCCGGTCTTGCCGGCCAGATCGGTGCGCTTGAGCGATAGGGCGCGCGTGGCCGTGCCGCGCCGCACGACATCCTTCATCATGCTGTCCATTATCCAGGCGTTGCGCGCATCGATGATGCGCAAGGATTCGTCACCGGCCAGTGCCGGGGTGGTTTCGGCGAGCACCTTGCCGCTGGCATCAAGAATCTGCTTGACGATGAAAGACTCGATCTTGTAGCCGCCATTGGCGAAGACGGCATAGGCGTTGAGTTGCTGCCAGGGGGTCACCGCGCCGGCCCCGAGGGCGAGCGTGAGGTAAGGTGGATTCTTGTCCGCGTGAAACCCGAAGCGGCTGGCGTAATCCTGGGCATACAGCGGCTTGATGGCGCGGATCAGACGTATCGAAATCATGTTCTTGGATTTCGCCAGGGCCGAGCGCAGGGTCATCGGACCGTCGTACTTGCCGTCGTAGTTTTTCGGTTCCCAGGCCTGGCTGCCGGTTTCCTCGGCTGAAACGGAGAGCGGTTCGTCCGGCAGAATCGACAACGGTGTGTAGCCTTTTTCCAGCGCTGCCGAATAAATGAATGGCTTGAAGCTTGAGCCGGGTTGGCGCCAGGCTTGGGTGACGTGATTGAATTTGCTGCGGCTGAAGTCGAATCCCCCGACCAGGGCGCGCACTGCACCATCGTTCGGATTGGCGGCAACGAAAGCAGCCTCCACCTCTGGCCATTGGGCGACCTGCCAGCGACCCTTGCTGTCCTGATTCAAGCGCATGATCGCGCCGCGGCGCAACCGCTTGTTGGCAGGCGCCTTGTTGTCGAGCATGCGCTGGGCGAATTTTAGGCCGGCGCCTTCGACGGTGACGATCTCGCCGCCGGGCAGGTAGGCGCGCAGCTTTTCCGTGGTGGCGTCCAGCACGAGAGCGAGACGCAGGTCGTCGGCGTCAGCGAAGTCGTAGAGGAGCTCGTCGATCTGTTCGTCGTCGTCACTCTTGATTGCCTTCATGTCTACATAGGCTTCGGCGCCGCGATAGCCATGGCGCCGATCATAATCAAGCACTGCTTGGCGGAGGCTGCGATAGGCGGCGTCCTGCTCCTTGCGGGTCAGTGTGGTGACAACCTTGATGCCGGCGCTATAGGCTTCGTCAGGAAAGGCGGCAACAGCGATTTGTCGCGCCATTTCAGCGGCGTAGTCGGCCTTGACAGCGAAATTATCGACCTGACGCCGTACCAGGAGTTGCTGGTCGCGCGCCAGGTTGAACTGTGACTGATCGATGAAGCCAAGTTGCTGCATGCGCCGCAGTACATATTGCTGGCGCAACTGGGCGCGCTTGGGGTTGGCAACAGGATTGTAGGCAGAGGGAGCTTTTGGCAGGCCCGCGAGCATGGACGTCTCGGCGAGGTCCAGATCCTTGAGTTCCTTGCCGAAATAAATGCGCGCGGCGGCCGCAAAGCCGTAGGCCCGCTGGCCGAGGTAGATCTGGTTGATGTAGATCTGCAGGATTTCATCCTTGCCGAGGTTGCTCTCGATCTTGAAGGCGAGCATGGCCTCATAAAGCTTGCGCGTGAGTGTCTTTTCGGATGACAGGAAGAAATTGCGCGCGACCTGCATGGTGATGGTTGATGCGCCTTGCCGTTTGCCACCACCGACAAAGTTCGCATACGCCGCGCGCAGGATGCCCATGGTGTCAATGCCCGGATGTTGATAAAAGCGCTCATCCTCGGCGGCAAGGATGGCCTGCTTCATGATTTCGGGAACATCCTGGATGCGGATGAAGTGGCGCCGCTCCTCGCCAAACTCGCCGATCAGGTGACCGTCGGCGGTATAGACCCGCAAGGGAATTTTTGGACGGTAATCGGTCAGGACATCAACCGGGGGCAGGCGCGGATAGGCAAGGACCAGGACGATGCCCAAGAGGGCAATCGCCACAAGAGCGGCGCCGGCAAGGAGGGCAAACGGCAGGAGGATCCAGCGCAACACGATAGAGGGCAGACGAGCGAGATTGAAGTGGCCGAATCGACGAGGGGAGATTATAGTCCAGCGCTAAGGGGTGCCGTGGTTACGCCATCACGCGCGGCTTGCCCTTCAGGGAACCCCGGTTTTCATCCTGCGGAGCGGTGTGTCGGACGAAGTTTTTAAGATGTTGCGCAAATGCTGATCGATTGGCTTTTTTGGAGGTTCGCCTACAAGAATTGTCTTTACAGCCGATATAGTTGCTGCTAGCATCTGAAGTGAATTGTCAGATTATCTTGTAACACGCTGAAAACAAAGGATTATTTTGGATATCGACCTTTCGATACTCAACCCCAAGGCGCGCTCGCTGGTTGGGCTGAATATCAGCTCGTCCGCGGTCAAGATGGTAGAGCTTTCTGGTAGCCGGACCAGTGGCTACCAATTGGAATGCTATGCCATCGAGGCCATGCCGGAGGGTGCGGTGGTAGATGGCAACATTGCCAACCTTGATGGGGTCGCGGACGCCATAGATCGTTGCTGGAGGCGGCTCGGCACCCCCACAAAATATGTCGCCATGGCACTGCCTGCCGCTGCGGTGATCACCAAGAAGATCATTTTGCCTGCCGGTCTGCGCGACGCTGACATGGAAGTACAAGTGGAGTCGGAAGCCAATCAGTACATCCCGTTTACCCTCGAAGAGGTGAATCTGGATTTTCAGGTGATTGGCCCTGCACCATCCAGTGTCGACGAGGTTGAAGTATTGATCGCCGCTTCCCGCAAGGAGGGCGTAGAGGACCGGGTGGCTTGTGCCGAGGCAGCAAAACTGAAGCCCGTGGTGATGGATGTGGAATCCTTTGCATCACTTGCTGCTTTCGAGTTGGTGCGAGAGCAGTTTCCAGGCGATGTCGCAGAGATGGTATTTGCCCTGATCGATGTTGGTGCCAGTGCCATGAAGGTCACCATGATTAAAGGCGATCAGCAGATTTACAATCGCGAACAAGCCTTTGGCGGCAACCAGCTTACCCAGGACATGGTGCGCGCTTATGGCATGAGCCATGAAGAGGCGGAGAACCTCAAACGTACCGGCCCGATGCCGGACAATTACGAAACCGAAATACTGCGGCCATTTCTTGACAACCTGGCATTGGAGGTGTCGCGGGCCCTGCAATTTTTCTTTACCTCCACCCAGTTCAACGATGTTCATCACATCGTCCTGACCGGGGGCGGTGCCTTGTTGCCAGGTATTGCAGAAGCTGTCGCCGACCGAACGCAAATCAATGTGGCCCTGGCGAATCCATTTTTACAGATGAAGCTATCTCCACGTGTCAGGGCAAAACACCTGCTGTCTGATGCCCCCTCGCTGATGGTGGCGTGCGGGCTGGCATTGCGGAGGTTCGATCAATGATCCGCATCAACCTGCTCCCACACCGCGAGGCGAAGCGCAAGGCCTCGCGCCAGCAGTTTTATGCCCTCTCGGGTTTGGTTAGTGTATTGGCGGGCGTAATCTGGTTTGCCGGATTTACTTACATCAACGCCCAGATTGACAGGCAGTCCGAAAAGAATAATTTCCTTAAAAAGGAAATCGCCGGACTCAACAAGCAGATCGAGGAAATCAAAAAGCTCAAGGAACAAACAGAAGCCCTGCTGGCCAGAAAACAGGTGATCGAGTCATTGCAAGCCAATCGTTCCGAGACGGTGCATCTGTTTAATGAGCTTGCCCGACAATTGCCCGCGGGGGTTTATCTGCGTTCGATCAAGCAGGACAAGCAAAAAATTACCCTGATCGGCCATGCCCAGTCGAATGCCCGGGTTTCGACCCTGATGCATAACCTGGACAGTTCCCCGGTTCTGGAGCGGCCGGAACTTGTTCAAATCAAGGCGATACCGGTCGGCAAGCGACGCATGAACGAATTTAACTTGAATATTTATTTCTCGCGTCAAACCACCGAAGATGCTGGCAAGGGCAGCAAAAAACCGGGAGGCAAGCCATGAAAAAGCCGAACCTGCCCGCATTGCCGAAAATCAACATGCCCAAAGTCGACTTCAGGCAGCTTGCCGATGACTTCAAGACGCTGGATCCCAAGGATCCCGGCGCCTGGCCATTGGTGCCGCGCATCATCATCCTCACGGGCATGTTCCTCGGGTTGCTTGCGGCAGCTGCCTGGTTTGGCTGGAACGCGCAGAACGAAGAGCTTGAGTTCAAGCATCAAGAAGAAACCAAACTCAAAGATGAGTGGCTCAACAAGAAAAAGCAGGCGATCAACCTGGATGAACATATCAATCAGCTTGCCGAAATCGAGCGTTCATTCGGTGCGCTGCTCAAGCAGTTGCCCAATGCTGCGGAAATGGAATCACTCCTGATTGACATCAACCAGGCGGGCTTGGGCCGCGGCCTGCAATTCGAACTGTTCAAGCCGGGGACAGAGGCTTCAAGGGATTTTTACGCAGAGTTGCCAATCACACTCAATGTTACCGGCTCATATCATGATTTTGGCGCTTTCGCCGGTGACATTGCCAAGCTGTCGCGCATCGTTACCTTGAATGACATCAACGTGACGCCTTCAGGCAAGTCGGGAGAAACCCTGATGCTTGTCGCCACGGCAAAAACCTTCCGCTACCTTGATGAGGCAGAGGTGGCCGAGCAGAAACGGAAAGAAAGAGAAAAAACCAAGGGGGCGAAGAAATGAGGACGCTCGGCTCCTTATCGATCCTGATGATCTTGCTGCTAATGCTGGCAGGCTGCGGCGAGGGCGAGCATGACGACATCAAACAGTGGATGGCAGAGTCTTCCCGAGAACTGCGCGGACGCGTTTTGCCGATTCCCGAACTGAAGCCATTTCCTATTGTTGCCTATGAGGCGCTTGACCAGATGGACCCGTTCAGTTCAAACCGTGTCGAGCCGGAAAAAAAGGAAGGTGGCGGGGGCGCCAAGCCCGACTTTGACCGGCCGCGCGAGCAATTGGAAAACTTTCCGCTTGAAACCATCCAGTTCATTGGTGTCGTAAGTAACGCCAAAACCAAAGTCAGACACTCGCTGGTACAAGTCGACGGAGTTGTCTATCAGGCAAGAAAAGGAAATTATATGGGTCAGAACTTTGGCCGCATTGCCGAGGTGACTGATAACGAGATCATCCTCAAGGAAATAGTACAGGATCCAAGTGGCCAGACTACCGACTGGGTGGAAAGGCGGATGACCCTGCAATTGCAGGAAGGGGCGCAAGGCAAGGAGGGCGGTAAATGAAATCCATACGTATCTTGATATGTCTTGCTGCCCTGCTGGCAAGCATTCCAACTGTTCTGGCACAGAATAGTCAATCTATTTCCGGCGCCAAAGCCAATGTCATTGAGAATCTTGCCGTCAGCAAAGTTGGCGGCAACACCGTTCTTAAAATCAGTTTGCGAGAGGATCTTGCGGCAGCGCCGGCCAATTTCGTAATTGCCAATCCCGCGCGAATAGTCTTTGATTTCCCCTCGACCGATAATGGCCTTGGTTACAACAACAAGACAATCAATGAAGGTATTTTGCGTAGCTTCAGCCTTGTCCAGGCGGGTGACCGGTCACGGCTTGTGCTTAATCTTGACAAGGTTTCCCGCTTCGATTCACGACAGGAAGGGAAATCCCTGCTCATTACGTTGCTCGACGAAGGCTCTGCCGGAGTGGGGAGTTTTGCTACGCCGATACAACATTTCGCCCCTAGCGGCAAAGAGACGACGAACAGCGTTAGAGACATCCAATTTCGCCGTAACAAGGATGGCGCGGGTGTCATTCTTGTTGATCTGTCATCAAGCGATTCTGGCATAGACGTCAGACAAAAAGGATCCAACCTTTTTGTTTCCTTCAAAAAGACCAGCTTACCCGACGCGCTCCGCCGGCGTTTGGACGTGGTTGACTTTGCAACGCCAGTTACCGCTGTCAATACGCGTACAGAAGGAGAAGATGTCAGTCTGGAAATCATTCCGCGCGGTTTATGGGAGCATACCGCCTACCAAAGTGATACCCAGTTCATAGTTGAAGTCCGTCCAATCAAAGAGGATGCAAACAAGTTGTTCCAAGGCTCGCGCAAGGGGTATCAGGGCGATGCCATATCGCTGAATTTCCAGAACATTCCATTGCGCGAACTTCTGCATGTATTTGCCGATATCACCAATTTCAATATTGTTGTCAGCGACTCGGTCAGCGGGAACGTTTCGCTGCGGCTGAATGATGTGCCGTGGGACCAGGCATTGGAAATTGTCTTGCAGCAAAAGAATCTGGCCATGCGGAAAAGTGGCAGCGTGCTGTGGATTGCGCCACAAGATGAACTTGCTGCGCGCGATGAACAGCTGGTAAGGACGCGCGAGTCTGCCTTTGCAGCGGACCCGCCACGACTTGAATTGTTCCAGTTGAATTACATGAAGGCGGAGGATTTCGTTGCCATGATATCTGTCGGGGCATCGTCAGGTGCCGCGGGCGGTGGCGGAGAAAAGGCCGGCATCAAGGCAGCCTCCAACTTTCTTTCGCCGATTGGCAATGTCACGATAGACAAAAGAACCAATCAGGTATTCATCTACGACATACCAACCAAGCTGGAATTGATTGGTACCTTGTTGAAGCAAATTGACCGTCCAGTGCGGCAGGTGCTGATTGAGGCAAGAATTGTCGAGGCCGACACCAATTTCTCCAAGCAGCTTGGCGTCAGGATTGGCGGACATGACCATCAGGGCTTGAATGTCGGACACAAGGTGCTTGGTCAGGATGGGCTGAGGTTTGGTTTGGCGGCATCATCAAGAGATGCTTACGCCCACTTGCCGGAGTTTGGCCGGTATCCGGCTACGGCGATTGTTACCAACGTTGATCAGACAACAGGCCAGATAACGTACACGCGAGAGGTGCCTACCCCGGTATTGGCGGATAGCCAGTTTTCTAACAATCCGATGGCCGCCACCCCCGCTGGTCAATTTGCCCTGACTTTATTCAATAGCGCAAAGACGCAGTTGCTGACCCTGGAATTACAGGCGCTTGAAGCGGACGGCAAGGGTAAAACGATCTCCAGCCCGCGCATCATGACCATGGACCAGATGGAGGCGACAATTCAGCAAGGCGTAAGGATTCCGTATCAGATTGCGACTGCATCCGGGGCGACTTCCATCGCCTGGCAGGATGCCGCCCTGTCATTGAAAGTCAAGCCACACATTACGCCCGACGGTCGCGTGATGATGAAGCTGGCCATTACAAAAAACTCGATTGACCTGACCAGAGCATCGAGTGCCTTCATTCCCCCGACCATCAAAACGCAAGAAACCATCTCTGACGTTCTGGTCGAGAATGGCGGCACTGTGGTTATTGGCGGGATTTTCAAGCAGGATGAATTTGAAAGCACCCAGAGGGTGCCGTTTCTCGGCGACCTCCCGTATGTCGGATTTTTGTTCAAGACCAAACAAAAGACCGATAATCGGGTCGAGGTGCTGATCATGATCACCCCGAAAATCATGGACGATGCTGTTGTTCTGAGGTGATGTTTTCCGCGGTGGCGAGCATTCAGTCTGGCTTTATCGATATTTGGTAACAGGTATTGAGGCAGACCTCAATATACCTTGTCGGCATGATGGGTGCCGGCAAGACGACTGTAGGCAAACGGCTGGCGAAGGCGATCGGCTGGCAGTTCGTCGACCTGGATCAATACATCGAAAATGCCACCGGCGTCTCAGTGACGACCATTTTCGAAATTGAAGGGGAAGCCGGCTTCCGTCAGCGCGAGGCCCAGGCGCTGAAGCAGTTGGCGACGGCAGGTAAAATGGTCATTGCCACGGGGGGTGGCGTCGTGCTTGACCCGATCAACCGAGCCCGGCTTGGCGCCAGCGGAATTGTCGTATATTTACGCGCTTCCCCCGAACTACTGTATGAGCGCACCCGGCACGACAAAAGCCGCCCCCTGCTGCAGGTAGCCGATCCGCTGGCGCGCATCGCCGGACTGGTGGAACAGCGTGATCCGCTCTACAGGGAAGTGGCAGACACCATCATTGAGGCGAATGCCGGATTGACTAACGCCGTTAACGCCATTGACCGAGCAATAAGTTCCCATGATTAACTTGAATGTAAGCCTGGGTGCGCGTAGTTACCCGATCCACATCGGCCCGGCGCTACTTGACATGCCGCTTGGCTCATTTGTCGGGCGGCAAGTGGCGATTGTCACGAACGAAGTTGTGGCGCCGCTTTATCTTGAGCGGTTGGCCCGGCCACTGAAAAAGGCCGGAATTCTTGTCACCGAAATCATTTTGCCCGACGGTGAATCCCACAAGAACTGGGAGTCGCTGAACGCTATCTATGACCGGCTGCTGGCCGAACGTTGCGACCGCACCACCCCGATCATCGCCCTCGGTGGTGGCGTCGTCGGCGATCTGGCGGGTTTTGCTGCCGCGACCTATCAGCGCGGCGTACCCTTCATCCAGGTGCCGACGACCCTGCTGGCCCAGGTTGACTCTTCCGTGGGCGGCAAGACCGGCATCAATCATCCGCGCGGCAAGAACATGGTTGGTGCATTCTGGCAACCGCGCCTCGTGCTGGCCGATACCGATACCCTGAATACCCTGCCTGACCGCGAGTTGTCGGCGGGCCTGGCCGAGGTCATCAAGTATGGCCTGATCCGCGACCTGGCATTCCTCGAGTGGCTGGAAGCCAATATGGATAAGCTCCTGGCGCGCGATGCCGCTGCGCTGTCCCATGCCATCGAGCGTTCCTGCATCAATAAAGCCGAAGTGGTGGCGGGCGATGAACTCGAAACCGCAAAGCAGGGCGGGCGGGCGCTGCTGAATCTGGGGCATACCTTCGGCCATGCCATCGAAACCGGCATGGGGTACGGCGTGTGGCTGCATGGCGAGGCTGTCGCGGCGGGGACCATGATGGCGCTGGAACTATCGCGGCGGCTGGGTTGGCTCGCCGATGCCGCTGTCGAGCGCGTGGAGCGTCTGTTTGTCCAGGCCCGACTGCCGGTACGCGGACCGAAACTAGGGGCCGAACGTTATCTCGATCTGATGGGGCACGACAAAAAGGTGATTGCCGGGCGCTTGCGCATGGTGTTGCTCAAGCATTTAGGTGAAGCAGTCACCTGGGCGGAAGCGCCACAAACAGAAATTCGCGCAGCGATTGAAGCTCGCTGTGAGTGAACTTAAGAACTACGCGGTCAGTGAGGCAGCGTCGCGCGGACGGGTGCATGCCGAACCACGCCCCAAGGCGCGCGGCGAGTTTCAGCGCGACCGTGACCGCATCGTGCATTCCACGGCTTTCCGTCGGCTTGAGTACAAGACGCAGGTGTTCGTTAACCACGAAGGCGACCTGTTTCGCACCCGTCTGACCCACTCGATTGAAGTAGCGCAGATCGCGCGTTCGATTTCCAGGGCGCTGGAACTCAACGATGACCTCACCGAGGCCATCGCCCTTGCGCATGATCTGGGCCACACGCCCTTCGGCCATGCCGGCCAGGATGCGCTGAACGAGTGCATGGCCGATCATGGCGGTTTCGAGCACAACCTCCAGTCACTGCGCATCGTTGATCGGCTGGAGGAGCGTTACGGTGCCTTTGACGGCCTCAACCTGATGTTCGAAACGCGCGCGGGCATACTCAAGCACTGTCCGCCGGCAGCAGCGCGGGAATTGGGAGAACTCGGCCAACGTTTCCTTGTTGACCGCCGTCCCTCGCTCGAAGCGCAGGTCTGCAACCTTGCCGATGAAGTCGCCTACAACAATCACGATGTGGATGACGGCTTGCGTTCCGGTTTGATCACGCTCGGCCAGTTGGAGAAGATCAGCCTGTTTGCGCGCCATTCAAGCGATGCTCGCGCCGAATTTCCACAACTGACCGGCCGGCGCCTGATTCATGAAACGGTGCGGCGCATGATCGATGCGCAGGTGACCGATTTGCTGTCGGAAACCCAGAGCAGAATCGCGGCAAACGGCATCGAAACACTGGCCGATGTCGAGGAGGCACCACCCCTGGTCGGATTTTCCGCTGCGATGCAGGCGGAAAACCGGGAACTCAAGGCCTTTCTGCGCACGGAACTGTACCGTCACTACCAGGTTGTCCGCATGACCAACAAGGCCCGCCGGGTGATTCGCGAGTTGTTCGCCGCATTTCAGTCGGAGCCGCGGCTATTGCCGCCACAATATCAGGCGAGTGGCGAGCTGGAAGGGATGCCGCGCGTGATCGCCGACTACATTGCCGGCATGACCGACCGATACGCCATAAAAGAGCATCGGCGGCTCTTCACCGTTGGTGAACCATAGGCCTGATTTCAGGAATTTGCAGGCCGTGGTTTCGGCGCGATCTGGTCCGGGACAAGCCAGCGCCATCAAGGGTTCCGGCACTGGAAAAGCTCGCCCAAGCTTCCCTTAAGCAATTGAATAGCCGAATTAGTTTGATGTTCGGCCAGGGTCTTGAGCCGCAAGGTGAATGGGGGTATATTTTATCCCCCGCTTTTGACATCCTGTGTGCCGGGTGGCAGCTTGCCCCCGGCCTTTTTGTCTGCCGCATTGCCAGGAAAAAATATGAAATACCCCAGCCCACAGGGTCTTTATGATCCTGCCTTTGAGCACGATGCCTGCGGTGTCGGCTTCATTGCGCACATCAAGAACCAGAAGAGCCATGCCATCGTCGAGCAGGGCCTGAAAATTCTCAAGAATCTCGAGCATCGTGGCGCCACCGGCTACGATCCATTGCTGGGCGATGGTGCCGGCATCCTGATCCAGATTCCGGACCGTTTCTACCATGTCGACATGGCGCGCCAGGGCATCGAATTGCCGCCAGCGGGTGAATATGGCGTAGGCATGATGTTCCTGCCGCAAAGCGATGCCAGTCGCCGTGCCTGCGAGGCGGCAATGGAGCGGACGATCCGCTATGAAGGTCTGAAGCTGCTCGGCTGGCGTGACGTGCCGCGCGATAATTCCGGGCTTGCCCAGGCCGCGCGGGACCGCGAGCCGGTCATCCGGCAGGTATTTATTGGCTGGCGGCAAACGGACCGCCCCCGCAATCTGGATACCAACGCCCTCGAGCGCAAGCTTTACATCATTCGCAAGGCATCCGGCCATGCCATCCAGGCGCTCAAGCTGCCGGATGTCAAGATGTTCTATGTGCCCTCCATGTCGGCGCGCACGGTGGTTTACAAAGGCATGCTGCTGGCGAACCAGGTCGGCGAGTACTACCTCGATCTGCAGGACGAACGCGTGGATACTGCCCTGGCGCTGGTGCACCAGCGCTTTTCGACCAATACCTTCCCGACCTGGGACCTGGCCCACCCCTTCCGTTTGATCGCCCACAATGGCGAAATCAACACCCTGCGCGGCAATGTCAACTGGATTCGCGCCCGTGAAAATGGCATCTCGTCAAAGGTGCTGGGCGACGACCTGGAGAAAATCTGGCCGCTGATTTATGACGGCCAGTCGGATTCGGCCTCGTTTGACAATGCACTCGAACTGCTGCTGATGGGTGGCTACAGCCTGGCACATGCCATGATGACGCTGATTCCCGAAGCATGGTCCGGCAATCCGCTGATGGATGAGGAGCGGCGCGCCTTCTACGAATACCACATGGCGCTGATGGAGCCGTGGGACGGCCCGGCCGCCGTCGCGTTCACCGATGGTCGCCAGATCGGCGCGACACTCGACAGGAACGGCTTGCGTCCCGCCCGCTACCTGATCACCGACGACGACCTGGTGGTGATGGCCTCGGAGATTGGGGTCCTGCCGATTCCCGAAGAGCGCATCGTCAAGAAATGGCGCCTGCAACCGGGCAAGATGTTCCTCATCGACCTTGAGCAGGGACGCATCATCGACGACGCGGACCTCAAGCATGCACTGGCGACCGCCAAGCCGTACCGGGAGTGGATCGAAAAATCCCGCTATTTTGTCGACGACCTGCCGGAGGTGACAAGTCTCGACAGCATTGCCGAGCCACTGTTCAATCTCCAGCAGGCCTTCGGCTATACGCAGGAAGACTTCAAATTCATCATTGAACCGATGGCGACGCGCGGCGAAGAAGCCACCGGGTCGATGGGCAACGACAGCCCACTGTCAGTCCTGTCCAACCGCAGCAAGCCGTTCTTCAACTATTTCAAGCAGATGTTTGCCCAGGTGACCAACCCGCCGATCGACCCGATCCGCGAGGAAATCGTCATGTCGCTGATTTCGCTGGTCAGCCCAAACCCCAACCTGCTGGGCATTGACGAAACCGAGCCGACCCCGCGACTTGAGGTATATCAGCCGATCCTGTCGCTGGGCGACATGGCGAAGCTGAAGCAGATCCACAGCCTGTCGAACAATGTGTTTCGCTCGATCGTCGTCGATATCACGATGCCGGCGGCAGCCGGCGCAATTGCCATGGGCCGCGTGCTCTATGACGTCTGTTGCCGCGTCGAACGCGCCGTCGGCGAAGGCTATAACGTTATTATTTTGTCCGACCGCGCCATCAGCCGCGAGCGGGCGCCGATTCCCGCCCTGCTGGCCTGCTCGGCGGTGCACCAGTATCTGGTGCGCGCCGGCCTGCGCACCTCCGTCGGCATGGTCGTGGAAACCGGTGCTGCTCGTGAAGTGCATCATTTCGCCACACTGGCGAGCTATGGCGCGGAAGCCATCCATCCGTGGCTGGTCCTCGAAAGCGTCGCCGCCATTGCCGACCAGCTGCCGGGTAAACCCGGTGTTGCAACCGCGCACAAGCACTACATCAAGGCGATCGACAAGGGGCTGATGAAAGTGATGTCCAAGATGGGCATTTCCACCTATCAATCCTATTGCGGCGCCCAGATCTTCGAAGCGATCGGCCTGGCCTCGGATTTTGTCGCCCGCTACTTCACCGGTACCGCCACCAAGATCGAAGGCATTGGCATGCGTGAAGTGGCCGAAGAGGCCCTGCGCACCCACGCTTCGGCCTGGAGTGGCGATCCGGTGCTGGCCGAGGCACTCGACTGTGGCGGCGAATATGCCTATCGCGTGCGCGGCGAGGAGCACATGTGGACCCCTGATGCGATTGCCAAGCTGCAGCACGCAACACGCGCGGGAAAGTTCGAGACCTATCAGGAATATGCGGCAATCATCAACAGCCAGAGCCAGCGCTACATGACCCTGCGCGGACTGTTCGAGATCAAGCCGGCGGGCCAGGCGGTGCCGCTCGACGAAGTCGAGCCGGCCAGCGAAATCGTCAAGCGCTTCGCCACTGGCGCCATGTCGCTCGGTTCCATCTCGACCGAGGCGCACAGCACCCTGGCGATCGCCATGAACCGCATCGGCGGCAAGTCGAACACCGGCGAAGGTGGCGAAGACCCGCGGCGCTTCAGAAAAGTCGGCGCTGGCGAGACGGCGGCCAGCGTCATCGGCAAGAATCGCATCGAGTGCGACATTCCGCTGCAGGAGGGTGACAGCATGCGCTCGGCGATCAAGCAGGTCGCCTCCGGCCGCTTCGGTGTCACCACCGAATATCTGGCCAATGCCGATCAGATCCAGATCAAGATGGCGCAAGGCGCCAAGCCCGGCGAGGGCGGCCAGCTGCCTGGCCACAAGGTTTCCGAATACATCGGTTTCCTGCGCCATTCGGTGCCGGGTGTCGGCCTGATTTCGCCGCCGCCGCACCATGACATCTATTCGATCGAAGACCTGGCGCAGCTGATCCATGACTTGAAGAACGCCAATCCGCGCGCCTCGATCTCCGTCAAGCTCGTTTCGGAAATCGGCGTCGGCACGGTGGCGGCCGGCGTGACCAAAGCCAAGGCGGACCATGTGGTGATTGCCGGTCATGACGGCGGCACCGGCGCTTCGCCCCTGTCCTCGATCAAGCACGCTGGTGCGCCGTGGGAACTGGGACTGGCCGAGACCCAGCAGACGCTGGTGCTGAACCGCCTGCGCGGGCGCATCCGCGTGCAGGTTGACGGCCAGATGAAGACCGGCCGCGATGTGGTCATCGGTGCCTTGCTCGGCGCCGACGAATTCGGTTTTGCCACCGCCCCACTGGTGGTCGAGGGCTGCATCATGATGCGCAAGTGTCATCTGAACACCTGCCCGGTCGGTGTGGCAACCCAGGATCCGCTGTTGCGCAAACGCTTCTCCGGGCAGCCCGAACACGTCGTCAATTACTTCTTCTTTGTCGCCGAAGAAGCGCGCCGCCTCATGGCCGGCATGGGTGTCCGCACCATCGACGAACTGGTCGGCCGCTCCGATCTTCTTGAGATGAGCCATGGCGTCGAGCACTGGAAGGCCAAGGGCCTCGATTTCTCCAGGATCTTCTACATGCAGCCGGCTGCCGCGGATGTGGCGCGCCGCCAATGCGAGACGCAGGATCACGGCATAGACAAGGCGCTCGACCATGAATTGATCGCCGCCGCCGCCGCCGCACTTGACGGTGGGGCGAAGGTGGCTTTCGATATCGAGGTGAGAAACCGCAATCGCACCGTCGGCACCATGCTTTCCCACGAGGTGGCGAAGCGTTACGGCCACGCCGGCCTGCCTGACGAGACCATTCACATCCGCATGACCGGCACGGCCGGGCAGAGTTTTGGCGCTTTCCTGGCCCGCGGCATCACGCTGGAACTGACCGGCGACGCCAACGATTACGTCGGCAAGGGTTTGTGCGGCGGCAAGATCGTCGTCAAGCCACCACAGGCGTTTCGCGGTCAGCCGACCGAAAACATCATTGCCGGCAACACCGTACTGTATGGCGCGATCGAGGGTGAAGTGTTCCTCCGCGGCGTTGCCGGCGAACGCTTCTGCGTACGCAACTCCGGCGCCACGGCGGTGGTGGAGGGTACCGGCGATCACTGCTGCGAGTACATGACCGGCGGCACGGTAGTGGTGCTGGGTCAGACCGGGCGCAACTTCGCCGCCGGCATGAGCGGCGGCATCGCCTATGTGCTCGACGCGGACGGCCAGTTCGACAAACTGTGCAACAAGGCGATGGTGACGCTGGAGAAAGTGCTGCCGGCGGCCAAGCAGGCCGACGACGGCACCCGCCACAAGAACAGCGCCGACGAGGACCTGCTCACGGGCCTGATCCAGAAACATCTGGACGAGACCGGCAGCGAAATCGCACGGCGCGTGCTGGCTGACTGGCCGGCCTACCGCGCCAAATTCGTCAAGGTGTTCCCGAATGAATATCGCCGCGCCCTCACGGAGCAGGCGGCGGCAAATCAAATCAAAGAGGCAGCATAATGGGCAAGCCAACCGGTTTTCTGGAATTCGAACGTCTCGCGGAAGGCTATGCGCCCGTCGAAGCACGGCTCAAGAACTATCAGGAGTTCGTCGCCCACCTCGATGATGCCGGCGCCAAGGTGCAGGGGGCGCGCTGCATGGATTGCGGCATCCCCTTCTGCAACAGCGGTTGTCCGGTGAATAACAACATCCCGGATTTCAACGATGCGGTTTATCGCGGCGACTGGCGCATGGCCAGCGAAATTCTGCACTCGACCAACAACTTTCCGGAGATGACCGGCCGCATCTGCCCCGCGCCCTGCGAGGCCGCCTGCACGCTGGGCATCAATGCCGATCCGGTCGGCATCAAGTCGCTGGAACACGCCATCATCGACAAGGCTGGCGAGAACGGCTGGGTCGTGCCAAAAATTGCCAAGTTCAAGACCGGCAAGAAGGTGGCCGTGGTCGGTTCCGGACCTGCCGGGCTGGCCGCCGCTCAGCAACTGGCCCGTGCCGGCCACGCCGTGACGGTGTTCGAGAAGAACGACCGCATCGGCGGCTTGCTGCGTTACGGCATACCCGACTTCAAACTCGACAAGCGCCTGATCGACTGGCGCATCGCGCAGCTGAAAGCCGAGGGCGTCAAATTCGTCACCCGGACGTTTGTCGGCGCCCAATTGCACAACGTACCCCTTGGCGTGGCCAGCGATGCGCTCAAGGTAATCGAGCCGGCCGAACTGCTCAAGAATTATTCCGCCGTGGTGCTGGCCGGCGGTGCCGAAACGCCGCGCGACCTGCCGGTTCCCGGGCGCGACCTCGCCGGCGTGTATTACGCGCTGGAATTCCTGATTCCGCAGAACAAGGAGGTGGGTGGGGGCAAGAAAAACTCGCTCTCGGCCAAGGACAAGCATGTCGTGGTGATCGGTGGCGGCGATACCGGCTCTGACTGCGTTGGCACCTCCAACCGTCATGGCGCTGCCAGCGTCACCCAGTTCGAATTGCTGCCACGGCCGCCCGAGTCGGAAAACAAGCCACTGGTCTGGCCCTACTGGCCGACCCGGATGCGCACCTCCTCCTCGCACGAAGAGGGCTGCACACGCGACTGGTCGATCGTCACCAAGGAATTCATTGGCGAAAAAGGTCGCCTGAAAGCGCTCAAGTGCGCGCGCCTCGACTGGTCGGGCGGCAAGATGAGTGAAGTGCCGGGCAGCGAATTCGAGGTCAAGGCCGACCTCGCCTTTCTGGCCATGGGTTTCACCAAACCGATCGCGGCGGTGCTCGATGCCTTTGGCGTCGTCAAGGATGCGCGCGGCAATGCCGCTGCGACAACCGACGGCAAGGGCTGCTATGCCACCAATGTGCCCAAGGTGTTCGCCGCCGGCGACATGCGCCGCGGCCAATCACTGGTGGTCTGGGCAATTCGCGAGGGGCGGCAGTGCGCCCGTGCCGTCGACGCGTTCCTGATGGGGAAAAGCACGCTGCCGCGTTGATCAAACTTTCATGATCGGGGGCGAGCGCCCCCGATCATGAAAACGTCCGCCCCCCTTCGCCCCCCTCGCGGGGGGTTCTTAACAGCTCGCTGCGCTCGAGTATCACGGGGTGCTTCGATTGGATGCCTGTGCGGGTTGCGCCTGCCGGCGCGTGCCGCGTTTACTTGGGGCGGCCCGGCGCAAACGCTGCGACGGGTGTGGATTTAACGCCGTCCCGCCAGCGCCGACTTTCACGCTAAACTGAAGTTCCGCTCTGCCGTAGTCACGATGAACACGCCAACTGCCTGATATTGATGGGGAATTGGAGAGTTATTCGGCTTGTTCTTGATTGATTATGTAGTAACTAAATAGATTGACTTATGCCGGTCAATAGCCTATGCTTAGGCGCATGGCCTCACGCACTGGAGCAGCGCACGTCGTCACTACGGTCCGCAAGTACAAGGACCGGGTCTATCGCACGCATCTACTGCGTCGCAGCTACCG
>JAUXOM010000037.1 GCA_030682175.1 Rhodocyclaceae bacterium
TACGCGGAGTTCAGCCTCTCCAACGGACTGACCACCTCGCGCAGGATGTCGGTGGCAACCTGGGCGTACAGGGCGGTTGTTTCCAACTTCTTGTGGCCGAGCAGTACCTGGATCAGGCGGATGTCGACCTTCTGCTCCAGCAGGTGGGTGGCGAAGGCATGGCGCAGGGAGTGCATCGAGATGCATTTCTCGATGCCGGCTTCGTCGGCGGCAGCATGGATGGCCCGGTTGAGTTGCCGGGTGCTCAGGTGTTGGACCGGGTCCAGGCCGGGGAACAGCCAGCCGCCGTCAAGCATCTTGCCCTGGGCACGGGCAACTCTCCACCAGACGCGCAGGCGTTCGAGCAGCACCGGTGACAGTAATGCGTAGCGGTCCTTCTGTCCTTTGCCTTGTTCAACCCGTAGGGTCATGCGCTGGCTGTCAATGTCACCGACCTTCAGGTGGACCACTTCATTGACGCGCAGCCCGGTCGCGTAGGCCAGTGCCAGCGCTGTCTGGTGTTTCAGGTTGCCAGCGGCGGCGATCAGCCGCTTCACCTCGTCGGGACTCATGATTTCTGGCAGCTTGCGCGGCAGGTGCACCGGTCGCATCTTGGCCATCGCCTCGGGTCGATCCAGCGTGATGCTGAAGAAGAACTTCAGCCCGCATATCGCGGAGTTCAGCGATGCCGGCGAAACACCGTGGTCAACGAGATGCAACTGGTAGTTGCGCAGTTCCTCGACGCTGGCGGTGTCCGGAGATCGCCCGAGGTACTTGGCAAACTGCCTTACTGCACGCAGGTACTGGGACTGCGTCTTCTCGCCAAACTTGCGCATCCGCATGTCCTCGATCATGCGCTGACGCAACGGGCTGATGCTCGGCTTCTGAGTTTCCATGGCTTGCTCCTGTCGGAAATCGAGGCGGGATTGCCTCGTTTCCAACATCGGCAGTTGCCTGCCTTTGCAAACCTCCTACGGTCCAGAACACCCTACTACAGTCCAGCACCACCCCTACCGCGCGAGCGGTTTAGTCCCAGGGCACTCTGCCGCCGTTCCACCAGCGCCGACTTTGCCTATTTGGCAACAGTAGCCACATATGACAAGGGGCCACACTGGAAGGTGTGGCCCCTTGAACTGACAGCAGGCTGCCAGCAGTTCTTTCTGGATCGGCCTTAGTCGGCGTAGCTGCTCCGGCTAATCCGGCTGCTGCCACGGTCGGCGTGGCGCGGCGTGGCGTGCGCCGCCTTGCGGTCTTGCCATGGCTGTTTCTGGCCGGCGCCCGCCCGGCCCGCGCCAGCCGATTTGCCGAAGGCGGGCTTGCTGCCGGGTTTTCCGGCGAACTTGCCACCCGGCTTGCCGGCGGGGCGCGAGCTGCCCAGGCCCGGCTTGAAGCGCGCTTCCATGCCGGTTACGGCGGAAACCGTCACCTTGTGCCCGATGAAGCGCTCGATCTTCTGCAGGGCCTGCACGTCGTTGCGGTTGACGAAGGAGATCGCGGTGCCGCTGGCGCCGGCGCGGCCGGTGCGGCCAATGCGGTGCACATAATCCTCGGCGAACTTGGGCAGGTCGAAGTTGAAGACGTGGGTGATCGCCGGCACGTCGAGGCCGCGCGCGGCGACATCGGTGGCGACGAGGATGCGCGCCTGGCCGCGGCGCATCACGTTCATCATGCGCGTGCGATGCTTTTGCGGCAGGTCGCCGTGCAGCGCGACGGTCGCATGGCCGTCGGCTTCGAGCGAGGCGGCGAGCTCTTCGGCGGCAACTTTGGTGGAGGTGAATACCAGCGCCTGGTTGATGCCGACGTCGGCCAGCCAGTGATCGAGCAGGCGCCGCTTGTGGCCGATGTCATCCACATAAAAGACATGCTGGTCGATCTGCAGGCGGTCGGCCGCCAGCATGGCCACGGCGATGGTCTGCGGGTCGTTCTGCAACTGGCGCGACATGCGCTGCACGTCGTCCGACAGCGTGGCGGTGAAGCACACGGTCTGACGTTCCTTCGGCAACTTCTTGGCGATAGTCAGCACGTCGTCGGCGAAGCCCATGTCGAGCATGCGATCGGCTTCGTCGAGCACCAACACTTCGAGATTGGTGAGCACGATGCGGCCGGTCTTCATCTGGTCCATCAGGCGGCCGGGCGTGGCGACGAGAATGTCGTAGGAACCGGCGAGCGCCTTGTTCTGCGGGATGTACGATTCGCCGCCGGTGATGCAGACGGTGCGGCAGCGCGGCAGGGCGCGGCCGAAATCGATGGCGGCCTTGGCGACCTGCTGGGCGAGTTCGCGCGTCGGGGTCAGCACGAGAACGCGCGGACCGGCCAGGCGCAGCGGGCTGACGCCGATCATGCGCTGCATCGCGGGCAACAGAAAGGCGGCGGTCTTGCCGGTGCCGGTGGGGGCCGTGGCAATCAGGTCGCGGCGGCCGAGCAGAATCGGGATGGCCTGCATCTGCACGGGCGTGGGTTCGGTGATGCCGAGCGTGGCAAGCGTGGTGTCGAAGGCCGGGTCAAGGCCGAGTTCGGTAAAGCGTGTCATGGATTTTCCTGTGAGCAAATGAACAATGCCGCGGCCAAATACAAAAACCAACCAATGGGCGCATGAACACATGAGGCCTTGGCAAGCAAGTTGGGTCTATCAACATCGACGCCAACCTGAATGTGCCGAACAGGAAAGTCCTGAAAAGCGGGGGCCAGAAATCGATGACAGCCGGCGCAACAACCGCCGGCAACCGAAGCGGGGCGCGACTGTCTCACATCCGGGGGTGAAAAGTCAAACTTAACGTGAAAATGCAGCGTTTGCGCCGGGCCGCCCCAAGCAAACGCGGCACGCGGCGCCAGCCGCAACCCGCTCCGCCGCCAAAAGAAGCGCCCCGTGATAAACGAGCACCAGGCCGAAGGCCGCAGGACAGCCAAAGGCTGGTCCCGCGAAGCGGGATGCGGCTTTGCCGCACAAAGCGACCCGTTAAGAACCCCCCCCGCGAGGGGGGCGAAGGGGGGCGGGCGTTTTACCGGCCGACCTGCTGCTCCAGCCAGTCGATGATGTCCTGCGCGGGTTTCTTCCAGTCGGCTTCGAGCATCAGGGCATGGCCCATGCCCTGATAAATCGTCGCATCAACCCCGTAACTGCGGGCGGTCATCTCGATCAGCGACGCGGGGATGATCAGGTCTTGCGCGGCACCCTGGACCAGCAACTTGCTGCCGCCGCCCGGCAGGTTGGCGAGCACCCGCTTGGTGTGCGGCAGGTTGAACAGGGTCATGTCCCAGATGGCGCGGTGCGATTCGGGCTGGGCCATGCGGTAGTAGCGCAGCAGGTCGTCCACGGAAACCGGCTGGGCGAACAGGGCTTCGCGCAGGCTGTCGAGCGCGACATGCTGGCCGCTCATCATGCGATTGAGGTCGGCGAGCATGCCGGGCCGGTTGAACAGCATGCCGAAGGCCGAGGCGGCCAGTCCCTGCGGCGGTACCGAGCACATCAGCACGACAGCGGGTGCCGCATGGTTTTCGAGATACTTTTGCACCACGAAGCCGCCCATCGAATGACCAATCAAGATGGGCGGTTCGGCGAGGCCGGCAACGGCTTCGCCGACGTCATTGACGTAGTCGTCGATCGAATAACTATCCAGATGGTCGCGGCGCCGGCTGCCGCCATGTCCGGACAGGCTCAGCGCATGGCAGGCGAAGCCAGCCTTGGCGAAGAAAGGCAGGAAGTGCTCCTGCCAGCACCAGGCGGCGGTGTAGGCGCCATGCAGGAACAGCAATGGCGGCATGCCTGGCCGCGGGCAATCCGGGGCGCAGTGCAGAATTTCCAATTTGTCGTTGTGGGTCATATATCTCGCTCACTACCCCATCAGTCTTGCCGCCGGGCCAAACCCTCTCTCCCGACCTCTCTCCCAGAGGGAGTGTGGAGGCAGATAGCTTCCCTCTCCCGCTTGCGGGAGTGGGATTGAGGGAGAGGGCTGCCAAGGCAAGACGGCACGCGGCGCCAGCCGCAATCCGCTCCCCAGCATTAACAGGAGCGCCCCGTAACAGACGAGCGCAGCGAGCAACAGTCACCTCCCCCGCGAGGGGGAGGCCGGGAGGGGGCGGGCGTTAACTCCAAGGCTTCGTCCGGCGTCAGGATCTGGAAGAGGTGCGCGAGTCGCTGCCCGCGGCGCAACCGCAGCAGGGCCTTATCGGCAGTGACCAGGCAGTGGGCCAGGCCGTCGCGGGCGAGTTCGAGGAATTTCTGGTCGTCCTTGTCCCGACACTTCGGCAGGGTGACCGCTGACTGGGGAGTGTCATCGACTACTTTGACCAGACCGAGATAGGCGTCATAGGCAGCGGCTTGCTGCTCATCCGAGAGGGCGAAGAGCGGGTAAGCGAGGACGCGCCTGAATTCGGCAAGGCAGGGCGCACTGGTGAGTGCCTGCCAGCGCCCGGCCTCGACTGCGCTGCGCAATGGCGCAAAGCGGCTGTCGGCGAAGACGAACAGGGAGAGCAGCACGTTGGTATCGAAAGTGACGCGCAGCGTTGCTCCCGCTTGCTCCCCTTCCGGGGAAGGCGGGGGCGGTTGTTCGCAGGCTAGACCCGCTTCGCTCACTCAGGTTTTCTTTTGCAGGTCGAGGCGGAGCTTGGCATAGCCGCCCGGCGCATCTTCCAGCACCTTCAGCTTGCCCTTGGCGGGGTCGCGCGGTGGCACGGTGGCATCGTTTTGTGCCATCAACCAGGCCTGCCAGTCGGTCCACCAGGAGCCGGGTTGTTGCTGCGCGCCTTCGAACCACTGCTCGGCTGTTTCCGGCAAGGCTTTGGCTGGGTTGATCCAGTGGCCGTACTTGTTGGCGGCGGGTGGGTTGACGATGCCGGCGATGTGGCCGGAGCCGCCGAGCACGAAGCGGGTCGGGCCGGAGAACAGGCGTGCGCCGAGATAGGTGCTCTGCCACGGCGCGATATGGTCTTCGATGGTCGAGATGAAGTAGGCGGGAATCTTGATCTTCGTCAGATCGATCGCGACGTCGTCAATGGTGATGCCGCCCGGCTCCTTGAGCAGGTTCTTCATGTACATGTTGCGCAGGTAGAAACTGTGCATCGCCGCCGGCATGCGCGTGGAATCGGAGTTCCAGTAGAGCAGGTCGAAGGGGAAGGGCGACTTGCCCATCAGGTAGTTATTGACGACGAAGGACCAGATCAGGTCGTTGGAACGCAGCATGTTGAAGGTGCCGGCCATCTCGCTGCCTTCGAGGTAGCCGCGCTCGTTCATCTTCTTCTCGAGGTTGCTGACCTGCTGCTCGTCGATGAAGATGGAAAGCTCGCCGGGAATCGAGAAGTCGAGCATGGCGGCGAGGAAGGTTATCGAGGCGATGCGCTTGTCCTTCTTCGCCGCCAGGTAGGCCGCCGTGGTACCCAGCAGTGTGCCGCCCAGGCAGTAGCCGACGGCGTTGATTTCCTTTTCGCCGGTTTGCTCGCAGACCTTGTCGACGGCGACCAGGCAAGCTTCGGTCAGATAGTCGTCGAAGCCTTTCTGTGCCAGTTTTTTGTCCGGATTGACCCACGAGATGCAGAACACCGAGTGTCCCTGGTCGGTCGCCCACTTGATGTAGGAGTTTTTCTCGCGCAGGTCGAGGATGTAGTATTTGTTGATCCAGGGCGGCACGATCAGCAGCGGCCGCTTGAACTGGGTCTTGGTGGTCGGGTTGAATTGCAGCAACTGGAACAGCTCGTTCTGGAAGACCACCTTGCCCGGCGTGGTGGCGACGTTCCTGCCGAGTTCGAAGGCAGCGGTGTCGGTCATCTTGACGCGCAACTGGCCATCGCCATCCTCGATGTCGCGCAGCAGGTTGTTGAAGCCGTTCAGCAGGTTCTGGCCGCGTGTGTTCACCGTTTCGCGGAATACCTCGGGGTTGGTGTGGGCGAAGTTGGAGGGCGACATGGCGTCGATGAATTGGCGCGTGAAGAAGTTCACCTTGTCCTGGGAGTGGGCATCGAGGCCCTTCACGCAACAAACCGCGTCATGGATATGACGCGCGCTGATCAGGTAGGACTGTTTGATGAAGTCAAACAGGAAATGCTCTTCCCACTGCTCGTCCTTGAAGCGTTTGTCGCCTTGGTGCGGGGTGGCGATCGGCGGGGTCGTCGTGCCCATGAAGCGCAGCATCGAATGCTGCCAGAGCGAAAAATAATCCCACACCAGATTCATCTGCGTCTGCGCCATTTGGTAGGGGTTGGCGAGCATCTTGGCCATCATGTCCATGAAGGCCTGCGCGATGCCCAGTTCGTCCTGTGGCGGGGTGACGCCCTTCTTCATCTGGCGCTGCATGTGCGCGGTGATCAGCTTCGAGGCACGCTGCGCCACTTCGGCGTAGGTGATGGCAACTTCCTGCGGATCGGGCAGGGCCGGTTTTTTGTTATCGGCGGTTCCGGTGGTTTGCGGCATGTTCTCTCACTCCGTTCTGGGTCAGTTCAATGAGGTGTAGCGGATGATACCGCCCTCGGTGGTGCGCGCCAGGCGGCGCTCTTGTTGCAGATGGTTCAGGTGGGCGATCGCTTCGCCCATGGCAAACATGGTCTGGTGCGGGTCATCAATGGGCCGGCCGAACAGCACGGTCAACAGTTCGCAGGCACTGCGCGGGCCGGCACTGCAGGCGGTGAGCAGGTCGGCACAGCGGGCGGCATGGTGCGCCTGCAACTCCGCCACGCGCGTATGCAGGCCGCGAAAGGGGCGGCCATGCGAGGGCAGCACCAGCGTGTCGGCCGGCAGTGCGGTGAAGCGTTCGAGCGAGGCGAGAAACAGGCCGAGCGAATCGAAAGACGGATCGGCCGCATAGGCGCTGACATTGGTCGAGATACGCGGCAGCAGCATGTCGCCCGCAATCAGGACGCCGAGTGTGGCGCAGTACAGGCTGGCATGCTCGGGCGCATGGCCGTAGCCGACGATGATGCGCCAGTCGTGTTTGCCCACGGTGATGATGTCGCCGTCGATCATGCGGCGAAAGCTGGCCGGTATTGCCGGCACGCCGCGCCGGTAGGCGTTGCCGCGTTTTTCGATGCCGGCATGGCGCGTCGCGTCGAGGCCGTGCTGCCGGAAAAATTCCAGCATGGTTGTCATGTCGAAGGGGGCGATGCCCGCTGCCACCAGGTGGGCTGTCTGATACTCGCCCTGCGTCATCCACAGGGTGGCGCCCGTCTCGCTCTCCAGCCAGGCCGCGAGGCCGAGGTGGTCGGGGTGGAAATGGGTGACGATCTGGCGCACCAGTCGCCGCTCATTTGGCAATGCGGCCAGCGCCGACTTCCAGTGCTCTTTGACCGCATCCATGGCGATGCCGGTATCGACGGCGGTGTAGCCTTCGCCATCCTCAAGCAGCCACAGGTTGATGTGGTCGAGGGCGAAGGGCAGAGGCATGCGCAACCAATGCACACCGTCGGCCACCGTCAGGGTGGTTCCGGGCGCGGGCAGGTTTTCAAGGGGATAGTTGATCTGCATGGGCACGCCGGGCGCACATTGCCCGGCCAGGGGAAATCTGTTTAACTTCGTCATGTTGTTTGCGCAAGCATTACATTTTAGCTGATAACCGGCAATTATGCTGCGGTGCAGCAATTCATCTTTCGAAGTATATCCACGGCCCATGATCGAGCCTACCTACACCATCACCGAACTGGCGCGCGAGTTCGAACTCACGCCGCGCGCCATCCGCTATTACGAAGACCAGGGGCTGATCACCCCGCAGCGCGCCGGCGTCCAGCGCGTCTATACCAAGCGCGATCGCACCCGCCTGCGACTGACGCTGCGCGGCAAGCGTCTCGGCCTGTCGCTCGCGGCGATCCGCGAACTGATCGACATGTACGACACCGCTCCCGACCAGTCCTCGCAGCTCGTCAAGCTGCTCGAAGTGCTGGCGCGCCGCCGCGCCAAGCTTAAGCAGCAGCGCGAGGATATCGCCGCGGTGCTGGAGGAGCTCGACGCCTTCGAGCAGCAATGCCGCGGGCTGCTTGACGCCGCGGACAAGCCGACGCGCCGCCGCCGGAAAACGTGAGGCAAGTTTGGTTGACGTTGACGTAAACGTCAACATAAAATGCGGGTCCATATCTCGCATGGAGGTGACATGAGTTACGGCATACCGCGCGGGGAAGCCCGCTTCCCGCCGCGCGACCCACAGTGGAACGAAAAGGTGCGGGAAAGCTTTGCGCGGCAGGGCGCTATGGACCTGATTGGCGCAAGCCTGGTCGATGTCTGGCCCGGCGGTTGCGAAATCCACCTGCCGTATCGCGCCGACCTGTCGCAGCAGCATGGTTTTTTCCACGCCGGCATCACCTCGACCGTGGTCGACAGCGCCGCCGGCTTTGCCGGTTTTTCGCTGATGGCGGCCAACAGTTCCGTGCTGTCGGTGGAATTCAAGATCAACCTGCTGGCCCCGGCCGACGGCGAACTGATGATCGCCACCGGCGAGGTGATCAAGTCGGGCAAGAACCTCGTCATCACCAAGGGCGATGCCTGGGTGGTGAAGCAAGGCAAAATCACCCACTGCGCGATGATGCAGCAGACCTTGATGACCATGCACGGCAAGGCAATAACGGAGAAAAGCATATGACACCCATCCCCCCGCCCCCCTTCCCGAGGAAGTGGGTGACGGAAGTTCGCGGGCGTTGCCCGCTCCATGTTTTGGCCGTTCCTCCTTGGGGCGGCCCGGCGGAGGAATCATGATCGGACTGAACTTTCAACTCGGCGAAGACATCGACATGCTGCGCGATGCGGTCAAGTCTTTCGCCGACAACGAGATCGCGCCGCGCGCCGCGCAAATTGACCGCGACAATGAATTCCCCGCCGACCTGTGGAAGAAGTTCGGCGACCTGGGCCTGCTGGGCATGACCGTGCCCGAGGCGGATGGTGGCACGGGACTCGGCTATCTGGCGCACATTGTGGCGATGGAGGAAATCTCGCGCGCCTCGGCCTCGGTCGGTCTGTCCTACGGCGCGCATTCCAATCTCTGCGTCAACCAGATCCGCCGCAACGGCAGCGCCCCGCAGAAGCAACAATATCTGCCCGGGCTGATTTCGGGCGAACAGGTCGGTGCGCTGGCGATGTCCGAACCCAATTCCGGCTCGGACGTGGTGTCGATGAAACTGCGCGCCGACAAGAAGGGCGACCGCTATGTGCTGAACGGCAGCAAGATGTGGATCACCAACGGCGGCGATGCCGATACGCTGGTGGTTTATGCCAAGACCGATGCGGCGGCCGGCGCCAGGGGCATCACGGCCTTCATCGTCGAAAAGAATTACAAGGGTTTCAGTTATGGCAGCCATCTCGACAAGCTGGGCATGCGCGGCTCGAACACCTATCCGCTGTTCTTCGACGACTGCGAGATTCCCGAGGAAAACGTCCTTGGTGGAATCGGGCAAGGGGTCAAGGTGCTGATGTCCGGTCTCGACTACGAGCGCGCGGTGCTCTCCGGCGGGCCGCTGGGCATCATGGCCGCCTGCATGGACGTGGTGCTGCCCTATTTGCACGAGCGTACCCAGTTCGACACACCGATCGGCGAATTCCAGTTGATGCAGGGCAAGGTGGCCGACATGTATTCCACCTGGCAGGCGACGCGCGCCTATGTGTATGCCGTCGGCCGCGCCTGCGACACGAGCGATCACGATCGCTCGCTGCGCAAGGATGCCGCCGGCGCGATTCTGTATTCAGCCGAAAAGGCCACCTGGATGGCCGGCGAGGCGATCCAGACCCTGGGCGGCAATGGTTATATCAACGAATACCCGGCGGGGCGGCTGTGGCGCGATGCCAAACTGTACGAGATTGGCGCCGGCACCTCGGAAATCCGTCGCATGCTGATCGGTCGCGAACTTTTTGCGGAGACCAAATAATGACTGATCCAATCGTAATCGTTGCGGCAGCGCGCACACCGATGGGCGGCTTTCAAGGCGACTTCGCCAGCTTGACCGCACCGCAACTGGGCGCCGTCGCCATCCAGGCGGCCGTCGCACGCAGCGGGCTGAAGCCCGAGCAAATCGACGAGGTCATCATGGGTTGCGTGCTGCCGGCCGGCCTGGGCCAGGCCCCGGCGCGCCAAGCTTCACTGGGTGCCGGCCTGCCGCTGGCAGCCGGCTGCACCACGGTGAACAAGATGTGCGGTTCCGGTATGCGCGCCGCCATGTATGCGCACGACATGCTGGTGGCCGGCAGCGTCGATGTCATGGTGGCCGGCGGTCTCGAATCGATGAGCAATGCGCCCTATCTGCTGCCGAAGGCGCGTGGCGGTTTCCGGCTCGGCCACGGCGAAGTGAAAGATCACATGTTCCTCGACGGCCTGGAGGATGCGTACGACAAAGGCCGCCTGATGGGCACCTTCGCCGAGGAGTGCGCCGACAGCTACCAATTCACGCGCGCGGCGCAGGATGCCTTCGCCATCGCCTTCGCCATCGCCTCGACCACGCGCGCGCAGCAGGCCAACAGCGACGGCAGTTTCGCCTGGGAAATCGCGCCGGTCACCGTCAGCGGCAAGCAGGGCGACACGGTGGTGAGCCGGGACGAGCAGCCGTTCAAGGCCAACCTCGAAAAGATTCCGACGCTCAAGCCGGCCTTCCGCAAGGACGGCACGGTGACGCCGGCCAACTCCTCGTCGATTTCCGACGGCGCGGCGGCGCTGGTGCTGATGCGGCGCTCGACGGCCGACCAGCTCGGCGTCAAGCCGCTGGCGCAGATCGTCGGGCACAGCACGTTTGCGCAGGAGCCGCGTCTGTTCACCACCGCGCCGGTCGGCGCAATCAACAAGCTGCTGGCGAAAAACGGCTGGACGGCGGAGAGTGTCGATCTGTGGGAGATCAACGAAGCCTTTGCCGTCGTCACCATGGCGGCGATGCATGACCTGAAGTTGCCCCATGAGCGCGTGAATGTCCATGGCGGCGCCTGCGCCCTCGGTCATCCGATCGGTGCTTCGGGCGCGCGCATCATGGTCACATTGATCGGTGCGCTGAAAAAGCATGGCAAGCAGCGCGGCGTCGCCAGCCTGTGCATCGGCGGCGGCGAAGCCACCGCGGTGGGCATCGAACTGCTGTGACAGTTGCTTCCGGCACCGGCCGCACCTATCTGCAAGTTGTCGCCACGATGC
>JAUXOM010000122.1 GCA_030682175.1 Rhodocyclaceae bacterium
GCACGGCGGTTTCGGGAATCAACTGCATCAGGCCCTGGGCGTTCTTGTGCGAGACCGCCACCGGATTCAGGTTCGACTCGGTGCGGGCGATGGCCAGCGCCAGCCGCGGATTGATGCCGTATTCAGGCGCCAGGCGCAGCAGCAACTCCGCCATCTGCCGTTGTTTTTCGGTGCCAAATTTGATGTCGCCGATGTCGCTAATGTCGCCGTGCGGATCAGGCGGCTTGGGTACCTCCATGCACGACGGGGGTTCGGTTGCTGCCGGCCCGACAAAGCGCAGCATCCGCACTGACGGGGCATGGCCCTGCGCAGCGGCGAGATGAAGAAAGAACGCCGCCAAGGCGTCGTCGCGCGGCATTCCCCGGCCATTGGCATACATCCAGCCCAGGCTGTACTGGGCTTCCGCGTCGCCGGCCCGCGCGGCGTCGCAGTAAAGCTGGATTGCCCGGGCGGGGTCTTTGGCAACGCCTTCGCCGTGCTCGAAGGCACGGGCCTGCTCGCGCAGCACGCGCAACTCATCCTCGCTACGCGGCTCCGCCGCAAAAGTCGGCGCTGGCGGGACGGCGCAAAACAGGAATAGCGCCACCGCAGGCCAAATCCTGCCGCATTGAGATTTTCCGTCCGATCGTCCCATCGTTGCCATGATGATTCCGCGAAACCTACAAACCCTTTAATAGCTCAGAAACCTCTGTTTGGCCAGGAAACTTGTCGCCAAGCTTGGCCAGCGTATCGAGTTCCTGTTTGGCCTCTGCCTTCTTGCCGGCCTTGAGCAGGCCCCTGGCGAGGTTGAGGCGAATCTCCGCAGCCTGCGGCGCCAGGGCGACAGCCTTGCCCAGCAAGTCAAGTCCGCGCTCCACATTGCCTTTTTCGACAAGCAACACGCCCAGGGTGTCCATGATTGCCGGTTGGTTGAGTGCCAGCTTGTTGGCCTGCTCGGCATATTCGACGGCCTTGGGGTCATTCATCCTGCCGAGCGACCAGGCGAGGTTGTTCAGCAAGGCAGGGTTGTTGGGCTGGATAACAAGCAAGGCGCGATATTGCGCCACGGCAGCAGGGTAATCCTTGCGCTTGTTGGCCGAGTCGGCGATGAACAGGCGGAAGCCGCCATCCTTGGGATTGGCCTTGATCCAGGCATCCGCGACCTGCTTGGCTTCGGCGACCTTGCCGTCGGCGATCAACACGGCATGCAGACGACCCGTGAGGTCCGCGGATGCCGCAACCTTCAAGCCGGCGCGGTAAGCCGCGGCAGCTAGCGGCCACGCCCGCTGCGCAACATGAATATCCCCTTCAAGCAGGTGCCCGGCGATTTCCCTGGGGTGGTTTTTCTGCATGTCGCGCGCCCGCGCCAGGGCTTCCGGCATGCGGCCGGCGTCGACATCGAGCATGATCATGGCACGGTGCATCGGCAGCGAGTCGGGCTGCAGTGCCAGGCCCTTGGTCAAGCTGCTGCGCGCGCCATCCTTGTTCTTCTCGGCGACCTGGATCTCGGCCATGCGCAAATAGGGGTGCGGCGTGCCCGGCAGCAGTGCTGCCAGCTTGCCGTAGATCGCCAGCGCCTGATTGGTGTCGCCGGTCAATTGCATCACACGACCGGCGACATCAAGAATCTCCGGCCTGTCGGGGAATCTGGCCATGGCCTCCTGAACTACGGTCAGCGCCTTCTTGTTGTCCTTGTTGCGCAGATAGTGCCCGGCCAGGGCAAGGCGCGGCGCGGGGTCATCGGGTACCGCGCTCACTGCCTTGGTCAATAGCCCGGCAACCTCCTCGACACTGGCGCCGCCTTGCGCCCGCAACTCGGCGATGGCCAGCATCGCCTGCAAATTCTTCGGGTCCTTGGCCAGCACGGCCTCGAAGCGCTTCTGCGCCGCCTCGGGGTTTTTGTCGGCCAGATCGAGACGCGCAAGGCTGGTCGCGGCCGGCAGGAAGGTCGGCGCCAGTTCGAGCGCACGCTCGAAGCTCTTGCGCGCCCCCGTGACATCCCCCTTGCCCAGCAGGGCGCCACCGCGGAGGTTATGGACAGCAGGGTTGTCCGGCTGTTTTTTCTCCAGGGCGGCAATGGCCGTTAACGCCTTGTCAAACTGCTTCTGTTGCAGGCTCGAAGCAATCAGCGCCATGTCCGCCATGCCGCCGCTGTCGGCGGCAGCAATATGCTCGAGTTCGTCGAAAGCCTGTTCTGTGCGCCCCGTCTGCATCTTGATCAATGCCAGCGCCGTCTGCGTCCGCGTGTTATTCGGATCGGTTTTCGCGGCCTTGGTGAAATACTCGGCGGCGGTAGCCGCGTCACCACTCTGCATGTAAGCTTCGCCGGCGAGGGCAAGCCAGGCTGCTGCCGTATCCTTGCCCTGCAGAATCGGCTGTAACGCTACAAGTGCCTTGTCTGGCTGACCACTGCGCAGATGGGACCGCACCAGTACGCGCCTGGCGTAATCGAGACCCGGCGCGCGCTGCAGCGCCTTGGCCAGGTATTCCTGCGCCCGGAGGTCCGCGCGCTCCTCGTAGGCAATGATGCCGGCAAGCTGCAGGCCTTGCGGACTGTCGGGTTGTATCTTGAGCAAGGCATCGACTGCTGTTTTTGCCTCCGCAACATTCTTCTGGCCGTAGGCGACCAGTCCCTGCATGTAGAGCGTCAATGGCGCTTTCGCCGCAACCTTCTGCATCGACGCCAGTTGGCTGGCCGCAGCATCGACCTTGTTGGTACGCAGGGACATCGTGATTACCGCGGTGTGCGCCGACAGCAACCTGGGGTGTATTTCAAGCACCTTCTGGTAGGCGACAATGGCCTCGTCGTTCTTGCCCTCGGCACGCAGCAGGTCGGCCTTGAAGTGCCAGGCTTCGGCGTTCTGCGGTGCCTTGGCAAGAATCGCATCCACCATTTCCCTGGTACGTGGAAGGTCCTGCTCCATGGCCTTGAGTCTGGCCAGGCCCAGCAGTGCCGGAGCATAGTCGCCGTTGCTGGCTACCGCCTCCTCAAAGGCGCCGCGCGCAGCATCGAATTTGCCCTGCATGGCGAGGCTCTGCCCGATCGTGGTCCTTAAATCGGCTCTTGCTTCGGCCGAGGCGAGCGTCACATTGCCCAGTTCATCAATCAACTTTTTGAACTGCCCCTGGGCCAGCATCGTCCGGGCAAGCACCGGTGTTATCTGTTCCGTGGAAAACTTGAGCTCGATCGCCTTGCGCAGCTCGATTTCGGCGGCGACCGGATCGCCCGCATCCAGCAGCGTTCGACCCAGCAGAAAGCGCGCCTCTGCCGAATCCGGCGCTTTGGCCAGGACATTCTTGAGTTGAATGGTCGCCGCGGCGTGATCGTTCTTTTCGAGATAACTCTTGGCCGATGCCAGCATTTCCGGTGTGCCCTTGCCACATCCGGCGGCCAGCAGAAGCGCCGCCAGAATGGCGACGCGGGCAGAGCGTGTGCGAATCGGTGTAGTCATATGCGGTATGCGTTCTCGCTAAGATAATGAAGAAACATAACCACCCAAGCCGGCTGTGACCGGAAGTTATTTGGGTGAGCTATGGCCAATGTAAGCCATGTCAGGCTTTGAGCCCCAGTCGGTGCATCAGATCATACAGAGTCGGCCGGCTGACACCCAGCATCTCGGCGGCACGCACGACATTGCCGTTGCTGCGCCCCAGGGCGGTCACCACTGCATTGCGTTCGGCATCCTCACGCATTTTACGCAGATCGATCGACCCTTCGCCGGCTTCGATATCGACAGCGGCATCGTCGGGCACATCAATCCCGATATCCTGAGCCGTCAAATGATTGCCGTCAGCCATGATCGTCGCTCGCTTGATACAGTTCTCGAGCTCCCGCACATTACCCGGCCAAGGGTGTTTCTCGATGACGCGGATGGCTTCCTCGCCAAGCATCAGGCCGCCACGATTCTGCTCCTTGGCAAAGCGCCGCACGAAAGCATGGGCCAGCAATGCCGCATCACCGACACGGCTCCGCAACGGCGGAATATTGATCTCGATTTCCGCCAGGCGATAGTAAAGATCCTCGCGGAAGCGCCTTTCCTTGATCAGCGCCTTGAGGTCCTGATGGGTAGCGCAGATGATGCGTACATCGATCGGTATTTCCTGACGCCCACCGACATGCTCAATCACCCGCTCCTGCAGGAAACGCAGCAACTTGGCCTGGAGAGATAGCGGCAGGTCGCCGATTTCGTCGAGCATCAGCGTGCCGCGATTGGCCGTTTCGATCTTGCCCGGTGTCGTCTTCGCCGCTCCGGAGAACGCCCCCTTCTCGTAGCCGAACAACTCGCTCTCAAGCAGATTCTCCGGAATGGCCGCACAATTGATGGCGACAAAACGGCTGGCGGCGCGCGGCGATGCATTATGCAAACCCCGCGCCAGAATCTCCTTGCCGGTACCGCTTTCGCCGAGGAGGAGAACGGTGACATTGGTGCTCGCCACTTTCTCGATCGTCCTGCAGATCTGCAGCATGTCAGGGTCGCGAGTGATCAGGTCACCCAGGGCATCGGGTTGATGCATCGATTGCAGGCGGCGATTCTCCTGCTGCAGGTCGTAGAGGCGGAAAGCCCGGTCAATTGTCAGTGCCAGGATCTCCGGCTCGAATGGCTTGGTAAAGAAGTCATAAGCCCCCAATGCAATCGCCCGCAATGCATTGGCCTGATCGTTCTGTCCGGTCAGCACGATAACCTTGGTATCCGGCTCCAGGGCGAGGATCTGCTCCAGCAATTTGAAACCCTCGGAAACCGAGTCGGCATCCGGCGGCAGGCCCAGGTCCATGGTCACGACGGCCGGGCTGTGATGCCGCAGCTGCGCCAGCGCGCTTTCGCGGTCATCGGCAACGATCGCATCGTACTGATCGAAGGACCAGCGGATCTGCTTCTGCAGCGCCGGATCGTCCTCGACGATCAGCAGGGCGCGTGGCTTGGCAATTGTCATGTCAGCTCCATTTGCTGCAGGTCAGACCCCTGGCGCACGTCGATCAGCGGCAGGCTGACGCGGAAACGTGTCCCCACTCTTTCCGTACTCTCCACTTTTATGTCTCCTCCGAGTTCGCGGATGTATTGATAGCTCTCGTAGGCGCCAATGCCCATTCCCGCCTGCTTGGTGGTCTGGAACGGCTTGAACAGCCGGTCGCGAATGAATTCGGCGGACATGCCTTGTCCGGTATCGCCCACCTCCACCAGCGCCATGCCCTTGTCGCGGTCAACGGTAATCCATACTTTACCGTCGGGCGCAGTGGCATCAAGCGCATTTTGCACCAGATGGCCAATCACGCGCTCGATCCGTTCTTCCTGGCCACGCGTGACGAGTGGCTCGCGCACTTCGACCGCAAGCACTGGCTCTTGCGCCGATTTTGCTGCCTGAATCCGGCCGACTACGGCAGCGAGGTTGGTTCCATAGCTGCCATCGGCTGGCGTCACGCCCTCGCGCAATTGCAACATCAGCTGCTTCATCCGTTCCACCGAATGGCGAACGGTCAGCAGCATGTCACGCTGAAACTCCGCATTGTCGGCATGGCGTTCGGCATTCTTCACCATCAGCGATAGTTGCGTGACAATGTTCTTGAGATCATGCACGACAAAAGCCGACATCCGATTGAACGACTCGAATTTGCGCGCCTCGAGCAGCGCCTCGGTCGCCTGCATCTGGGCAAGGTAACTCGCCGCCTGACTGCCTGCGGTGCGCAGCAAATCATTGATCTCCCAATTCACGTCGATCTTGGTACGCGATGTCGTCAGCACGACAAACCCAACCATTTCCGTTGCCGTCGACAGCGGCACGACCAACCAGGCATTCGGCAGATCCCTCAACCAGGATGGCAACTCCAGTCCCTGGTAACGACCAGGGAGATGGCGATACTCCTCAAGATTAAGTACCCAGCCGCTGTCTTGCAGAAAATTGGCCAGCGAGCCTGCTGCGTTCTCTGAAGCCACGCACACCGGCAGATTCCAGCGAGCACTCTGGCTGAGCTTGCCGCCAGGGAAGTCGCGCAGCCAGAGTGTGCCTGCCGGGCTTTCCACCATATCGGCAAGCCCGCGAATCACGCGTCGCCCGACCGGCTGGGCGGCATCTTCGGCAGACAATGCCTTGGTGAATTTGAGCCACTCCTCCCGGTAATCGTAGCGGTAACGGAAGAAATTCTTGCCGATGAGGACACGCAACTTGGCCCGCGTCGTCCCCGAAAACACCATCAGCAGCAACAAGACCAGGGCAACGAACAGCAAACCCAATTGCAGCGCCCCACCCCAGCTGCCTCCCAGGTAGCGGACGTAATACCCCGCAGCTGAAACTGCCAGCAGATAGAGGCCCGCGGCAAACAGCGTGGTGGTATGAAAAGCAGCGCTTTGCGACAGCGAGACTGCGAGCTTGCGGGTTTGTGCGCGGACGATTGACAGAACGATCAGCGGTAGCACCAGCGCATAGGCGAAGCCGCGCACCGCGAATGCCTCCGCGTCCACATGATTGAAAAGTATGGTGTTCGAATGAAAATAGAAATCGAAGGCAAACGTCGCCCCGATGGCGATGCCAATTGGCTTCAGGTTCCAGCGCGAATCGACATTGGCATTGCGAAACAACTGTTCAAGCAGCACCAGCCCAAATATGGCCATGCCCAGAAAGACGAATTGATTCGCTCTGGCGAGTTGCGGCAGGAGGGGCGGCGATCCTTCCACCGGGACCGACAAAGCCAGCGCGCATGCAACAATAACTGTAGCCGCTGCAGCTAGCCAGCGAATGCTGTTTTGTGCCCGCCCCCACGCCGCGTCAAGCAGCACCAGCATGAATGCGTACCAGGACGCATAGCGAAGAATGTCGAAAAGCTGCTGGATTTCGCGCAGGGTTCCTGAGGCGGTGGCCGCGAACAGCAAGCCGCTCAATCCCCAGATGCTGGTGGCAAATGCCGCGACCGCCAACGCCTTGCCGGTCCGATCGCCGCCCCCCGTATGCTGCTGATAGACCTGGTGAGCCGCCAGAATCAGATAACAGAACCCGGCCAGGCCGTGGCTCCACAGGACGATGGCAAGGATGGTCGGGGTGTCGTAGCTCATTGATCAGGCCGTCAGATTATGCCGCCAGGCTGTGGCAAGACCTGCGCGATTACGGAACTGCGGGTGTCGCCGCAGCCAATCCCGGATCTGCGGAACACTGTAACGATAACCGACCTCAACGATGTCGCGCATGCTGCTCCAATCCAGGAAGTCATAGCCGCCAAGCGGTGGATTCAGATAAAGATCGGCCAGCTTGCGCGCACTGTCAACCTCCTTGCGACTCGCCAGGGTGGTCACCTGCAGGATGACCCGCGAAACGGTCGGTGCCTCAATCGATTGGCGCCCCGGCAGCAAGCGGCTTTTGATGTACTCCATGCCACTGGGTATTATCTTGTGCTCGGCCCCGTGTTCTTTTTCAACTGCCAGATCTACCGCAATGATCGGTCCGCGCATCTTGTCACGCATCACGTCTACCGGGAGATTGTTGAGAATCCCCCCGTCGATGAGCAGGTGTCCGTCCTCCAGTGTCGGCGGGAGAATCGCCGGCAGGGAGACGCTGGCGCGAATGGCTCGCCACAGCGGGCCGCGCTCATGCACGCGGACACGATTCGCCGACAAATCACTGGAAATGGCGAAAAATGGCAGCCACAAATCCTCGATATCCATCGGCAAGTGCGTCTGCAATATTTGGTTGAGATGTTCGCCGCGAACCAGTGAAATGATTGGAATGGTGTAGTCACCGAGAGGGTCATCGCGCGAAAAGGCCAACCGCTGCTCTTCAAGAATTTGCTGGTCATCGAGTCCCCGCGCCAGACCAGTGGCCGCCAGGGCGCCAAAACTGGCGCCGCCGACCGCATCTACCGTTATGCCGCTCTCGTGGAGCGCCCTGATTGCGCCAAGGTGTGCAAACCCCCGCGCTCCGCCCCCGGCCAGCACCAGGGATAGCGCATTGTTGGAGAGAAATCGTGCAATACGCGTGGTGCTCACATCATCGGTGGCGCGAACATGATAGTGTTGCCTCAATTGCCGCAATGCGAGCCAGTCACGTGTCTGCGCGGGCTGGGCGTGATGGGCGTGGATCAACACCAATTCGATTTCAGCGTAAGAACGGTTGGCGCCTGGCGCACCGAAAAGCCACCGCTCCAATTCCGTTAGTGCCGGCCCCATGCTGGCATCGGCTATCAAGACGATTCGATCAGCATAGCCATAACAGGTACGCGACCAGGCACTGGGCATCCGGTCCGCTTCCAGCAGGACAAAGTCGTGGCTGCGCTCGCATTCATCGAGCAGGCGACCGTACTCCTCTTCCTCGCCAGCCTCCAGGCGCCTGGCCGCGGAGCGGGAATCGAGATGCAGAACGGAACCGAATTGCAGCAGGGCCTGCCGCAATTGAGGAATGAAAACCTCTATGTCCGCACTGTGGTGCAATGGGACCAACATCACCGTTCGCGTGCCGCGATGATGCAAGACACGCTCTTGTGCTCCCGTCAGGCGCGCAATGATCATCTGCGCGACGTTGTAAAAAACCTCGGGCTGGCTTGCCACCAGTGCATCAATGTCGCTGCGATCCAGCACACCGAGCATGGTGTCGCGAACCGCGACAATCGTCGCCGCACGCCCAGACCCCGTGAACAGGGCCATTTCACCAACGGCATCCCCCGGTTGGGGGTGGGCGACCACGCGCTCGCTGCCATCCGTCATCGTTACCCGAACTTGCAAGCGGCCGGAAAGCACGATGTGCATGCTGGTACCCTCTTCGCCCTGACGGTACAAGGTATCGCCCACCCTGAGTCGCGCCAGACCGATTCTTGCCAGCAGGGTCTGCAGTACCTGATCATCGAGGTCACCACAGAAACGGACAAGCGCTCCTTCGAGGATATCTGCGTAAGCTTTCAGGTGCTGGATATCCTCGCCGGGGGAGAATCGCTCCGGGATCATGGCGGCGGCTCCAGGGAAAGCACATACAACTCTGCTCCGCTATCGCTGGGTGTGGCAACGAACCCAGTGGCATCCTGCAGTCGGCGCCGTGCTGCGGATGATGCAATAACAGTTCCCTTTGGCTGGGCAGCAACCATGCTGGCGAGGAATAACAATGCCTCGGCAGCGTCTCCCAGCAAATCGAAATTTAACCGCTCAGGCTGGACCAATCCGGCAGTTACCGCCCCGCAATGCAGGATCGCGCGCACCGAGCGCCGGGCAACTGGCAAATCAACCAGTGCCTGATGATCGCGCAGGTAATCGTTAAGTTCGCGCGACGCCTTTACTGCATCATCAGGTCCGTTGATTGCCCGGCTCATGGCAAGATAGTGACGACCAAAGGTCTTGATGCCCTCGAGACCGTGACGGGTCAGGATGAAATCGCAGGTCTGGAAGCACTCGGCCAGTTCGGTCACGGCCGGCGACTCGCCGCGCGGCCAGGAGATTTCTATCAGCAGCAGGGTGGCGTTGTTGATCGCAATGGGTTGCAAACTCCCATTTTCGGCAAATTTATCGGCTGCGCTCACCGGCAACACGCCCAGCAAGGCACGGTCGGCAATGGCACGCGCGCCAACTGCAACATCAACTGCAGCCTGAAGCTCCGTCTGCTGCTGCCGTAGTTCGCCGATGTAGCCAAACATGAAGCGGGCAATCAAAAGGAAATAACACAACAGGACAAGGGCTGCCAAAGCGTCCAGAGCGGCGCAATCACCCACGGCAACCGGGGCTAGCGCCTGGAACGCGGTAATTGCAACGCCGATGAGCGCAGCAATCATGCCCATGGCAACCAGGGATGCTCCGCCCATGATCGTCCAATTGAACAGGCTGATTGCCGCCAGTACAGCGCTGGGTGCGGACAACAAGCCGATAGCGCCGATAATGGAACCGGCAAAAAATCCGTCGGCAACCAGCGTGGCCTGTCCGCGTCGTCCGCCATGGCGGCCAAGCAGCAGATGGGCGATATGCGGATAGGCCACGCCCGTCAGTAGCAGCCACAAGTGTGTTCCCGCTTGTTCCCGACATACCACGTCACTCAACACAAGCATGGCCAGCGCCATGGTGGTGAACAACACACGAATTGCATACAACTGCCTCAGCCCGGGCAATTGCTGACGAGACGGAAGGGTAGTGCGGGTTCGTGGCATCGTTCGCTGGTAGGGAGCCCTGAAGAATGCTGCGACTGTCGGATGGGGGCGGTATCCCGCCTCTCGCTGGTCAGGGGTAACGCTACGCCAACTACCCCGCCAAAAATTCAGCGGCCCCCGAATCATTGTTCCTGACCACCATGGTACTACCTTGCTGTCGTCATTTTGCCAGAGATTTCACGCGGCGCAGCCGTCAGCGCCAGTCCATCAGGAAAACAGGAGGGATATGACCATCTCGTTGCGTTGTTACTTGGCATCATTTCCTGACATTACGGTTGCCCGGTAAGGTCGATTTTTCCCATTCACTTGACAACTTGGTGTAGCTTCTCCTTATGCTTGAATGCACGCAACAGCGATCCGTGGCCTGTTGTTGCTGTCATTTGTAGGCATTTTGCTTGTGTTATGCTCATGAGATGGCGAATTTCGGCGCGCTGCGCCCTGCCGACATCTTTTAGTTTGTGCGCTCTTACTGCATCCATGTAATCTGTTTTCATGGGGCGAAATTGAGGAGAAGACGATGCTGCAGAACCTGCGTGGTTGGTTTGATCTTTCTGGTGGTTTGATTCGGATCGCCCTCTTAGCCAGTCTGGGTTTGATCGTGGCGGGATGCGCATCCAGCAACTTCGCGCCGGCGCCAACGCTGGCAGCCTCCAGCGATTACAGCTACCGCATCGGTCCGGGCGATACGGTCAATATCGTCGTCTGGCGCAATCCCGAGCTTTCCATGTCGGTGCCTGTACGGCCTGACGGCAAGCTGGCATCGCCACTAATCGAGGATCTGCCGGCACTTGGCAAGGATCCGACCGCCCTGGCGCGTGATATCGAGCAAGCCTTGGGCAAGTTCATTCGCGACCCGGTTGTGACTGTCATCGTCACCCAGTTCGTCGGCCCCTACAGCGAGCAGATTCGCGTTATCGGCGAAGCGGCCAAACCGCAGGTGCTGCCGTACAAGCAGAAAATGACCCTGCTTGATGTCATGATCGCCGTCGGCGGCATAACCGACTTCGCCGATGGCAATGGCGCGTCGATTCTGCGTGCGTCGGATGACAACAAACAATATGGTGTGCGTATCAAGGATCTGGTGAAGCGCGGCGATGTCTCGGCCAACGTCGAGATGAAGCCGGGCGATGTGCTGATCATCCCGCGTAGCTGGTTCTAACTCCGCCACTCCATGTCTATTCATAACCACGGCGACCGCGCCGCGCGCTGATGGAAGAACTGCTCCGGCAAGCGCAGCAGATTCTGCGTGGCATGTGGCTGCACCGTTGGCTCGGCGTCGCCGTAGCCTGGATTGCCGGCCTGGCGGCGGCGACCGCCATCTTTGTCACGCCGGACCAGTACCTGGCTTCGGCACGGATCTACGTGGATACCGACTCCGTGCTGAAGCCCCTGTTGTCGGGGCTGATCGTCCAGGCCAACACCGAGCAACAGGTCGCCATCCTCAGCCGCACACTGATCAGCCGGCCGAACGTTGAAAAGCTGGTACGCATGGCCGACCTCGATCTCAACCTGAAGTCCGCCCACGAAAAGGAAGCGCTGATCGAGCATGTCACCAAAACCTTGAAGATCAAGGGGGTCGGTCGCGACAATCTCTACACGCTCGAATACCTTGATGCCAACCCGGAAAAAGCGCGCCGGGTGGTGCAATCACTGACCACCATCTTCGTCGAATCAAGTTTGGGCAGCAAGTCCGGCGATGCCGACTCGGCGCGTAAATTCATTGGCGAGCAGGTCAGCATTTACCAAAAGAAGCTGGAGGAAGCCGAAAGTCGGCTCAAGCAGTTCAAGCTGCAGAATATCGATTTACATCTCGACGACAGCCGGGGAGTGGGCGCACGCATCACCGAGGTGGGTACCCAACTCAGCCAGGCACGCCTCGAATTGCGCGAGGCCGAAAACGCCCGCGATGCCATCAAGCGGCAACTCGTCGGTGAAGACCCTGTCCTGTTGCCGGATACGCCGGGCATGGAGTCGAGCGTTTCGATCCCCGAGATCGATGGTCGTATCGAGGCGCAGAAACGCAACCTGGATGCGCTCTTGCAGCGCTTCACGGATCAACACCCCGACGTGCTCGGCACTCGCCGCATCATCAAGGATCTCGAAGAACAGAAACGGCAGGAAATTGCCGCCCGCAAGAAAGCGGCGGCGGCCAATCCTGCAATGGCTTCCGTCAACGCTAATCCGTTCTACCAGCAGATGAAGGTTTCCCTGTCGGAAACCGAAGCCAGGATTGCCGCGCTACGCGCGCGCGTCGCCGAATACGACTCGCGCTACCGGCGCGGTGTCGAAATACTCAAGGTATCGCCACAGATCGAAGCCGAATTTACACAACTGAACCGGGATTACGCCGTACACAAGAAAAACTACGACGACCTGATTCAGCGCCGCGAGTCGGCCGCCATTTCCGAAGGCATGTCCGCCGTATCCGGCGTGGCCGATTTTCGCCTGATCGATCCGCCGCGCGCCTCGCAGAAACCTGTGGCCCCCGATCGCTTCGTACTGCTGCCCCTGGCGTTGCTCGCCTCGCTTGGCCTCGGCCTGGCTGCCAGTTTCGGCGCCAGCCAGTTAAGACCGGCCTTTTTCGATTCGTCAACATTGGCGGAGGTAAGTGGCCTGCCCCTGCTGGGGGTCGTATCGCTGCAGACAACTGCTTCAACGCGCAATCTGGAGCGAAAAAAACGCATGCGCTTCTGGACTGCTCTCGGTGCACTGATCTGCTGCTTTGCCATCGCCCTGCTGGCGACATTTCTTCTCTCCCGGGGTATCTGAGGCAAGCCAAATGGATATTATCGAGCAAGCTGCCAAGCGTCTTGAAGAACTCCGTCGATCCGGAGCCGATGTCCCCCCCGAAAGCTCTCCGCCTAACGGTTCGGACAAGTCCATTGAGCGGCCGCGGCAGACAGCAGCCCCATCAGCCGACACTGCGCCAGCTTCAGTTCAGCAGGTATCGCGCCTCATTGAGCTCAACATGAGCACACTGGCGGCGCATGGAATAATCACCCCGGACGCCGTACGCAGCCAGCTAGCCGACGAAATGCGCGTCATCAAGCGGCCGCTTCTCAATAACGCCGAGGGCAAGGGTGCCGCACCGATCCGCGATGCCAACCTGATCATGATCACCAGCGCGGTGCCGCAAGAAGGCAAGACCACGATTGCCGCCAATTTGGCCATGAGCATTGCCATGGAGCTTGACCACACCGTGCTACTGGTTGACGCCGATGTGGCAAGGCCGAATCTGCCCAATGTATTCGGTTTTGGTCACCAAAAGGGGTTGCTCGACCTGTTGCTCGATCCGTCGCTTGATCCGAGCGAAGTGTTGTTGCGCACCAATATCGAGAAACTTTCCATCCTGCCCTCGGGCACCCAGCACCCGCGGGCCACTGAACTGCTGGCGAGCGACGCAATGAACCAGCGACTGGCCGACTTGGCCAGTCGCTATTCCGACCGCATCATCATCTTCGACTCGCCCCCGCTGTTGGTGACAACCGAATCGCGTGCGCTGGCAGCGCACATGGGGCAAGTTGTGGTCGTGGTACGCGCCGATAGCACCCGGCACAGCGAGGTCCGGCACGCTCTGGCGACGATCGAGGCTTGCCCGGTCAAAATGGTGGTACTCAACCAGGCGACGGGCAGCCTTGATGGTCATGGCTACGGCTACGGCTATGGCTACGGCTACCGTGGTTATGGCTATGGCCATGAACAGGGCGGGGCCAAACCGTCCAAGCGTGGAGAGGCGCGCGTGTAATGAACCGATTAATTTCTCCTTCCCTGCTGCTGCTTTCCGCGCTTGGCTTGCTGGCACCGGGTTTCGCCCGGGCACAAGCAGAAGCGTCGGCAGAAACGGGCCCGGTTGCGACACAGAAACCCAGTTGGCTGATCACACCGAGTGTGTCCGTGGGCGCTACCATGACCGATAACGCGCGTCCCGGCCAGGGAGAAAAGAAGGGCGACCTGATCACCAACCTGGCCCCCGCCATTCGTATCGACGGGAAGGGCGGGCGCGTCAGCGGCAACCTGCACTTCAGTTGGCAGCAGAATATTTATGCCAACGAGAGCGCTTTCAACAACGATCAGAAATCCCTGAATGCCACTGGCAAGGCCGAGTTGGTCGAGCAGTGGCTGTTCCTCGATGCGAACGCCAACATTGCGCAGCAGGCGACCTCCGTTTTCGGCACGCAGAGCGTCGGCAACGAACTCATCAACAACAACCGCGGCCAAACGACCTCCTATCAGTGGTCGCCTTATATCCAGGGGCGCTTTGTTGGCAGCGCTGACTACGAACTGCGCTACCGGAATATGCAAACCAGCGCCGATGCCGGAGTCTATGCGACAGGTTCGGGGGTGGATACCCAAGCCTGGAGCGGCCGCCTGTCCGGCGCCACGCCGCTGGCCCTGCTTGGCTGGTCGCTCAGCGCGGAGGACCAGCGCACCAAGTTTGCGGTTCGCGATACCAAGTCCAGCCGGGTACTGGGCACGCTCGAATATCGTTTCGATCCGCAGCTCAAGTTCAACGTCAGCGCCGGGCGCGAAGCGGACAACTACAGCAGTTTAGATTTGCAGAATCGCACCACCAGCGGTTACGGCGCCGACTGGGCGCCCACCGAGCGAACCAAGCTGACGGTGAAAAAGGATAAGCGGGGTTTCGGCGATGGACACACCATCGACTTCAGCCATGCAACCGCATTGACTGCTTGGAAGCTCCTCGATAGCCGCAGCGTGGTCGTTCCGGGGCAGCAGCAGGTTGCTTCTCAGCTTTCACCCTACTACGATCTCTTCAATGCGAGGGTGGCGCTCTTTCCCCCTTCCGAGCGGGCTGCACAGGCCAGCCAGTTGCTGCAGGATTTTCAGGCTCAGGGTATTTCTTCTGCGCAAATCTTTGGCAACATTCAGAGCACGCAGCCTTTCATCCAGCGCATGCAGCAAGCTTCGGTCTCCCTGATCGGAGCGAACAACACCGTAACGTTCTCGGCCCAGCGCAGCAGCAACCAGAGGCTCGGCACTGGCACCGGATTGATAGACCAGGATTTCCTGAACACGGCAAACATCCGGCAATCCGGGCTGAGCGGCAGTTGGGCGCACAAGCTCACGCCTTACAGTTCCCTGACGCTGAATGCACTGACCTCGCGCAGCCAGGGCGACCTGGCCACGCAAGATTCCCGCCTGCGCTCGCTGTCCCTGCTCTATACGACGAGACTCGGCGCTCGCACGACGGCGGCCGTCGGCCTGCGCCAGAACAGCTTCGAAAATTCCGGCGCCGGCTTTGGTTCCAGCTACGACGAGCATGCCATAACGGGTTCATTGTCGGCCTCTTTCTGAGACACTCATGTACGAGGCCTTCTACGGGCTCACGGTCAAGCCGTTTCAGCTCAATCCGGATCCGACGTTCTATTTCGCCAGCAAGCAACACCGGCGCGCCTCCGCCTATCTCGAATATGGCGTCTACCAGAACGAAGGGTTCATCGTCGTCACCGGTGAAATCGGGGCCGGCAAGACCACCATCGTCCGCGGGCTGCTGGCGTCACTGGAAAAAAGCAAGGTGGTTGCGGCGCAACTGGTCAGCACCCAGTTGGATGCCGACGACACCCTGCGCATGGTGGCTGCGGCATTCGGCGTGCGCTTCAAGGACCTCGCCAAGGCCGACATTCTGCTTGCGCTCGAGGCCTTTTTCGTCGATGTCGCCCGCCAGGGCATGCGTTGCCTGTTGGTTGTCGACGAAGCACAGAATCTGACGCCGCGCGCGATCGAGGAATTGCGCATGCTGTCCAATTTCCAGTTCGAGTCGCATGCCTTGCTGCAGACTTTTCTGGTCGGCCAGCCCGAGTTCCGCGCCATTTTGCGCAGTGCGCAACTGCAGCAGTTGCGCCAGCGGGTCATTGCCGCCTGTCATATCGGGCCGCTTGACCAGGATGAAACCAAAAGCTACATCGAGCACCGCCTCAAGTGCGCGGGCGCCAAGGACGAGCCAAAGATCGACGATACCGCCTATGCCGCGATTTACCGCGCCAGTGGCGGTATTCCCCGCCGCATCAACGCGCTGTGCGATCGCCTGCTGTTATTGGGATTTCTCAATTCCAAGAAGGCTTTTTCCCAGGGCGATGTCGACGAAGTGGCTGCCGAGATCAACGACAGCGCATTTGGCGTCCCTAACTCAGAGGGCAAGGGTGGCCTGATGGCTCCGCCAGCGATGTCTGCCGAGTTCGACAAGGAGCCATTCGGGGAACTGTTGATCAGCGAGGCTGGCGCCGACGAGGCGATGCAGATGATCAAGGAACTCAGCGCACGGCGCACCAGCGAGCGGATGATCCGTCTCGAACGCAGCCTGCTGCGGCTCGAACGCAGTAATTCCCTGATCCTGCAGATCATGCAGAAACTGGTCGATGCGGCACGCGCGCGTCCCGATGGAAAGGCCAGCAAGAAGTGACCTCCCCCCATCATGCCGGCGCCATCACCAATGCGCTGACCATCGACGTCGAGGATTACTTCCAGGTTTCGGCCTTCGCCCCGCACATCAACCGTGCCGACTGGGATCGTTGCGAGTGCCGCGTCGAGCGCAATATCGCGCGCATCCTCGAACTTCTGGAACCGCAGGGCGTCAAGGCCACCTTTTTCACCCTCGGCTGGATCGCCGAACGCTATCCGGCCATCGTGCGCGACATCGTCGCCAACGGCCATGAGCTGGCCAGTCACGGCTATGGCCACCTGCGCGCCAGCGATCAGGACGCGGGAGCGTTTTTCGCCGACATTCAGCACGCCAAAACCTTGCTTGAGGATCTTTCCGGTGCCGCAGTCAACGGGTACCGGGCGCCAAGTTTTTCCATCTGCACGGGCAATCACCACTGGGCCTTCGAGTGTCTGGCCCGCGCGGGCTACCGCTACAGCTCCAGCATCTACCCGATCAAGCATGACCACTACGGCATGCCCGACGCGCCGCGCTTTGCCCATGTGACCCACGCCCCGCTGCTTGAGGTTCCTGCCACCACCATCCGCGCCTTCGACCGCAACTGGCCGGCCAGCGGCGGCGGCTATTTCCGCCTGATGCCCTATGCGCTATCCCACCGGCTCATCAAAAGGGTGAACCAACGCGACGGGGAAGCGGCCGTCTTCTATTTCCACCCCTGGGAAATCGACACCGAACAACCGCGCGTTCCCGGCATCAGCGCCAAGACCCGCTTCCGGCATTACGTCAATATCCATCGCATGGAAAACCGGATCAAACGCCTGATCATCGATTTTCGCTGGGGGCGCATGGATCACATATTTCTCGCCGGGCGCCAGGATTAGCCATGCTTGCCAGCGATCGCCCGGCATCTGGCGCCGCCGGAATCGAGGTCAAGCAGCTCGACTCCGGTAATGACGCTGCCGTTGCGCGCTGGGAAGCCTTTGTCGCCGCGGCGCCGGCGGCAACTTTTTTCCACCGCGCCGGCTGGCAAAATCTGCTGCGCGACATTTATCGCCATCGCACCTGCTTTCTCTACGCCGAGCGTAACGGCAGCATCGTCGGCATACTGCCATTGGCCCAGATCAACAGCCTGCTCTTCGGCAACGCCCTGGTAGCCCTGCCCTTTGCCGTTTATGGCGGGGTGGTATCCGACGATCCCGCAGCGACCGCCGCCCTGGAAGCCGAGGCCGAGCGCCTGGCGCTTGAATTCGGTGTTGCCCATCTTGAGTACCGCAACATCGACGTGCACCACGGCGACTGGCCGTCACAGGACCTCTACGTCACCTTCCGCAAGGAAATACTGCCGGACGAGGAGTCCAACCTGCAGGCCATTCCGCGCAAGCAGCGGGCCATGGTGAGAAAAGGCATCAAGAATGGTTTGCGTGGCGAGATCGACGCCAATGCCGACCGCTTCTTCGCGCTGTATGCCGACAATGTCCACCGCCATGGCACGCCAGCCATGCCCAAACGCTATTTCGCCGCGCTGTTGCGCGAGTTTGGCAAGGACTGCGAGGTTCTTACCGTGGTCGACGCAGCCGGCACACCGGTCAGCAGTGTCCTCAGCTTCTATTTTCGCGACGCGGTGCTGCCTTACTACGCCGGCGATGCCGAGCACGCCCGCGCACTCGCCGCCAATGACTTCAAGTATTGGGACCTGATGCGCCGCGCCGGCCAGCGCGGTCTGAAGGTCTTCGACTACGGCCGCAGCAAGGTGGGCTCCGGCTCGTATTCATTCAAGAAGAACTGGGGCTTCGAGCCGCAAGCCCTGCACTACGAATACCGCCTCTACAAGAGGGCGGGCATCCCGCAGAACAATCCCAACAACCCAAAATACAAACTGATGATCGCGGCCTGGCGGCGCATGCCCCTCGCGCTGGCAAACTTTCTCGGCCCCTTCATCGTGCGGAATCTGGGCTGATCCGCATGGCCGATCTTCTCTATCTGGTGCACCGCCTGCCCTACCCGCCCAACAAGGGTGACAAGGTGCGCTCGTTCAACCTGCTCAGGCATCTGGCAAAAAAGCACCGCGTCCACCTCGGCACCTTCATCGACGATCCGGAAGATGAAGCTTACCTTGAGAAAGCACGCAGCTATTGCGTCGACATGCATGTTGCCCGTCTCACACCACGGATTGCCAAGCTGCGCAGCCTGCGTGGACTGTTGAGCGGCGAGGCGCTGTCGCTCCCCTACTACCGCAACGCCGGCCTGCGCGACTGGGTGGCGCGCACCTGCGCCAGCAGTCGCATCGAGCATGCCGTCGTCTTTTCATCGGTGATGGCCGACTATGTTCCCGACATGCTGCGGCTGCCGACACTGGTGGACTTCGTTGATGTCGATTCGGCCAAGTGGACCCAGTACGCCACCATGCACCGCTGGCCGCTGTCCTGGCTTTACCGCCGGGAAGGCGAGCGCCTGCTGGCATGGGAGCGCAGCGTGGCGGAGAAGGCGGTCCGGTCGTTCTTCGTCACTGCGGCCGAGGCCGACATGTTCCGGCGTGCCGCCCCCGCAAGCGCCGACCGTGTCGAAGCCATCGGCAATGGCGTCGACGCCGAATTCTTCTCGCCGGAACACCCTCTGGCGTCGCCTTTCAGCGCGGATGAAATACCCATCGTGTTCACCGGGGCCATGGACTACTGGCCCAACATCGATGCCGCCATCTGGTTCGCCGGCGCGGTATTGCCCCGCCTGCGCCAGCGCATCCCCGCGGCTCGCTTCTACATTGTCGGCCGCAGCCCTGATGCGGCGGTGCAAGCCCTGGCGAACGATGACGCGATTGTCGTTACCGGTACGGTAGACGACGTGCGGCCGTATCTGCAACATGCCGCAGTGGTCGTCGCGCCGCTGCGGATTGCACGTGGCATTCAGAACAAGGTGCTCGAAGCCATGGCCATGGCGCGACCGGTGATCGCCTCGACCGCCTGCGCCGGCGCCATCGACGCCGCATGCGGCAGCGAACTGCTCGCCGCCGGGACGCCCGATGATTACATCGCCCACATCGACAAGCTGCTTGCCGATCCCGCCCTAGCCGACGCCATTGGCCAGGCCGCGCGCCAGCGCGTGCTTGTCAGTTATAGTTGGGACGCCCACCTTTCCCGCATCGATCGCTACCTGGCACCCCCGGAGGCCCCATGAACGCCGTACCACCAGTGCCGACTTTTGCTTCCGGCCGCGCGCCAGTCCCACAGGGATCTCCTTCGGTCACGCCGGCCTTTGCCTGGAAGCAGGCGCTTGCCGCGATTGTGCTGGTCGAGCTTGCGCTCATCGCCCTGTATTTCGAAACGGGACGGGCCATGGTCGACATCTGGACCCACTCCGAAACCTTCAACCACGCCTTTCTGGTACCACCCATCACGCTCTGGCTGATCTGGGAAAAGCGTCAAGCGCTTGCCCGCGCCGCGCCGCGTCCGACGCTCTGGCTGGCGCTGCCGTTTGTCGGGCTGGCCTTTGCCTGGCTGCTCGGCGATCTCGCCGCCATCAATGTGGTCACCCAGTTTGCCTTTGTCGCGATGCTGGTGCTGGCCGTGCCGATGATGATCGGCCTGCCGGCGGCAAAACGCATCGCCTTTCCATTGGGCTTCCTGTTTTTCGCCGTGCCCTTCGGCGAATTCGCCATGCCGAAATTGATGGACTGGACCGCCACCTTCACCGTCCTCGGTCTGCGCGCTTCGGGCATCCCCGTTTTTCAGGAGGGGCTGCACTTCGTGATTCCCTCCGGGCGCTGGTCGGTGGTCGAGGCCTGCAGCGGCGTACGCTACCTGATTGCTTCCGTCGTCGTCGGCACGCTCTACGCCTACATCAACTATCAGTCGCTGCGGCGCCGCCTGATCTTCGTCGGCGTCGCCATCCTGGTGCCGCTGATCGCCAACTGGGTGCGCGCCTACCTCATCGTCATGCTCGGCCATTTCTCCGGAAACCAAATCGCCGTCGGCGTCGATCACCTGATTTATGGCTGGGTGTTCTTTGGCGTGGTCATCATGATCATGTTTGCCATCGGCATGCGCTGGCGCGAACCGGAGGCCGCACTGCCGCCGCCGGCGCCCGACGTGGAGTATCCGGCGGCCGGCAAACTGACGGCCGCCTTGCTGCTGGCCGCCCTGCTGGCGCTGGGCATTGCGCTCACGCCGCGCGCCGCACTGATCGCCATGGCTGCCGGACCGGCACTGCCCCCGCCCGTGCTGACGGCGCAAGCGCTTGCCACCGGCGGCTGGCAGGGTGTCGAGACGCCACTGACCGGCTGGCAACCCGCCTTCGCCAACCCGTCGGCCACGCTGAACGCCACGCTGACCAAGGATGGCCGGCACGTCGGCGTATTCATCGCTTACTATCAACAACAGAACTATGAACGCAAGCTCATCAGTTCGGAGAATATGCTGGTGACGAGCAGTGACAAGGAATGGGCGCTGGTCGGGCGCGATGTACGGCAAATCGCGCTGGCCGGACAAAGCGTGACTGTCCGCGGCGGTAGCCTGCGCAGCCAGCTCGCCAGCATCGGCGCCGAACCCTTGCGCCTCAAGGTGTGGCACTGGTACTGGATTGACGGACAAATCATCGCCAGCGATCATCTCGGCAAGCTCCGGCTCGCACTGGCGCGCCTGTCCGGTCGTGGCGACGCCTCCGCCGCTATTTTCGTTTATGCGCCGGAGCCGGACGGCGAGTCCGCCCTGGCCGATTACCTCGCACACGCGGGCGGCGGCATTGCTGCCGTACTGCATGGCGCCGTACCGCCAGCGCCGACTTTAGGCGCGGGCGGTGCACCAAACAATTCGCCAGCGCCGACTTTTACAAAATGAAAAGGGAAAATCATGGCTAGAAAATCTTCCATCAATAAAACCTGCGTCGCCATAGTCGGTCTCGGCTATGTCGGCTTGCCGCTGGCTGTCGAATTCGGCAAGAAATTCAAAACCATCGGTTTCGACCTGTCCGCGGCCAAGGTGGCCAGCTACAAAAAGTTTTTCGACCCCACCGGCGAGGTCAGCACCGAAGACCTGAAAGCCGCGACGCAGCTTGCGGTGAGCACCGACCCCGCCACCATTGCCGCAGCAGATCTCATCATCATCGCCGTGCCGACGCCGGTCGATGTCGGACACATTCCCGATTTCGCGCCGCTGATCGGCTCCTCCACAACGGTGGGCAAGCACATGAAGAAAGGCGCGGTCGTCGTGTATGAATCGACGGTCTACCCCGGTGCCACGGAAGATGTCTGCATTCCGCTGCTGGAACAGCATTCCGGCATGAAGTGGAAGCGGGATTTCCATGTCGGCTACTCGCCCGAGCGCGTCAATCCCGGCGACAAGGAACGCACCATCACCAAGATCGTCAAGGTCGTTTCCGGTGACGACGAACCGACGGCGAAATTCGTTGCCGCTATGTACGGCGCGGTCATCACCGCCGGCGTGCATCAGGCCAGCAGCATCAAGGTGGCCGAAGCGGCCAAGGTCATCGAGAACACCCAGCGCGATCTCAACATCGCACTGATGAACGAACTTTCGTTGATTTTCGAACGGATCGGCATCGATACGCTTGAAGTGCTGCAGGCTGCCGGTACCAAGTGGAACTTCCTGCCCTTCCGGCCGGGACTGGTGGGCGGGCACTGCATCGGCGTCGACCCGTATTACCTGACGCACAAGGCCGAGATGCTCGGCTACCACCCGCAGGTCATCCTCGCGGGCCGGCGCATCAACGACGGCATGGCCGCCTATGTCGCGCAACAGACCGTCAAGAACATGATCAACAACGGCTGTTCGGTGAAGGGCGCCAAGGTCATCGTGCTCGGCCTCACATTCAAGGAAAACTGCCCCGACCTGCGCAACTCCAAAGTTGCCGATCTGGTCAAGGAACTGCAGTCGTTCGGCTGCGCGGTCGCCGTGCACGACCCGCTTGGCGAACCTGCAGAGGCAATGCACGAATACGGCATCGGCCTGGTGAAGTGGAATGCCCTGCCGGACCAGGCCGACGCCATCGTCGCCGCCGTCTCGCACAAGGAATACCTCGCCATGTCCTTCAAGAAGTTGACGGCCAAGCTCAAAGCCAAGGGCGTGTTTGTCGATGTCAAGTCCGCCTACGATCCAAAGGTCGTTGCCAAAGCGGGCTTCCGGTTGTGGAGACTTTAAGCCACTCATGTCCACGCCCGCCACCTACGCAGAACTGCAGCAGAGCCTTCGGGCCCAGCCGAAAACCTGGCTGATCACCGGCGTTGCCGGCTTCATCGGCAGCAACCTGCTGGAAACCCTGCTGGCACTCGGCCAGCGCGTCGTCGGCCTCGACAACTTTGCCACCGGCCATCGGCATAATCTGGATGCGGCCGTGGCGGATGCCAGCGCGTCCTCCGGCCAGCCGCGCGGCAATCTGGAAGCCTTGTTTCACTTTATCGAAGGCGACATCAGGATTCTGGAAAACTGTCGGCAGGCCATGACCTGGCAAAATGGCGCTGGCAGTTTTCCGGTCGCGGTCGATTATGTGCTTCATCAGGCGGCGCTTGGCAGCGTGCCGCGCTCCATCGAAGACCCGATCACCACCAACCAGGCGAACATCGACGGCTTCCTCAACATGCTGGTCGCCGCGCGCGACGCCAAGGTCAGCCGCTTCGTCTATGCCGCGAGCAGTTCCACCTACGGCGACCATCCCGATCTGCCGAAGATCGAGGACAAAATCGGCAAGCCGCTTTCGCCCTACGCCGTGACCAAGCTGGTGAATGAGCTGTATGCCGATGTGTTCGCGCGCACCTATGGCTTCAAAACCATCGGCCTGCGCTACTTCAACATCTTCGGCAAGCGCCAGGATCCCGAAGGTGCCTACGCCGCGGTTATTCCCAAATGGATCGCCGCAATGATCAATAACCAGCCCGTCTATATCAACGGCGACGGCGCAACCAGCCGGGACTTCTGCTACATCGCCAACACGCTCCAGGTGAATCTGCTGGCTGCCACGACCGACAACCCGCAGGCCACCAACCAGGTCTATAACGTGGCCGTCGGCGAGCGGACAAGCCTGAACGAACTCTGCGGGTTCCTGCAGAAACATCTCGGCGAGCGCTATCCCCACCTGCATGACTACAAACCAGGCTACCGGGATTTTCGTGCCGGTGATGTTCGTCATTCGCTGGCCGATATCGGCATGGCAGCGCGGCTGCTCGGCTATGCGCCCAGCCACAAGATCGACGCCGGGCTGCGGGAATCGATGGCCTGGTATATAGACCATCTGGCCCACCCCTCCCAACCTCCCCTCACGGGAAGGTGACTGTGGCTCGCTACGCTCGATTATTACGGGGTGCATCACTTGGACTATTGTGCGGTCTGCGGCTGGCGCCGCGTGCCGCCTTGACTTGGGGCGGCCCGGCGTCAAGGCTGTATTGGCATGCTTCAACCTGACGACGCGCGCCCGCTGATTGTCCACGTCGTCTTTCGTTTCGACGTCGGCGGGCTGGAGAACGGGGTCGTCAACCTCATCAACCACCTGCCCGCGGATGCCTACCGGCATGTGATCATCGCGCTCACCGAGGTCACAGATTTCCGCAGGCGCATCGTCCGCGACGACGTCCAGTTCATCAGCCTGCACAAACCCCCGGGTCATCTGTTTGCGCTTTATCCGCGCCTGTTCCGGCTGTTCCGCGAACTGCGACCGGCCATCGTGCATACCCGCAACCTGGCGGCGCTGGAAGTCACCGTGCCGGCCTGGGCCGCCGGCGTGCCGGTGCGGATTCAGAGCGAACACGGCCGCGATGCCGACGACCTCGACGGCTCCAATCTCAAGCACAAGTGGGTCCGGCGGTTCTACAACCGGTTCGTGAGCCACTACATTGCCCTGTCGCGCGACCTGGAAAGCTGGCTGGTCGAGCGGATCGGCATCCCGGCGCGCAAGGTGACGCAGATCTACAACGGCGTCGATGCCGGGCGCTTCCATCCCGCCGCGGCTGCCGTACCCGCTTCGGGGCACTTTGTCCCACCAGCGCCGATTTCTGGTTGTCCATTCAATCGTCCGGAACACTGGCTGGTCGGCACCGTCGGGCGCATGCAGACGGTCAAGAATCAGACCCTGCTGGCGCGTGCCTTCATCCGCGCCCTTGAACTCGAACCGCCACTCAAGGCAAGACTGCGCCTGGTCATGGTCGGTGAGGGACCACTCCGCGCCGAAGCCCAGCAACTGCTCGAACAGGCCGGCGTGGCCGAACTGGCCTGGCTGCCCGGCGAGCGGCACGACGTTCCAGAGATTCTGCGCGGCCTCGACTGTTTTGTCCTCCCTTCGCTGGGTGAGGGCATTTCGAACACCATACTCGAAGCCATGGCCTCCGGCCTGCCGGTGATCGCCACGCAGGTTGGCGGCAATCCGGAACTCGTGATCGAAGGGCAAACCGGCACACTGGTGCCGACCAGCGATCCGGAAGCGCTGGCGAGGGCGCTCATCGACTATGCAAGCAACCCGGACCACGCTCGCGCAACAGGCCGGGCAGGCCGGGCGGCAGTCGAACGCCGCTTCAGCATGGAAGCGATGGTTGCGGCTTACCAAGGACTTTATGATCGGTCGTGTCGAGTTGACAGCATTCGTAACTAGTCAGACAATCAGACCAGATAATATGGGCAACAGGGGTTCGTGATGCACAAATCGCAATGGCGCTTACAGGATGCAAAGGCACAGTTCAGCCAGGTCGTCGAGGCTGCGTTGCAGGGAGAGCCGCAACACGTTACGCGGCGCGGCAGGGATGCCGTCGTGGTGTTATCCGAGGCGAGTTATCGCGCCCTGCAGCAAAATCTGCGCTTTGCCGCCCCGGGCTTCATCGCCCATCTCATGGCCGTGCCAAAATCCGGGGGTGCGAATTTCGACCGGGGCAATATCAAGTTGCGGGACGTGGAACTCTGATGTTCCTGCTTGACACCGTGATCATCTCGGAGCTCAGGAAAAGCAAGCCGGGCGCTGGCGTGCTGCGCTGGATTTCCGGACAACAGGACGATCAGCTGTTTCTCAGCGTCGTGACGCTCGGCGAGATCGAACGCGGCATCGAAAAACAGCGCCGTCCCGCCCCGGATTTTGCCGATGAATTGGCCATGTGGATCGAGAGCCTGACCAACCTTTATGCAGACAGGATTCTGCCGGTCACGCCCGTCATCGCGCGTTGCTGGGGCCGGCTTTCCGCGCGCCTGGGCCACGATGGCGCCGACCTGTTGATTGCAGCGACCGCACTCACGCATGGCCTGACGGTGGTTACCCGCAACACCAGACACTTCAAGCCCACAGGGGTCGCCGTGCTCGACCCATTCAACGAATAACCATCGTGACCAGTTCCTGAACCCATTATGTGCGGAATCACCGGAATTTTCGATACCCGAGGCAAGCGCGAGATCGACCGCGCCGTGCTGCACCGGATGAACGAATCGCAGTTTCATCGTGGGCCGGACGAGGGCGGCTTGCATGTGGAACCGGGCGTGGGCCTCGGCCACCGGCGGCTCTCCATCATCGACCTGTCCACCGGCCAGCAACCGCTCTACAACGAGGACAACAGTGTCTGCGTCGTCTTCAACGGCGAGATCTACAACTACCAGGAACTGATTCCCGAGTTGCAGGCGCTGGGCCACGTTTTCCACACGCGCAGCGATACCGAGGTCATCGTCCATGCCTGGGAGGCTTGGGGCGAGGCTTGCGTCGACCGCTTCCGCGGCATGTTCGCCTTCGCGCTTTGGGACCGTAACCGCGACACCCTGTTCCTCGCCCGCGACCGGCTCGGCGTCAAACCGCTGTTCTACGCGCTGCTCGACGATGGCACTTTCCTGTTCGGCTCGGAACTGAAATCTATCCTTGCCCATGGCGGCTTGCGGCGCGATATCGATCCCCAGGCGGTCGAGGAATACTTCGCCCTTGGCTATGTCGCCGAGCCGCGTTGCATCTTCCGCCAGGCCAAAAAGCTGCCGCCGGCCTGCACGCTGAAAGTCGGTCGTGGCGGGACGGCGCTTCCCGAGCCGCGCGAATATTGGGACGTCCGGTTTACGCTCGATGCACAACTGAGCGTCGAGGAAGCCAGCCATGAACTCGAACGCCGGCTCACCGAATCGATCCGCCTGCGCATGATCTCCGAAGTGCCGCTCGGCGCTTTCCTTTCCGGCGGCGTCGATTCGAGTGCCGTGGTAGCGATGATGGCCGGTCTGTCGAACGAGCCGGTCAACACCTGCTCCATCTCCTTCGCCGATCCGGCCTACGACGAGGCCGCCTTCGCGCAGAAAGTTGCCGATCGTTACCAGACCCGGCACTTCGTCGACAGGGTTGAAAGCGACGACTTCGACCTCATCGATACCCTCGCCCGCCTCTACGACGAGCCCTATGCCGACAGCTCGGCCATCCCTACCTACCGGGTTTGCCAGCTGGCGCGCAAGCACGTCACCGTCGCGCTCTCGGGCGATGGCGGCGACGAGAGCTTCGGCGGCTATCGCCGCTACTGGCTGCACCTGATGGAAGAGAAGATGCGCGCCGCGCTGCCGCTCGGCCTGCGGCGGCCGCTGTTCGGCACCCTCGGCCGGCTCTACCCGAAAGCCGACTGGGCGCCACGCGTCTTCCGCGCCAAGACCACCTTCGAAGCGCTGGCGCGCAACTCCGTCGAAGCCTACTTCCACAGCGTTTCGGTCATTCGCAACGGGCAGCGCAACCAGATTTTCAGCGACGCCTTCAAAGCCGAACTGGGCGGCTACAGCGCGCAGCAGGTGTTCGACCGCCATGCGGCAAAGGCAGGCACCGATGACCCGCTCGCCCTCATCCAGTACATCGATCTGCAAACCTATCTGATCGGCGACATCAACACCAAGGTCGACCGGGCCAGCATGGCGCACTCCCTCGAAGTACGTGAGCCGCTGATGGACCATCCGCTGGTCGAGTGGCTGGCCACGCTGCCGACTTCGCTGAAAATGCGCGGCACCGAGAGCAAGTTCCTGCTCAAGAAAGCGATGGAACCACACCTGCCGCACGACATCATGTATCGGCCGAAGATGGGCTTCGCCGTGCCACTGGCGCGCTGGTTCCGCGGCCCGCTGCGGCAGCGCGTGCGCGACGATCTGCTGGGCGGACCCATGCTCGAAACCGGCTGGTTCAATCCCGACACCATCCGCCAGATCGTCGAGCAGCATGAATCCGGCCGGAGCGACCACAGCACGCCGATCTGGGTGCTGCTGATGTTCGATGCCTTCCTCAGAAACAACGTCGCATAAACCCGACCGTAGGTAACAACAAAAATGCCCATGATCTATCTCGTCGCCGGCGCACGGCCCAACTTCATGAAGATCGCGCCCATCGTGCGCGCCTTGCAGGCGCACGGCGGCCTCGATTACAAGATCATCCACACCGGCCAACACTATGACCGCGAGATGAACGACGTGTTCTTCGAAGAGCTGGGCATTCCGCAGCCCGATGTCTTCATGGGCGCCGGCGGCGGCAGCCATGCGCAGCAGACGGCGAAGATCATGATGGCCTTCGAGGAACTCTGCCAGGCCAACAAGCCGGATGCGGTGCTGGTCGTCGGCGATGTCAACTCCACCCTGGCGTGCGCCATCGTTGCCAAGAAAATGAATGTCCCCGTGGCGCACGTCGAGGCCGGCCTGCGCAGCGGCGACATGACCATGCCCGAAGAAATCAATCGCCTGGTAACCGACAGCATTGCGGACTGGTTCTTCGTGACGGAGCCGAGCGGCGTCGAACATCTGCGCCGCGAAGGCAAGCACGACAGCACGATTCACCACGTCGGGCATGTGATGGTCGACAACGTGCTTTACCAGGCCGACAAACTGCCACAATCCACTGTGGAATTCGAAACCTCCAGTTTCAAGCGACAGCACCCGCGCTACGGCGTGATCACGCTGCATCGCCCGAGCAACGTCGACAGCGCCGAAATGATGGCCCGTATCGGCGGCGCACTGAAAGAAATCGCGACAGATCTGCCGCTGCTCTTCCCCGTGCATCCCCGTACCCGGGCGAACCTCGAAATATTTGGCATCGACCTCGGCACGAACATCACGCTCATCGGTCCGCAAGCCTACATGGCCTTCCTCAACGTCTGGAAGGATGCCGCGGTGGTGCTTACCGATAGTGGCGGTTTGCAGGAAGAAACCACCGCGCTCGGGGTGCCCTGCATCACCATCCGCGAGAACACCGAGCGGCCGATTACGGTGGAAGAAGGCACCAACGTACTCGTCGGCACCGACCCGCAGCGTATCGTCACCGAAGCGCGCAAGGCGATGCGTGGCGAAGGCAAGCAGGGCCGCAGGCCGCACCTGTGGGACGGCAAGGCGGCGGAGCGCATTGTCGCGATCCTGGCGCGCGAACTCGGCTGATCGTGAGAAAGTCGGCGCTGGCGGGACGGCGCTTCGGGCGGCTTGACCTCATGCGACCCGTATAATCGAGACCCATGCGCCTCCTCCACATCCTCGATCACTCGATCCCGTTGCATAGCGGCTATACCTTCCGCACAGCCGCAATTTTGTGTGAGCAACGCGCGCTGGGTTGGGAGACTTTTCACCTTACCTCACCCAAGCAGGGCAGTGTCGCCGCCGCTTACGAGGATGTCGATGGCCTGCGCTTCTACCGGACCCGCGTGCCACCGGTTGGTCCGCCCATCCTCAACGAACTGCGCCAGATCAAGGCGACCGAGACGCGCCTCGAACAGCTCGCGCGCGAACTGCGCCCCGACATCCTCCATGCCCATTCTCCGGTGCTGAATGCCATCCCGGCGCTGCGCGTCGGGAAACGGCTCGGCATTCCGGTCGTCTATGAAATCCGTGCCTTCTGGGAAGACGCGGCTGTCGACCACGGCACCACGCGCCAAAACAGCCTGCGCTACCGGCTCACGCGCGCGCTGGAAACCTGGGTGCTGCGCCGCGTCGACCACGCATTCACCATCTGCGAAGGGCTGCGCAAAGATATCGTCGAGCGCGGCATCCCGGCCGACAAGGTGACCGTCATCCCCAATGCCGTCGATATCGAAACCTTCCAGCTATCCGGCGAACCGGATGCCGCCCTCAAAAGTCGGCTCGCGCTGGACGGCACCACGGTCATCGGTTTCATCGGCTCCTTCTACGCTTACGAAGGCCTCGACCTGCTGCTCGATGCGTTTCCCGTCATGCTCGCCAAACGTCCGGAGCTGCGCGTTCTGCTCGTCGGCGGTGGCCCGCAAGAAGCCAACCTCAAGGCGCAGGCAGAGCGACTGGGCGTCACTGACAAAGTGCTCTTCACCGGCCGCGTGCCGCACAGCGAAGTCAGCCGCTACTACGACCTGATCGACCTGCTGGCCTACCCGCGCCACTCCATGCGCCTCACCGAACTGGTCACCCCGCTCAAGCCGCTCGAAGCCATGGCCCAAGGCCGCATTTTCATCGCATCGGATGTCGGAGGACACAAGGAATTGATTCGCGACGGCGAAACCGGGCGCCTGTTCAGGGCCGGCAGCGCGACCGCGCTGGCCGAAGTCGCCGAGGAAATGTTGGCCCAGCGCGACCGCTGGCCGGCCTATCGCGCCGCTGGCCGCGACTTCGTCGAGAAGGTTCGCAACTGGCGGAATAGCGTTGCCAACTACAAAAGCGTCTATGGCCGTCTTGTGGGCAAACCGCTTGGCTGACGCTTGAATGATCCGCACGCTCCTCTTCTCCACCCTCTACCCCAACAGCGTGCGGCCCAGCCACGGCATCTTCGTCGAAACGCGCCTGCGCCATCTGCTGGCGAGCGGAAAAGTCGAAACCCGCGTCGTCGCGCCGGTGCCGTGGTTCCCGTTTCGCCATCCCAAATTCGGCGAATACGCCAAACACGCCGCCGTGCCGCGCCAGGAAGAACGCAACGGCATCCGCGTCGAACACCCGCGCTACCTGCTGCTGCCCAGGATCGGCATGAACAGCGCCCCCGCCAGCCTGGCCCGTGCCGGCCTCAAGGCCGCCCGCAAACTGATCGCCGAGGGCTACGACTTCGACCTCATCGACGCCCATTACTTCTACCCCGACGGCGTCGCCGCCACGATCATCGGCAAGGCGCTGAACAAACCCGTGGTCATCACCGCGCGCGGCACCGACATCAACCTCATCCCGCAGTACCCGAAACCGAAGCAGATGATCCTGCAAGCCGCCGATGACTGTGCCGCGATGATCACCGTCTGCGCCGCGCTCAAGGATGCAATAGTCGGCCTTGGCGGGACGGCGGAAAAGATCACCGCGCTGCGCAACGGCGTCGACCTCCAACTCTTCCAGCCCGAAGACAAGCCGCAAGCCCGTGCCGCCTTCGGCATGAACGACAAATTCGCCATCGCCTCCGTCGGCCACCTCATCGAACGCAAGGGTCACCACCTCGTCATCGAAGCCCTGGCGCAGATTCCCGATGCCGAGCTTTACCTCGTCGGCGGCGGTGAAGAAGATAGCCGCTTGCGTGCGCTGGCCGATCAACTCGGTATTACCAATCGCGTGCATTTTCTTGGCGCCATGCCGCAAGCCAAATTACGCACTCTCTACAGCGCCGTCGACTGCCTCGTGCTCGCCTCCAGCCGCGAAGGCTGGGCCAACGTGCTGCTCGAAGCCATGGCCTGCGGCACGCCGGTCGTCGCCACCAATGTCTGGGGCACGCCCGAAGTCGTTGCCGCCCCCGAGGCCGGCGTGCTCATGGACGAACGCAGCGCCGGCGGCATCGTGCGCGCTGTCGCCCGCCTGCGCGAAGCATTGCCGGCCCGCAGCGCCACTCGCGCCTATGCAGAACAATTCGGCTGGCAGCCGACGACCGAAGGGCAGTTGGCGCTGTTCCGACGTGTTTTGAGTGCCAATGCGGGTTAAGCAAACCTCGGCGAATTCCTGCAGCAAGCCGCATAGCCGCAGTCGCAATCATCGCCATTTGCTTTAGCCTATAAAAACGAACACAATAAGGCGCCTTTTTAAGCCCGATATGAGGCACGCCATGGAACAGGTTTTTGCAACCCGATCTGTCAGCATCACTGAACTAAAACGCAGCCCCAGCGCCGTGATCGAACAGGCAGGCGCCGAACCCGTAGCCGTGCTGAACCACAACCGGCCTGCGGCATATCTGCTTTCCCCCGCAGTCTATGAATCGATGCTGCAACGCCTGAACGCTGATCTGCGCGCGGCAATACAGGAAGGTATCGATAGCGGCCCGGCCATCGCGGCCGAAGACATATTTGCCGAACTCGCTGCCCGCTATGACGAACCTGACAGCAAGCCCGCTACCGGGACCAGCGGCAAGCGCCGGACTTGATGGCCGGGCGATGCTACCAGTCACGTTTTCACCGAAGTCTCGGCAAGACCTGATCGACATAGGAGATTACATCGCCAAAGACAGCCGAGCCAATGCGCGGCGTTTCGTCGCCAGGTTGATTACCCAAAGCAAGAAAGTAGGTCGAGCGCCCCTTGGCTATGTCAGTCGCGAGGACTTGGCGCCCGGCTTGCGCATGGCGGCGCTGGATCGCTATGTGATTTTCTTCCGCGTGCTTGATGGTGAGGTTCGGATTGAACGGGTGTTGCATAGCGCCCGTAACCTGCCCGTAGTGTTTGGAGGGGTTGACCTGCCGCCGCGCATGCAGTCCGTATAATCAACTGCAATACAACTGCGGACACGCCCCGCCATGAGCCACGCCTTCCTGTTCGTCCCCGCTGCCAACCAGGCTGAAGCCCCGGGCTTCCAGAAAGGCGTGCGGGCGCTGGGCGACTTCAAGGCCGTGCGGATCACGGATACCGCCACATCCACCACGGCCGCCCTCGCGGTGGCACCCGCCGCCAAGGCCTCTGACAAACGCATCGCCCGTTCCGCCGACGGCCAAGTGCGTGGAAAAGTGGGTCAGACCCTCATGGCATCGAAATCCCCAGCCAGGCGTATTTCCTCGCCAAGTCCTGTTGGTCGCCACAATGAATCATCCGCCAAGGGAAAGTGTCATGAATACAGAACTCACAGATCGCCAGCAGCGAGAGCTCGATTACCACCGAGAGCATGCAAGGCTTCATAAGTCTGTCCTCGCAGCACCGTTCTCTTGGGATGTTCTCCAACGTCCCGACAGACGGTGGTGGAATGCGTACTGGGCAATGTACGAGTATCTTATTAACTGCGACTTAAAGGACAAGAGAGTGTTAGTTGTTGGCTGCGGTTTTGGTGATGATGCACTACGCCTAGCCAAGTTGGGTGCCAAAGTAAGCGCGTTTGACCTAAGCCCTGATTCCCTAGAAATTGCAAGGGCGCTGGCATTGCGGGAGGGGCTAGATATTCTTTTTGAAGAAATGCCGGCCGAGAGAATGCTATATGCGGATGACAGCTTCGACTACATCATTTCCAGAGACATTCTTCATCACGTCGATATTCCAAAAACAATGCACGAGATCGTTCGTGTAGCCAAGCCAGACGCAACATTCGTAGTCAATGAGATATATTCACACTCAATCACCGACAAGATCAGACACTCGACCATTGTTGAGAAGATTCTCTACCCAAAGATGCGGAAGCTAATTTATGGACCAGGAAAACCCTACATCACTGAAGATGAGAGAAAACTCAGTGAGCTTGACCTTGAGCAGATATTGAGGCCGCTTCAACCTCGGCTGTTCACAAAGTATTTCAACTTTCTCGTCACGCGAGTTATTCCCGATCGTTTCGATAAACTGGCGCAAATTGATCGCCTGCTATTGCGTGTCTTGCACCCAATCGGCCATCTGCTCGCAGGGCGCGTGCTATTTAGCGCTCGCATCATTAAGACTCGCAGCGCGCGGTGACGCCCAACGGAAAATAGGGGAAACGGAAAATAGAAACGGAAAATAGCGTCTTCCTGAATGCAGACCTCATCGCAGCTGGCATAGCCCCTTTCCAGCCTGAGTCCGTCGATTTAGCAGAATCTATGCTCGCATATGGCATTCAAACACCCCTTCGATTCGCGCACTCGAGGGCGCTGGATGGACGCGGGTTGCGCTGGTGCTTGAGGTCAATCCCTTACGACAAAGTCAGCCGATACGACTGCGTTTCAATTCTGCCATGCACTAATATCCGCCATTGAAACCTACCCATGAGCCACGCCTTCCTGTTCGTCCCCGCTGCCAACCAGGCTGAAGCCCCGAGCTTCCAGAAAGGTGTGCGAGCGCTGGGCGACTTCAAGGCCGTGCGGATCACGGATACCGCAACCTCCGCCACGGCCGCCCTCGCGGTGGCCCCTGCCGCCAAGGCCACCCAAGTTACAAAGGGAAGCATCGCCCGTTCCGCCGACGGCCAGGTCTGGATCGCCGACCTTGGCCTGTGGCTGCCCCTGCCGGCGGAGCGCGAGCGCGATGCCGCCTGGCTCATCGAGCAATACCTCGCCCTTGGGGCGGAAGGCCTCGCGCGCCGGCTGCAAGGCCTGTTCGCGCTGCTCATCGTCGACCAGCGCACGCCGCGACAGGCCCACGTCATCACCGATCGTTGCGGCAGCCTGCATGTCTATTGGCGCCAACTGGCCGATGGCGTGGCCGTCTGTTCTTCATCTGCCGTGCTGGCGCAATGCGCCCCCAGCACGCTTGATCCCGTCGGCGTGCATGAATTCATCGCCACCGGCAACATCTACGAAGACCGCAGCCTGTGGCGCGACATCCGCAAGATCGGCCCGGCCACGGTGCTGACCCTCGATGCCGCTGGTACTAAACAACATCGTTACTGGGATTTCTCGGCCGTTGAGCCCGAGCGGCTGAACCTCGAAGAAGCCGTCGAGCAAACCCACCACGGCCTCGTTGCCGTGCTCAAGGCCTTGCCCAATTCCGTCGATTGCGGCCAACCGCTCATCTCTGACCTCACCGGCGGCTACGATTCGCGCCTGCTGCTCACCGGCCTGCTCGATGCGCAGCGGCCGTTTCACACCACCGTCTCGGGCAGCGCCGACCATCCGGATGTCACGGTCGCCGCGCGCATCGCCGCCGAACTCAAGCTGCAGCACCAGAACATCAGCGCGCCACCGCTGCCCACCGCCGACGAATTCGACGCCGCCGTGCGCATGACCGACGGCGAATTTGACGCCTTCGACTTCGCGCGCATCCTGCACATCCACCGCCGCCTCGCCGCCGGGCACGGCATGAGCCTCAACGGTTCCTTCGGCGAACTGGCACGCGGTTACTGGTGGGAACTGCTCTGGCCCAAACTGGCCAACCGCCAGCCGCTCGATGTGGCCATGGTGGCGCGCAAGCGCTTCGCCGCCATCGGCTACGACAAAACCATCTTCGCCTCATCCGCGCAACTCGATCTGGCCGCGCACATGGCCGCCGTTGCCGGCCGCGCCATCCAGCCCATCGCCGGCTATCCCAACACCACGCAGATGGATTGCGTCTATTACAGCCTGCGCATGCAGCGCTGGCAGGGGCGCATCGCCAGCAGCACCAACCAGCTGTGGCCGGCGTTTTCGCCCATCGGCTTCGCCCAGGTGCTCGACCCCATCCTCGCCGCCCGCGCCGACACGCGCTTCCGCAGCCTGCTCGCGCGCCGCCTGTTCCAGCGCTTTGCCCCGCCGCTGGCGCGCATCCCTCTCGAACACGGCTACCCGCCGGTACCCGCTTCACCGTTCAACTTCTGGCGCTTCGCGCCCCTGTTGAGCCACTATGGCGGCAAGGTCATCAACAAGGTGGCCGCAAAACTGGGCATGGCCAGCAAGCCAGCCAGGCCGACAACGCGGCCCGATGACACAGCACTGATGCGGGACACCGGCATCGCGGATTGGCAGAAGTCGCCACTCATCCTGCAATCAGGCCTCTTCAATGAACAGGCACTGCGCAATCTGCTCGACAAGAACAGCCTGTCGAGCGGGCCACGTGTGGAACAATGGCGGCGATTGATGACTCTGGAAGCCTTGATGCGAAATATCCAGACGGGCGACGCCACCCAACCATGACCTACAGCCTCACAATGATTCTGAAGGCAATCGCGAGCAACCAGGTCGCACGCTTCGCGCCAAGCCAATATGTCAAGCTGACGGGGCAGACCGGTCGCGGCGATAGCACAAAGGAAACACCAGCCGACATTGCCCAATATTTCCGTCAATGCGTTATCGACTATCTCGATACTTTGGGTATCCCGCCAAGCGGGCGGGCGGATTTTCTGCAAGACAAAGTGGTGCTGGAATACGGGCCAGGCGATATTCCCGGCGTTGCCTTGCTGCTGGTGGCTTATGGCGCACGCAAGGTTTACTGTGTCGACCGCTTCCCGCTCGTCAGCATTGCCAGCAAGAACATCAGCGTCATTCATGAATTGGCGAACATGCTCAGTGCATCTGAGCGCCAGCGTTTCAACCAATGCTTCAAGAACCCGCAGGCGCCAGAAGTGGGGTTCAACACCGAGTGCATTGAATATCTGGTTCGACCGAGCGGTGTGTCGGGTTTGCAGGATGAAGTGGATATCGCCCTGTCTCGCGCCGTGCTAGAGCACGTGAATGACCTTGACGCCACCTTCGAAGACATGCTGCAAGCCATGAAACCTGGTGCGATCTCAGTACATCAGGTCGATTTGCGCAGTCATGGGCTACATGTGTCGAACCCATTGGACTTTCTCGCGCCGCCCACTTGGCTCTGGCAACTCATGCATTCACACAAGGGCGTGCCAAATCGCTGGCGTGCCGATCGTTATGAACAGATCATCCGTCGTTTAGGTGTCGAGTTGATCGCTTTCAAGCCTACGACGGTGTTCGATCAGTCATTGGTGACCACGATTCGGCCGGTTCTCGCAACGCCTTTCCGTCAAGTCGGTAACGAACAACTGACATGGCAAGGGTTCTGGCTCGCTTTCCGTAAGGTGAATAGCCATGCGTGATCTACTGGTCGTCGGCATTGTCCTGATTTGTGCCGTTTGGGCGCTGCGCCGGCCATGGATTGGCGTCATGCTCTGGACTTGGCTCAGCATCATGAACCCCCACCGCTACACATGGGGCTTCGCTTACGATGCGCCCCTTGCGGCGATTGCAGCCGTGGCGACCCTGCTTGGTTTGCTGTTTACGAAGGAAAGGCAATCACCTTTCCAGGGTGCGCCGGTTATCTGGTTTGCACTACTCGCGTCATGGATCACCCTGTCCTGGTTGATGGGGATAGATGTCAGCGGTGATTATGAACAGTGGGACAAGGTGATGAAGATCTACTTCATGACCTTTATTGCGCTGACTTTGCTCTTTACCAAGCATCACATCATGGCTTTTGTCTGGGTGTCTGCGGGCTCGCTGGCAATTCTGGCGGCTAAGGGCGGGGTATTCACCGTCTTGACAGCCGGCAGCCATCGCGTCTGGGGGCCGGCGGGTTCGTTTATCGCCGATAACAACCACATGGCCCTGGCCACAATCATGGCCATTCCATTGCTTTATTTCCTGCTCGGGCAATTGACCAAACGGTGGATGCGTTTGGTGATGTGGGGGGTGATCTTGCTAAGTGCTGCGGCCGCCTTGGGTAGCCATTCGCGGGGGGGGGTTCTAGCTATCGCCGCCATGGTGGCGATGCTCTGGTGGCGCAGTGAGCGGAAAGGTGGCGTCGCTGTGATGATCCTGATCGGCCTGCTGTTCCTCCTGCCCATGATGCCCGAACACTGGTGGGAGCGGATGACATCCATTCGCAGCTATGAAGAAGATGCTTCGGCAATGGGTCGCATCAATGCCTGGATTGTTGCGTGGGAGGTGGCTAAACACAATTTCTTTGGCGGAGGTATGTCATATCAGCATGCGGTATTTTTTTCGCTTTACGGCGTTTACGAAGCCGTTGCACGCTCCGCGCACAGCATCTACTTCCAAATTCTAGGCAATCACGGTTTTATTGGATTGTTTATCTACCTCGCGCTTTGGATCGCCACTTATCGCACCGCGAGTTGGTTGCGCAAGAATGGAAAAGTCCATCCTGAAACCCGCTGGACTGCAGACTTGGGCGCGATGGTACAGGTGAGCCTGGTTGGTTTTGCGGTCGGTGGCGCATTCCTCTCGATGCCTTATTTCGATCTGCCCTACAACATGATGGTGATGGTGGTGTTGACAAAGAAATGGGTCGAACAAAAACGCTGGGCGAGCGAGCCCGACATGTCCATTCTCGAATACATAGGCCTTAGGAAGCGCAAGTCACCGCCCAAGCCGGCCTCATCCCCAGCGGGACCAGGCTGATGCTTTTCAAGACGGCGCTCTCCTTCGTTTCGCCCGCCGGTCAGCGCGGTCGGCTGTGCATATTCATCTTTCACCGCGTATTGCCACAGCCCGATCCACTGTTTCCCGACGAACCCTGCGTACGGCGCTTCGATGAGATGATGGGCTGGCTGGCGGGTTGGTTCAATGTTCTTCCCCTCGATGAGGCGGTCGAGCGGCTGCATCGCGGCTTGTTGCCGGCACGCGCAGCGGCGATAACATTCGATGATGGCTATGCCGACAACCTGTTGCACGCCACGCCTATCTTGATCAAGCACAATCTGACGGCCACTTTTTTCATCGCAACAGGCTTTCTCGACGGCGGTGTCATGTGGAACGACATCATCATCGAGTCTATCCGTACCGCCCGCAATCCTGAGATCGATCTGGGGTGGCTCGGTTTGGGTGTGCTGTCAATCGCCAGTATCGATGAGAAGCGCAGCGCCATCGAACAGGTGCTGCGCGGGATTAAACACCGCCCCTGCGCAGAGCGTGACGAGGCGGTTGAATCCATCCGCTTGATCTGTGCGGGAAATGTACCCCGCGATCTGATGCTGGCGGCCACACAGTTGCAGGAGTTGCGGGAGGGCGGCATGAGTATTGGTGCCCACACGGTGAGCCACCCGATCCTGGCCCAGCATCCCGATGCCGCAGCGCGTCAGGAGATTGCGGACAGCCGCGACTTTCTCGAGGAATTGCTGAAAGAGCGCGTCCCGTTGTTCGCCTATCCGAATGGCAAACTGGGCCGCGACTACCTGCCCAAGCATGTAGAGATGGCGCGCGAGTTGGGTTTCACCGCGGCGGTATCGACCAACTGGGGCGTCGGCGCAGAAGGCCGTGATCTGTATCAGCTGCCGCGTTTCACCCCGTGGCAGCGTTCCAGACTTGGCTATTGCTCCCGATTGTTAAGAAACTATTTACCGGGGCGGGCATGAGCAGAAAGTTTCTGACAATTTCGCGGATTGTTGTCGTTATCGCTGTTATCGCGAGTATCTGGATCCCGGTCTGGCACCACTATCACATTGATCGCCAACTCCCGGCTGCAGAGGCTATGGCATCCGCTTTGACCGTGCCCGAATCCGGGGTGCTCTCCGAAATCGGCCGGATGGCGTTGGGCATCTCATTGGTTGATTCCGTAACCGAGATCGTTCCTGCGGCTGAGAAAATTGTCGGCAGCACATTGAATGCCAGTGCCTTCGGCATATACGACGTGAAGCTGCGCGGATACCCCGAGGACTTGCGTGATGGCCCACCCTCATTCCAATTGGCAAAAGCCAGCCTTGGCATCGAAGCGATTCTGTTGGACGCTTTCGAGAAGACACACGACACTCGTTTCCTGAACAGGGCCGCTGCCCGGATCGTGAGTTTCGCCGACTACGAAAGCCGTCGTCGCATGGATCAAGGATTTCTCTGGAACGACCATGCGATCGCCGCCCGTGGGGCCGTCCTGGCGCGACTCTGGAAACATGTGCGCGATCGACCTGATCTTGAAAGCGGAGTTCGATATGCTTTATTCGGTCTGGCAGTCCGCAGCGGCAGGCTGCTTACCAAACCGACGCACTTTACCGTGCGCACCAATCACGGCGTAATGCAGAACATCGCTTTGCTGCAACTGGCTGCTGCTTTCCCCACCTTGCCTGAGTCGGATGAATGGCGAAATCTGGCGGCCGCCCGGCTGGCGATCCAATTGCCCTTTTACGTATCGGCCGAAGGTGTCATCCTTGAGCATTCGGCCGAATATCACAGATTCGGGTACGAACTGTTATTGATGGCAACCCGGTTGTGCGTCCTGAATGGGCTGGCGCCAAGCCATGGGTTGGTCAATTCGGTTGAAAAAGCGCGTGAATTCCTGGCGTTGCTGCGGCGGCCCGATGGCACGCTGCCCGCAATAGGCAATACCAAGCAGGGGGCGCAATATTCCTTTCCATCCGGGGCGGGCAATGGTCGAGAACCCCTGCGCCCAGAACATGCTGCCTTGTCGGAAATACCACCTCAAGGGGCATATCTGTTTCCGCTATCAGGGTATTCCGTGTGGTGGGATGTTTCGCAAAATATCGACGCCACTCAGACAGTCATCGCCTGGGCCAAACACGATGGACATGGCCACAAGCATGCGGACGAAGCGACCGTGTCGTGGTGGTCGAACGGCGTCGACTGGCTGACGAATACAGGTTACTGGCCCTACGGAGAGCGTTTGACCGATGCCTCCTATGGATGGGAAGCATCCAACGCACCGCATGAGGTCGGCGAATCGCCCAAATCGGCACGTACTGTTCGTGCAGTGAGGGTGGGCGATGCGCCGGGCATACGATTTATTGAAATCGAACGAGCCAATGCCGATGGTGCCAGGTTTAACCGTCAGGTGATTCGTCTTGATGACCAGCAACTGGTCGTGGTCGATTTCTCAAGAAATGTACGCAAGGGAACCGAGATCATCTGGACCCCCGCCCCGCTGAGTCGCATTCATCAACTCGCATCGGGACGAGAGTTTGCTACGGCACCATTCAACGACGGTCGTCGGTTGGAGATTGCCATGGCATCCGGAAGCAGCATGACCATGAGTATTCACCGTGGCTCGGCGCAGCCATTTGCCGGCTGGGTCGCCGTTGGGGGGAAACCAACGCCAACGGATGCTTTGCGAATCATCCGTCCCGAACCAGACTCGGCTGTTGCTGCCTATTTCCGCATTGCGAAAGAAACTGCCGATGTGCGGAGGACGGCAGTATTGTCGGCGAATGCCTCACCGGAACAGTGGGGCCTGACCATCGAGTCAGCTGGGGGGGGCGCGATAAACCTATTTCGAACTCCATCGGGGCTGAATGTTCGATCTGAAAAAGATGGGGGAAGTCGTCACCCTGCCACTGCGATCAGGCTGGTTGAAGTACAGAATGTTGATGCCGGCAGGGATGAACTGATGCGCGCCTATGCCAACGCTGTTAATGCGTACCCGCAATGGCGAGATTTGACGTATTACCGCGCCAGGTTATCCGGATTGCTCGTTCTGCTTGGGATCTTTATTGAAATAGCTTATGCAGTCGCGATCCGGAGATTGCCAGAGAACGCACTGAGATACTCTGTTGCAGGACACGCCTTGCTCTTTGTCGGCTGGCTGCTGATCGGCGTTTGGGCCACGTTCTTTTATCTGCGTTAGCCAGTCAGCTGCGTATTGAGCGCAGTTTTTCGAGCAGGTATCTTTCCGCGCCCCAGGGCATTTTCTGCGCAAACCAGAACAGCAGCAGCAGCGCCGAATAAACCGCACCGCCTACAAGAACATCGACAACTAGCCGTAACCCCGGTGCCCAGTCGGGCGATACAGTAATAAATATAAGCGCAGCCGCCATGCCGCCGGTTGCAAACGCCGGCCGCCAGACATGGGCCAGCACGTGCCGCCAGCTCAGGCCCGGTACGACATGCAGCACCATACCGAGAAAAGCCAGCATTGCAAGGATCGAAACAGCAAGCCGGATGTTCGCGATCCCCTCCGCTCCTGCCTGCGGAAACGCAAGCAAAGTCAGGCTGGCCAGCATGCCCAGTTGCAGCCAGGAAAATATCGCCAGAAGTCTCACCTTGCCCAGGGTGAGCAGCAGGTAACCGCTGCTGTGCATCATGGCGAGGGCCACGTTCAGCAATGCCAGCGTCTGCACGAGTGGAATCGCGACCTGCCATTGAACGCCGAGCAAGAGAGGCACGGCGGTATCGGCCACCAGCGCCAACCCGACGCCGGCAGGCAGGGCGACGATGGCCTGGACGCCTAGCGCGAGGCAGTAGGTTCTGCGCAATTCGGCGGGATCGTGTGCCGCCTGGACGAAGGCGGGGAACAGGACGCGCCCCAGCGGGGCGAGCAACTCCCCGGTCGGCATGGCGGCTATGTCGTCGGCAAGGCTGTAAGCACCGAGTGTGGCTGCATCGGTGCGCCGTCCCACTAAAATCTTGTCCAGTTGTTGCGTGCCATATGCGCCGAGGTTGCGCACGAGTATCCACTGGGAGAATCCCCACATTTGCTTGATGCGTGCCAATGAGAGGCGGGGACGAAAGTCATGCAATGCATAACTGAGCCATACGCCCACGAGACGCCCGGCGAGCGCGCCGATGACCATAGCCCAGTACGAACGTAGCCAGAAGGCTAACGCGATGGTGATGACGAACCCCGCCAGCCGGCGCAGGAAAAAGAAACGGAAGTCACGCCCGAACTCCATGTTCTTCTGGAAGTAAACAATGCCGATGTTCTCGATGCCGCCGAGAACCACGGTAAGCGCCATGAAACGCAGAACGTCTTCGACGCGGGCATCGTTGAAATACTCGGCGGCAAGCGGCGCGCCGAGTATGGCGATCAGAAGGGCGGCGAGCAGCGCCTGCCCGAGCCGCAGTGTCCAGGCGGTGTCGAAATCGTCGCGGTCGGCCTTGGGGTTCTGGATCAGTGCCGAGTTCACCCCCATATCCAGCAGAGTGTCGATCAGGGCCACCACCAGCGAAGCCATCGCCACGATGCCGAAATCGGCCGGCATCAGCAGCCGCGCGAGTATCAGCGTGCTGGCGATGCCGATCAGGCGGTCAGTCCAGCGCATGGCGACGACAAGCACCGCGCCACGGGCGACGGAAACTGGGCTGGGTGGCCTGCCAGATGAAATGGTCACTTGGTGTCGATGCCTGTTAAATTACTTGTGCGCGCGTGTGGCTTGCTGTTCAATCGTCTGTCTCAGTGATTTCAGTATTGTCGGCAAAACCGTCAATTCATTTGCATCGCTACGTCGGTGATGAGCAAAGCTTCGCCGAACATGGAGCCCAAAGGGAATATCCTGCCAGACGAAGGATTCCCATTCGTCTGGAATCTGTTCATTTAACCAACCACGATCCCGAAAGGTTTCTGTGCTGAAGTAGCCCGGCTGTTGCGGTTCCATGCACATTCTGTCAGGCAGCAGAGATTCGATCAGGCGGTTCTTGATCGTTTGGTAGATTGGTTCTGGGCAATAGACAGGCATGACAATCTCATGTTTGGCAGAGTGATCGCGATATCGAAACCAGATGCGCGTGCCCGTATCCCAGCATCGTCGTGTCAGGCGATAGCCGATTGCCGGTATCAAATTTAGAAGCTTCGCAATGCGGGTACGTTTCCAAGCGAGTACCTCCAGCACTGGCGTGAAGTCGAGCGATGCGGGATCAATGACCTGGCTGTCGAAGGCGAAGCAGTGCACCGCAGGGAAGTAGCGATAGTTTTCATGATGCCTTGGATGCCATGGCACACCGAAAAAACTGATCTTCTGCGATAGCATGTATTCAGGAATCGCCTCAGCCCAATTGGGGAATAAAAGAAAAAAATCCGGGTCGAGGATCAGGACATGGCGGTTGAGCTTTGTTGTGCGTAACAACTTGTTCAGTGCGGTGGCATGGTGGTGGCTGATCCCTTTGCCAGTTTCACCGTCACCTTGGCGCACGATAAAACCTATTTCATTACCAACGCATCGATCAGGATGGTCTGCCGGGCTGTTCTCGGCGACATGCCAATCCACCAGATGCCGGAAATTCGCATGCAGCGATTGAGCGAGCCGTATGTTTTCCTGCAACAACGTTCTGTGACCGTAAGAGACGGTCAGGATCGTGAGTGGCTTCATGAATGGCCGATGGGGCTGTACTTTGCCCGAAGGACATACTGGTAGGCTATGAATTCACGAAGAGGGGCAAACGGCGCGAATGGACCAAGATACCTTTGCACAGCCCTGTTGATCAAGCCCCCACCCCGATCGCCGACTCGCAGCGTGTAACTTTCTGCCACGACGTAAATGCCAGCGGATTGAAGCAGCTGCCGGGCATCCTTGAGGGTGAACCAGCGTAAATGGGTGCTGTCGAAAATGCCGCGCTCGCGACGCGGAAAAGTGCCAGAAATGTAGATGGAGAACAGCGCAGAATGGTGACGAATATTGGGCATGCTGATGACCAGCGAACCATCTTCTGCCAGAAAATTTGACAAATACTGCAACAGATTTTCTGGGGCTACGAGGTGTTCGAGGACATCCGCTGCCACAATGCAATCGAACGTTTCACCGGTAAATTGGGCAAGACAATCAGGTTGGTTAAGATCGCCCAAAATAACCTTGTCCAAGCGGGTTGCTGCTGTGTTCACCAAGTTTGCGGAATATTCTATTCCGCAAACACGGCGGCTGGGTCTATGGTGTTTCAGTGCTACCCCCAGGCTGCCATCGCTGCACCCAAGATCAAGTACTACCTGTGCGGTGTCGGGGACCAGCGCACAGACATCGGTACGGGGTGTTGTATAGGCGGCGATGCGGTTCATCATGAGTTCGCCTTGCCTTTGTTAGCGACAAGCCCGGCAAAGTGCTGGATGGTTTTCTGCAGCCCGTCTTCGAGACGCGTAGTTGCCTGCCAGCCAAGTTTTTCGTGCGCCAAGCGGGTATCTGGTTTTCGCTGCTTCGGGTCGTCAATGGGAAGCTCGCGGTAAATAATGTCGGATTTCGAGCCGGTCAGGCGAATGATTGTCTGCGCAAGTTCGCTCATCTTGTATTCGTCGGGGTTGCCGATGTTGATCGGTCCGGTGCATTCGTCCGGGCTGTTCATCATGCGCACCATGGCTTCGATCAGGTCGTCGACATAACAAAACGAGCGTGACTGGGTGCCGTCGCCGTAAAGGGTAATCGGCTGCCCGGTCAGCGCCTGGACGATGAAATTGCTGACCACCCGGCCATCGTTGGGATGCATGCGCGGGCCATAGGTGTTGAAGATGCGGGCCACCTTGATGCGCAACCGGTGCTGGCGGTGATAATCGAAAAACAAGGTTTCCGCACAGCGTTTCCCTTCGTCGTAGCAACTGCGTGGGCCGATCGGATTGACTCTACCCCAGTAGCTTTCGGGCTGGGGGTGAACTTCCGGGTCTCCATATACCTCGCTGGTGGAGGCCTGCAGAATCCTTGCCTTGAGCCGTTTGGCCAGCCCCAGCATGTTGATGGCGCCATGTACGCTGGTTTTGGTGGTTTGCACTGGATCGTGCTGATAATGTATCGGGGAAGCTGGGCAGGCCAGATTGTAGATCTCGTCGACCTCGACATACAGCGGGAAAGTAACGTCGTGACGCATCAACTCGAAATGCGGGTGACCTAGCAAATGCTCGACGTTTGTCCGTGTCCCCGTGAAAAAATTATCCACGCAAAGCACCTCATGGCCTTCGGCCAACAAACGCTCGCAGAGATGAGAGCCAAGAAAACCGGCCCCGCCTGTCACCAGTGTCCTGATGTTGTTCATGAGTGCTCCTTATCGAGCGAGCCGGTTTCGAAATTGATCGGCGATTTGCTGTACCAGACGGTCCCAATCATGAAGCTCGGCTTGATTTTGTCTGGCCTGGATGGCAGCAGGCGAATTGGCCCCGCTGCTTAGCGCGTTGTCCAAGGCGGTTTCCCATTCTTCTGCACTATGGGCGATGCTGACCAGCGGTTCCAGGCCTGCCACGGAATCGATCGCCGCGGTAACGACAGGGCGTCCGGTGGCCAGATATTCGTTGAGCTTGAGTGGGTAAATGAAGTTCGTGTAATCACAGACTTCGTAGCACATCATGCATACGTCCATCGCCTGCATGTAGGCGGGTAGCTCTGCGAGCTGACGGTTGCCGGTCAGGTATACATTGGGCAGGCCTTCGAGTTGGTCGAGCAGGCTGGCCTTTGGGCCAAGATAACCTTTCGGCCCGACCAGCACAAAAGACCAATCGGGTCGCCGCTTGGCCAGTTGATGCAGCAACCCGATATCCAGTTGCGACTTGATTACGCCGACATAGCCCATTCTCGGCTGCGGGATGGCGGCAATATCCTCCGGTGCGGGGGCGGGTGTTGCATGCGCAGCATATTCCACCCCATTCGGCACATGCATCGTATGGGGGTTGATCCCCCCCTTTTTTTCGAGCAATTTGCGCGAATGGATGATCACTTGGTCCACACGCTGAATGAGCGCAACCTCGCGTGGATCATTCGGAAGGTCTTCCATCGAAAACCGATATTCGTCGTCGATGTGATAGCAACTGAGATCGGCGTCGATTGCATCCCGCGCCCAATCGAATTCCGGTCGCCATAGATACAGTACGATTTTGTCGCAGCCGCGCTGGCGCAGCTTGGCACAGGCCAGTTTGACGCGCTGTTTCCTGATCCAATCACCCAGTGCTTCAGGCCGGTAAACCTCCGGCAACCAGCGGCCGGGATCGTAAATATCGATGCCGAATTCCTCAGGTGATCTCATTTGAATGGCAGCATCCCGTGCTTTGTTGGACAGCCAGTAATTCCGCCACCCTGCTGCCGGTTCTATCCAGACAACTTCGAAGTGACGTGCCAGTCGACCGAGGACATGATGGCGTGGCATCCAGATTCCTTGCCAATTGTCTGGTATGACACCAATTACACCAATCCTGTTGTTTGCGGGCATCGGGAAGCTTGCTGGCGGAGTGTCGGGGTGAGGGCGATTGTAGCCATATAATCCAGCAGGTTGTGGGTCGCTTGCCATTCGAATGGACTGAAACTAAATGCGCCGTATCCTTATGATCGCCTACCACTTCCCGCCGTTGGCGGGTAGCAGCGGTATTCAGCGGACGCTTCGTTTTGTGCAGCATCTGCCTTCGTTTGGCTGGGAGCCCTTGGTGCTGACAGTGATGCCACAGGCCTACGAACGAACCAGCGCCGATCTGATGGGTGATGTGCCGGCCGGGACGATCGTCGAGCGGGCTTTTGCGCTCGATACGGCTAGGCACCTGGCTGTGAATGGTCGTTATGCAGGTTGGATGGCGCGGCCGGACCGCTGGCGCAGCTGGCAGTTTGCCGGCGTATGGCAGGGCATGCGCATGATTGAGCGTTACCGGCCGGATGCTATCTGGTCGACCTATCCGATCCCCACGGCGCATGTGATCAGTTCTGCGCTGCATCGCCGTAGTCGTTTGCCATGGATTGCGGATTTTCGTGATCCGATGGCGCAAGCGGGCTATCCAGCCGATCCCTTGACCTGGAAAAGTTTCAAGGCGATCGAAATGAATGCGGTTAGCAATGCGAGCTTCTCCACCTTCACTACACCAAGTGCAGCAGAGGACTACCGTAAGCGGTATCCAGAAGCGCGCGAGCGGATCGTCGTGCTGGAAAACGGCTACGACGAAGAGAGTTTTGCTGCCGTCTCGCCAGCGCCGACTTTGGCGCTGAATCCCGGCGCGATAACGCTTTTGCATAGTGGTATCGTTTATCCGGAGGAGCGTGATCCCACTCAATTGTTTGCGGCGTTGCAGCGGCTGGTAAAGTCGGGGCAACTGCGCGCGGGAGAGTTGAAAATTCGCTTTCGCGCGCCGGTGCATGACAATCTGCTGCAAACGCTCGCACAGCAGTTTGGTGTGGCGGAGTTCATCGAGATCCTGCCGCCGCTACCTTACCGCGAGGCACTTCTGGAAATGTTGCGTGCGGATGCTTTGTTGGTCATGCAGGCTGCCAATTGCAACGCGCAGATTCCGGCCAAGATTTACGAATACTTGCGCGCTGGCCGGCCTATCATTGGGCTGACCGATCCGGCAGGGGATACTGCCGGCGTATTGAGAGATGCCGGCATTGATGCTTTGGCGCAAATCGATTCCGCCGACGAAATCGCCGCGCTGTTACCTGGATTCATTCGGGCGGTAAAGGAAGGAAGGGCACTACTGGCAGATCGAAATTTTGTTGCGAAGGCGTCGCGCAGTGGCAGGACGGCCGCGCTGGCGCGGTTGTTGTCGAAATCGATTGAGGGAGCCATTTAAATGGAGTGGGACAAGTACAGACGCCTTTGCTGCATCGTTATCTTCGGAATGACCATATCGAGCACTGCGGTTGCCCAAGGAAACTGCGGCAATCTCAACGAGGGATACGGTCCTTTCGACTATCGAACGCAAAAACATGAGCTAAAAATTGTCGAAGGTGCTCACTTCCTTCCCTTTGTTGAAAACCTGAGTCGTGGAAATACTTCTACCACACCAGGTGGCGATATCGATTACACCCTTCGAGCCTCCCCCAATCATCATCGTGCTTTGCTGGCAATGATGAAGTTGTCCAGCAAGGAAAAAAGAGATAAGCCGATAGGGGCCCGCTATACGATTGCTTGTTGGCTTGATCGCGCCGAGCGTTTTGCGCCGGATGATGCAATGGTGAAAACCATTTACGGCACTTTTTTGCTACAGAAGGGGAAAGCCGATGAGGGTGTAAAAAAACTGGAGGAAGCGCTAGTAATGGCCGGCGACAATGCCAATATCCACTACAACCTCGGTCTGGCCTATGTCGACCTCAAGGATTACGACAAGGCGCTCGCCAGTGCACACAAGGCTTATCAGTTGGGTTTCCCGTTACCCGGCCTGCGTAACAAGTTGGAAAGGGTTGGCCAGTGGCGCGACCTGCCACCGAAAGTGGTGGCTACTGATGAAGCTCCGGCAAAGCCTTCTGAGGCAACAGAACCCGAGGCGGGAAAAAAGGCGGATTAACTGCTTTTCTGCCGCCAGGCATGAAGCTTGGTTATGAGCGCGGATCGATATGTTGTCAGGTGGTAGAGAGCGCGTTTGTTCTCGGACCAGCGCGTGTGCCATTCCATGATTTTGCCGTAAAACTCGATGCGCTTGAATTTCCCGGAATCGAACAGTTCGCGAAATTCGTCATGCCGCATCAGCGTCGAGGGTGAAACGGTCTTGTAGGTTTCATCGTAGGCGGTTTTCAGGATGACGATGCGGTCGCCTGCCTCGATGCAGAGATCCATGGCGACGACTTTGTCGTTAAAGCGGTATCGGTAGATGCGGCCCCGGCCTTGGGCGCAGAGGTTTTCGAGCATCTTGCGGTAGAAGCGGCCTTGCGCGTTGTCAGGATGTACAGCGGTGCCATCCTTGCCTTTCCAGCCGGCACTTTCGAGTACGCCGTAGTCTTCGATGGCTTGGGCGACCGCTGCGGGTTGCGTCAGGCATTCGATGCTAAGCGTGACATTCTCGGTTTGCAGCTTGGTGCGCTGCTTGCGCGTATTGGTCTTGAGGTTTTTGCCGCGCGCTTCCCAATAGGTGTCGAAGGCTTGGTCGATATCGACCCAGGCGGTGTCGATGTAGTCCATCGTTTTGATGCAGGGTTCTTCCTCTGGGCGCGGCTGGAACAGTGGGTCGATTTGTGTGAGGCTGAGATTGAGATTGAAGCCCGGCAGGGCGCGCAATAAAGACTTGGCCAATTCCGCCGGGCTGTCATCGGTGCGCGATATCCATGCGCCCAGCGGCAGTTGGGAAGGCTGGAAGGTTTGCCAGATGCCAAAGCGACGTTTGGTGAGGATGGCGGCGGCGCAGGGTTTCCCGTCTTCGCTGCCGAAGGCCAGCAGTTCCTGGCCGGTGCCGAATTCTTCGATCAAAGGCTTGAGGAAGCCGCTTTCAAGGAAAGGCAGGTTGGCGCAATTCCGTTGCAGAGCATCCCACTGCGTGGTTTGGGCGTCGAATTGACTGATCGGAAAGAGTTGCCAGTGGGTATGCATGGGTTTCGATTGTTGTGTCATGGCCATGGCCTTGCGCAGGATTCTGCCGACAATTTCCTTGCCCAGCAGGCCGAGCCCGATGATCGAGGCTGGATTGTAAGCAACGATGCCCCAGCGTTCTCGCCGGTGGTTCATCCAGAGTTTCTTGTGGTCGTCGTCGCCGATCAGGTAATCGACTTCTTGTACCTTGTCGCGGTCGATGACGTGTTCCATCAGGTGTGCGGTAAGCAGCGTGCCGGACGCGTGGTGGGCATGGGCTTCGTCGTAGGCCAGTTTGAAGATGCGCGCCCTGCCGGCATTGACGATCCATAGTTGGGCAGCGATGGGTTGCCCGTGCAGACTCGCGATGCCCAAGCGCAGCCAGCCCTTGTCGGCCAGCCAGCGGATCAGCCCGGGAATGAATTCCGGGTAGGGTTCTGGCTTCTTCCAACTGCGTGAATAAACGCGGTTGAAGTTGGTGATGGCGGCTTCGGCCTGGGCTGGGGCGGTGATGATTTCGAGCGTGCCGCCTTCGGCTGCAAATTTCTTGCCCTTGCGCTTGAGGGTGCTGCGCAGTTGCCCGTCGCGCTGTTCGAGGTAGGTTTTCCAGTCGCTAGCGTCTTTGAGATACCAGTTACCGAAGCAGTAGAACTTGAAGGGAATCCAGCCGCGGCTGCGCAGTGCGGTAAGCAGGGTTTTGTTGCCCGATGAAGCTGGGTCCATGGGCGCGAAGCGCATGACGTGGGCACCGCCGTGGTCACGGCTGGCGGCTTGCAGCAGCGCGGCGAGGTCAAGTTCGGCGGCCTCGGGGGCGAGGATGGGGCTGTAGAGCGAGGTGTAGTAGTTGCCGAGGGCTTCTACCCGCCGAGCGATGCCGTGGCGGGCGAGGCGCACGGGCAGGATGGCCACGGGCTGGCCGGTGTGTTCGGCCACGTAGTAGCACACGCCGGGATCGTCGCCGAAGACGGTTTGCTGAAGGTTGGCGAACCAGCCGGCGGAGAATTCTGGGTTGTACGTTTCGGCCTGCTGGAAGAGTTGCAGGGCAGCCGGTGGCAGGGCGGTGATGCTCGGGTAGCCGTGAACCGCAAGCGGGTCGAATGCGTCAGTGTCTTTGGTGGGTGATGGCCGGCGGCGCAGGGTTTTGATAATGCCGAGCAGGCCAGCAACTAGATCATTGCGAAAAATCTGGTGGTGCGGGATGGGTCGCAGGGCGGTGGCCCATTCAGCCTGGTCGCGGGTGGCATTGGTATAGAACTCGACGATGCCGCTGCGCATCTCGGCGCAGGCGCGTTCGAGCACGGCATGCAGCAGCAGGCGACCGGGGGCGAAGGCGGATTGCGTTTCGTCGTAGGTGGTTTTCAGGATGTTCCACATCTGTTCGTGACGGATTAAGAGGCGCGAGGCGACGAGCTGTTCGCCGGCGCGCAGTTCCATGACCAATGCCTGGCCGCTGGCGGCGAAGCGGCCGAGCATGTCGGCATAGAACTGCCCTTGCGCATTGTCGGGAGCGATGGCGGTGCCTTGCTTGCCTTTCCAGCCAGCCGATTCCAGTTGGCCGTAGCGGGCGAGGGCATCGACCAATTTGGCGGGGTCGGTGATCGTGGCGACGGTAAGCGGGCCGGTGGTTTCTTCGGCGCGGTGCTGGTAGCGGCGAATGTTGCTGATCAGATTCTTGGGGCGTGCCTGCCAATAGTGGTTGAAGTCGCCTTCGGTGGCGACGGCCATGGTGATGGCGTGTGGGATGACGATGCGTGGCAGGCGCAGGCCGGACCAGTCGGGCGCGTAGGCCGGGTCGATGGAGAGGAGGTCGAGGCTCCAGGCATGACCGGGCAAGGCGGGCAGCAGGGTCTCGAGCAGGCGTGCGTCTTTGAGCATGACCGCGCCGGCCTGGGTTTGCGAGGGCAGAAAGAGTGACCAGCGGCCAAAGCTGAGTGGGTGGAGGATCAGCGCGCCGTCGATGGCGTCGGCGCCGCGGTGGACACAGAGCAGTTCGTCGCCTTTGCCGAAATGTACCAGCAGCGGGCCGATGAAGCGGCTGTCGAAGAAAGGATGGCTGCCGTACAACTCGCCGTTGAGTCGGTCCCATTCGGCGGCGAAGGCGGGGAAGTGTTCGCCGGCAGCTTTGAGTTCCCAACTCATCCGGTTATGCGCGCCATCCCGCCAGCGCCGACTTTGCAGCAGCCTGACGTTCTTCAGTCAACGTTTGCAGGCCATGTTTCAGCCTTTCGTCCATCATGCCACGGTGGTTGATTGCCTGTGGCACGGCGAGTTCGGATTCCGTATTCAGCTCGATGATCACGGGACCCGAAGGTGTCAGGGCTACATCCCAATTCTGGATGCCCAAGCCGGGGAAGTGGCGCGTGGCATCTCTGACCAGGACGATGGCGGACTCCCAGTCGGGAAGTCGAAAACCGATCAGCGGCATGCCCGTGTCGGGGTGCCGCTCGATGGCGCCTTCCGGCCCAATACGACGAATCGCATGGGTAATGACGCCCTGTTGGGTGTCGATGGCGGCCAGCAGGTTGCCATAGTCGCCATGGGAAAAGTTGTCGAGCATGTTGCGGCCGGTGACGATTTTGAGAAAGGCCGTATGGATGACGCTTTCTTGCCGTGAGACGAGGCAGATCATCCGTATGCAGCAAATCGCGGTGCTGCCGGTCAGTTCCTGGATGGCCGGATGGGTTGCGGCGCATTCCTGGAACAGCATGCCCTGAAAGGGGAGGAACTCGAAGGGAGCGAAGAACTTCCCGAACTCGACCGAGGTGCCATCCAGCAACTGGACATGCGTGCCGTCGAAGCCGGCGAGACCGGAAACGCCGCGGCCATAACCGGCCGAAATCGGTTTGACGAAAACCGGATAGGTTGTCGAGGCCAGGAAGCTGCGAACCTCGTCGCGGGTACGAAGCAAGATTTCATTGGCGATTCGCCTGCGGTTGACCGAGTACGTCGCCAAGGGGCGCGGCATGGGGAAGCCCAGCGCATTGAGAATGATGTAGTTGATCAGCTTGTCGTTTGCCAGCACGCGCGAATGGTCACTGTTCAGGCGGCGGTCGAGTTCGGCGCTGGTGCGCCAGCCGATGAATTCCGCGCGCTTATCCGCGCTGAGTTTCGGATCCCACAGGCCGTATTCGAAATATTCGGAGATGCCGATGCGTTGCTGGCCCAGCCGTAAAGCGAGTGCTTCTCGCAGTTGTCGGCTGACGGGTTTCCCGGTCAGGGCCTTGACGGCCTTTGCGGCGGTCAGGAAATCCATGGTCATGAGTAGTTATGTGCCGTCTCGCCAGCGCCGACTTTCGTAATCGCCGCGATCATCCAGTCCATGTCGCGGCCAGTTAGCGACTGGTGGCAGGGCAGGTGCAGCAGGTGCAGGCGATAGTCGCTGGCGGTGGCGCAGCCCGAGACTGCGCTGCTGTCCCAGCGGAAGATGGGCACGCCCAGTTGCTTGAGCCGGGTGAAGTGCGGTTCGGGGTTGTCGATGATCAGCGGGAACATGTAGGGGATGCAACCTTCGGGCAGTTCGGGGTAGAGCGGCCGACAGTATGGCAGATTCATGGTCGCCATAGCCCATTGGCGATAGTGGTCGCGCCGCCGCTGGGCGATGCTGTCGATGTCGGGGTGGCGATAGAGCATGCGCGAAAAACGCAGTGCCGTGTAGCCTTCGTGGTCCGGTCGATAATCTGCCGAGGTGCCAGCGAGTTCGTGGCGGTCGATGGCGGCGGAGTGCCGTGCTGCGGCGATGGCGGCCAGTTCGGCGTCGAGGTGGGCTGGGGCGAGCGCAGCCCGGTTGTTGCGCTGTTCGGCGGCTTTCGACCAGGCGAAGTGCATGCCGCGCAGTTCGTTGACCACGGCGGGGGCGCGCGTTGAAAGACTCTTCAGGCGACCGGCATCGCGGGCGTAGAGCAGGCCCCCATCGGGACTGGGCAGAAACTTGTAGGGGCTGCTGACGACGAATTCGCCATGGCCGCCGATGCCGGCCGGGCGGTGGTGTTCGCAGAAGAAGGCATGCGAGCCGTCTTCGATCAGGGTAATGCCACGCTCGATGCACCAGGCAGCCAGCGCGGCAAAGTCTTGCGCGATGCCGAAAAAGTGGGTGGCGAGCAGCGCCTTGACTGGCGCTGGCGATTGGTTGATCAGCGCGTCGAGCGCGGCAAGGTTGGGCGAGAGGTTGGTGTGCAGCGGGTAGAGCAGCACGTTGCCACCGAGGGCGAGGGCCGGGTCGAGCATGGTGCGACAGTGGTAGGCGGGAGCAAGCAGGGTGCTGCCCGGACCGATGCCGGAAAGGCGATAGGCTTCGCGCAGGGCATAGCGCCCGCGAGCGAAATGGCGGAAGTGGCTGGTGGGCGCCCAGGGCTGAGCCGTGTTGAGTGCAAGGCCATCGAGCCCCGTCGGCAGCAGCGGCACGCGCGGTTTGGGAAAGCCGCAGGGCGAGGGGTCGAAGATCAGAGTGTCGAGGAGCACGGGCTAGGGCTGATTGGTTTGCCGGAGATCGGGTGTAAAGATACCAAGACCGACTGTCCGGTTGTTCTCGACCTGGATTGTCGGCGAGGCAGGAAACTTGTCTTCATGTATGCGCAGGAACCAGCCGCCGGGGAGCAAGTCGCTGATCAGCGTGTTGTCTTCCAGCGTGAGTGTATTTTCCGGCCAGACGTTGCCTTCGGCACCGTAGGAGATGAGTACGGGGTTCTGGGTTTTCGCGCTTTGGCTGACGGTGTTGCCGACGATGTGCGCGATGCCGCCATTGGGTAGGTCGATTTCGTAGGAGGCTTCGCCGTCCGGGCCGTCGACGATGTGGTTGTCGCGAAGGATGCTTTGCCGTGCGCGCGACTTGACCAGGTGGCCGCGATAGCCTTTCTCGAAGCGGCTGCCGGTGATGGTGACTTTGGCGATCCGACCGACGTAGAGCAGATGCGGCAACGAGTGCATCTGGCGCGGCGCGTCGGCGAAGCGGCTGTTTCCGATGACGAGTTCCGCGGTGCTGACGTTGCCGGTGAGGATGCCCATCTGATTGTCGATGAAGGTGCAGTCGTGGATGCTGAGCTTGCCGCTTTCGAAGCGGATGCCCGCACCGTTGCCGGCCGGCACGCGGGCACCCCGAAATTCGATGTTCTCGATGCGGAAATCGCCGTTGCGGATGACCCAGATGGCTTTGCCTTCGGCGCTTTTGCCGTCGGCGATGAGTACGGGGCGCGGGCCGATGCCGCGGATGACGAGCTGCTTTTGCTGCCAGACGGCTACATCGCCGCGGTATTCGCCGGACAGGATTTCGACGGTGTCACCGTCCTTGGCCAGGCGGGCGGCTTCGGCGATGCGGGTGATCGCCTCGCCGGGGCCGACGCGGAGTGTGGCGGCCTCGGCGAGGGAGATGCAAATCGCCAAAAGGAGTGCCAGAAGGATGCTGGGGGCCGTCCTGTCAGCGCCGAGTTTTGTGCGGCACGCAGTCATGCGGGGTTGTCGGGTTCGTTGGCTGCCATTACTTGATGTGGCAGATCCATGCTGTCGTGCAGCAGTCGCAGCACATCGATGACGTTTTCGCTATGCGAGTCACCGACGCGGAATACGACGAAGTGCCGGCCTTTGCGTCCCTTGCGGGCGACATGAAGCGTATGGATGCCGGGACCGATGTCTTCTCGGTGCTTGGCGCCGGTAATGTTGGGCCCTTGGGTGAGTGCGGTTAGCGCGCTTGAAAGGGTTCTGGCGTAGGTGCTGGCTTGGCCTTTGCCAAAGTGAATGGCTGTCCAGCGCACTATTTCGCGGAAGTCTTGCGCGGCGGAAACGGCAAGGCGAATTTTCCAGACGGGTTTCACGAAGCGCCCATGGCTTCACCGGCGATTGCAGATAGGTGCCGGTCAAGGGATGCCGGTTCGTCGAATGCATGCAATCTGCCGGCGTCGATGTCGGCACTGCCGATGCGAACCGCTTCACGCAGGCTGGCGAGTCGAGCTGTCGTTTCGGTCTCGCGCGATTCGATCATGCGCAAACCCTCGCGCAGTACTTCGCTGGCATTCTGGTAACGGCCGGAGGCGACAAGTTGCTCGACGAATGTGGCCTGATGATCGGTCAATACGACATTGCGCGTGGGCATGATGTGTCTCTCGATGTGGGGTTGGCATAGTATGCCATTCCTTGTTGCTGCCGGAAAAAGCTTTCTGGCCTTTAAGGTGCCGTCCCGTCAGCGCCTAGTTTTTGCACGGCGGAGCTTTTCGAGGGTGGCAAATGTGCAAAGAACCGTGGTCTGTCCCCGTTTTCCGCTCAAAGAACCGTGGTCTGTCCCCGTTTTCCGCTTTTTCTCCTCCGTTTTCTCCTCTTCGAGGCGACGGTAGGCGTGCCTTGGTTTTTTAAGTGCGGCGGTCATGGTTTATCGTCTTTCTCTGCCATGGCGGGAATCACGTAGTGAGGTGATTGTAGCGGACGGAAAGGTAGGGATTATCGTGCAGTCTTGCCAGCGCCGACTTTTCGGATGCAGATGGCAGCCGGCAGTTTGGCGCGCCGAATTAGGCTTGCGGGGCAGAAAACCGTGGGCCCCGTTTTCCCTTTCATTGCCTAACCGCTTCAACGTGAAAGTGTTTCGATTCGGATCGCTTCCAGGTGCAGTGCAGTCATGTGGTAGCCGTCGGGCTGTCGATCGGGGCAACTGCCTTTGCGGCAATCGGATAGTGCCAGGTTGTGCCAACCGCCATTCTGATTGTCGAGAAACTCCATGCGGATGAATTCGGTTTGCTGAGTCACCCGTCCCCAGAGGTCGCTGCGGCCACGTATGGCAGCATGATGTATGAGCGCGCGCAGTGCTTCCGCCTGTTGCCACCAGCCTCGTTGGCGCCTGACTTCCCCTTCCGGGGTAATCGCGGTGATTGTGCCTTGTTCTCCTTTTTCGAATCCATTAGTGATGGCGTAGTTGAGCAGCCGGTCGGCGACACCTGCGAAGATCGGGTTGAGGCCGGCTTCGCTCGCGGCACTGAACAGGTACGCCCATTCGAACTGATGGCCGATGTCGATGCGCCCACCGCGTGCGCCGGGCAAGGGGCGCCATTGCTCGTCGTAGAGTTCCGGTATACGGGCGGTACCGTCGGGCAGCCCTTCGAGCAGTCGGTGGGTGACGAATCTGCCGATCGATTCGGCACCCTCGAACGCCTCGCGCGAACCGCTGGTTTGGTTGAGTGCGAGCAGGGCTTCGAAGAGATGCATGATCGGATTCTGCGAATTGTCGAATCGGGTTTGGCTGAAATTACGGTTTGTGCCGGCGCGAAAGCCGCCATGTGCATCGGCATAGCGCAGGCGGATCTCGCTCCAGGTCTGCAAGGCGGCATCGAGATAGCGCTTGTCCTGCGTTGCGCGGTAGGCATGCGCGAGCGCGAAGATGACGAAGGCCTGGCTGTAGAGCCGCTTGTTGTCATTCTTGGGCTTGCCGTCGGGGCCGACGGCTTCGAACCAACCGCCATGCAACGGGTCGCGGTAATGGCGGAGCAGGAAATCGGTACCGAGCTTGACTTGTTCGAGGTAGGCGAGCCTGGCGGCTAGGTCGTAGCCTGCGGCCATGAGGTAGATGCCACGTGCCTGGCCGACGATGTCGCCGGGCTGTTGGTCGATCACCTGCCAGTCACGCGTGACGGCGCTGTTGAAGAATCCGTTGGCGGTCGGCAGCACCTTGAGCCAGCGTTCGAGGTGATCCTTTTCGAGGGTCTGGCGGTGCCAGTCACCATTGATGCGCGTGCGGATGTCGTGGTCGTTGCCGCAGGCGGCCAGCAGGACAGCGGCAATGAGCAGTCTGAACAGGAAGCGGAGGGGCATGTTGTTTCTAATCATCCCGCCTTGCGTCCCTGGATGGCAAGTAGCAGCATGAGGAAGAACAGGAAGGCCACACGTGGCGCATCCAGCAGGCTGTCGAAAAGGCCGACGACCAGAAATCCGGCGATGCCGGCGGCCAAGGCGGGCGCGCCTGGATGATGGGATCGGACACCTCCGAACGTTCGCAATGCCGCTACCGCGACGAGGGCCATGAAGGCAGCGAGTCCGAGCGCGCCGTGTTCGAACAGCACATGGAGGAACATGTTCTTCATGTGCCAGGGCATGTGGTGGTGATCGCTGGTGAAGAACCAGCGCGCCATTTCGTCCGAAAAGTCGCCGTTGGCGAGAATCTGACGACCATGCGGATCGCTGAGTGAAAGCTTGTCGATATCAACGCGCTTGCCGGAGTTTTCGAGGGCCAGGGAAAAGACGATGAATTGCGGCGCATACCATGCACCCCCGGAGAGTTGGCGACCGTTGAACTCCAGTTTCAGGTGCTGCCAGTCGCCATTGCCGTTGATGGCGATCTGCCGTCCCGAACAGGCTTCAGCATAGAGCAGGTGCTTGGAGCAAAGGCTGAAGCCGAGCGTGACCTTGTCCTGGCTGCGCGCATTGAATTCAAGCTGGTAGCGTCCTGCGGGGACGGGGGAGACGCGTTGGGAAATGCGCAGCACTTCTCCGAAACCGATCTGGTAACGCGGCCCCGAGAGCGCCAAGAAGTTGTTCTGATTTTCCTGCGTGAGCTTGTAGCTGCCGGGGAATTCGTTGCCGGGCGCACCGAAGAAGAAGGATGCCGGGAAACGCCCGAGGCCCTTGCCGAACAACCAGTCCCCTGGTGTCTGAAGAATATCCAGGCCGGCTTGCCAGTGCTGCAGCCGTCCCTTGAAATCGCGCTCGCTGGTCGAGAAACGATCGCCCATATAGGCACCGCCGCTGAAAATCGCGACCATGGCCGCGAGCGACATCGCCCCGGCGAAGGCAATGCCCTGGCTGCGCCAACCCGCTGGCCAAACAGTCTGCTTCGAATGGATGCCCCAGATGGCGAACGCAGCCAGGATTGCAAGCGCGGTCGTCATGTCGATGAGCGCTGATGTGCCGCCCCAGTGGTTGGCGATCAGGGCGGCTGCAAACGGCAGCGCCAGTGTGCCTGACAAGGCTACGGCTCGGAGGTTGTCCGCGCCGGATTTGAAGCTGAAAAGGAGTGCGACGAGTGCCGCCAGAAAGATCGTGGCGTAGGACCCGTAACTGCCTTTGCCATACAACCATGTAAAAGCGAAGGCTGCGAGGATCAAAGGAATGGCAATGGCGATGGCAGCTGCCCAGAGTCTGCAGGTGAGGGATCGGGCGAATTCCATCGTCAACATGAACAGACCGAGACAGCCGAGCAGAGCAAGCGTGGCGCGGTAACCACCGTGGCGGAATACCAGGAACGCAAGTCCGGCGACGGCGATCATGGCGACGAGGCCAAGGATGATTCCCTTGCTGCGCGTGGCGCCTGTTCTTGATGACGGGTTTTTGGCGTTCAGAAGAAATGCCATGAGGGCAAGGGATATCACCATGGCGAGATACACGCCCCGCGAGAAGGTTGTCAGGCTGGCGTAGATGCCAAGTCCGAGTATCAGCCCGGCTGGCAGCAATTGGCCGACGTATTGGCTGCGCAGCATCAGCAATACGGCGAAAGGCAGGGTCAGGACGAGAAATCCGTCGAGGGCCGCGCCGCCAACGTGCATTTCCCAGAACAATGCGGTGGTGCGGTAATCGGCCGAGAAATTCAGCAGGCCGGGGAAGGCAATGCGTTCCCAGAGGGCAGCAAGGGAAACGGTGGCCAGTCCCAGCACCATGCCCCAGCCGAGATAGGCAACGCCACGGTCGTCGAGTCGGGAATGAGTGCGGCCGATAAGGGGGGCGAACAGCGCCGCGAGCAGGAAGCTTTTGGCCAGGCGCAGACTGTTCATCGAGCCTTCGTAACCCTGGAACCAGCCGAAGACGAATCCGCCCGCATCGGCAATGCCGCGCGCGAACGAAACCGCGAGGAACAGCAGGTAAAGCGCGACGAGCAGGAGCAACAGTTTCGAGGGGCGAGCCGGAGCCGATACGCCCGGCGTCCAGCCGTGGCGCAGCCAGGCGCCCGCGGCCGCGCCCAGCACGAGAATGTCGAACTCCTCGAATGTCAGCCAGCCGGTCCAGGGCGCCAGGTCGACGATGGGCAGCAGGGCAGGCAACAGCAGCAGCCAGGCATGGTCGAAGCGCAGGCAGATGATAAAGGCTGCCAAGCAACCCGCAATCATTGCGATCGACGATAGCGGGTGATGCGCGGCGATGAACAAGCCGGTCGATAGCGTGGCGAGCGCCACGACGGTGGAGGTGATGGCGGGTGCCGTCCCGCCAGCGCCGACTTTCATCATTTCACGATAAGTTGCGGCAACCGGATCGCGGCGAAGCTCTTTCCGGCGCTCGTGGAAAAACTGCGATTGGTCAGGGATGCGAGCGGCAACAGCAGGTCGATGCCAGAGTCCCGGATAGCTGCCTTGCCTGAGTAGGTTTTGTGAATCCGCGCGATGATCTCGGCAGCGTTGATCAGTGTCTCCTCTTTCTGAACCGTCTCGAGAAATCGCGTCGCCACAGCGACGGCCAGCCGCAACTGTGTGAGGCCTTCCTGGGTCTGCTTTTCGGGAATCCCCGCATAGTTGGCAGCCCGGCTTTCCAGAATATCGAGGGGATGCATCATTCGGACGGTGGTTTCGCCGAAAGCGACTGCAATGCTGTGCTTTCTGACCACCTCGGCCTTCATGCCAAGGATGTTATCCACGACATCGATGCTGATGAAATCGTCGTTCCCGCGGCCAACGCGGATGTTTCCCACCAGGGCGGAGATCGCGCTGCGCAACTGGTACTTGGGCAGGCCGTGCATGCCGGCGGCGATGATCCCGACATCGTCTCGTCCGCCGAGCACATCTGCATCCATGGAGATGGCAGCCTCGGTGACCGGGATACCGTAGGCGGTAACCCAGAAGGCCAGCGCCTGGCCGCCGACCACGACGGTTTGCGGCTGCAGAATGCCAAACAGCTGTCGGACGTCCGCAGGTCGGAAGGGTATTTCAGGCAAGGCTGGCGCTTTCGATATCGAACCGGGCCGCTTCGACCATCTCTCTGGAAAACATCATTGGTGCATCGGCAGTCATCCTGCCGGCTTTGATGGCCGCGAAGGCGGCGTCGCGGCGCGCCTTCTCCGCTTCGGCGAGCGCGTTCGTTCCCTGGGTCGCCGCGAGCAGATCGGCCTTGGTAATGCCAAGTCGTTCGACCAGGTACCCGATCTCGCTCCAGTATTCGATTTGCTGGGCAATCGACCGGTTGGCCAGATCCTTGGCTTCGCTGGACAGGTCGTAAAGGCGATTTGAGATGCGAATCGATTTCATGGTATTCACCCAATGTGGCATTCCGCTACATCATGCTACGCCAGACTGAGATTGGCAAGCAACTCGCAGATTCTGAATGATTGAAAATTCTGCAATGCACGAAGAATTTTCAACATTGAATGGGGGGCTGTGTTCAGCTTTGTCTTGACCGCAGCCACTGTTCCAGCATCGTCATGATCCACACCAGTTCGCCGTAGAAGCCGGGGTGGGCGGGCAGGTGTTCCTTGAGCAGCGTGTCGATGAATTCATGCCGCACGATGCCGCGGTCGGCAAGGCCGTGCAGCGATTCCGTGGCAAGCTTGTTAAGCGGGAGATGATTGACGGCCCAGGGGCCGAAGGGCAGGCCGAAACCATGTTTCTTTTTGACGAGGATTGCGTCGGGAAGGAAACCGCGCAGGGCTTCCTTGAAGAACCAGCGCAGCTTGAGTCCCTTTAGTTTGTAAGACGTGGGCAGCCTGAGCGAGAAATCGAGCAGGCGGTCGTCGAGCAGCGGGAAGCCGATCTCGATGCCGGCCAGCCGGGCCGAGCCGACAACCTTGGGCAGGTCATTTTCGGCCAGGGTGTAGCGCCAGTCGTAGACGAGCATCTTGTTCACGAGTGAGGCGGACGCGGGGCAAGTGTCCCAGGTTGCGCGCTGGTGGTGCGCCGGGTTGTCGGCGTCGATCTTGCCGCGAAAGTCAGCGGTGAAAACCTGGTCCAAGCCCATGCGCATCAGCAGGTTGTAAGTCTGCATGCGGTCGGGCATCGGCACGCGTGCCTGGCGTACGTAGCTGGCGCCTTTTTTCAGCAGCGGCACGCGGTCGAAGAAGGAGCTGTCGGCGAAGGCGGGTTCGAGCAGGCCTTGGCGCAGAAACCGGGGTATATGGTCATAGACGCCGAAGACGCGTTGCTTGGCGTAGCGTGTATTGCCGCCAAACAGTTCGTCGCCGCCGTCGCCGGCGAGCAGGTGCGCGTAGCCATCCTGCTGTGCCATGCGGGCGCAGTAGAAGGCCGGCACGGCGGAGGAATTGCCGAAGGGCTGGTCGTAGCTGGCAGCGACGGCGGGCATGCCGGCGACGAGATCGTCCGGGGTAACGTAGTACTCGTGATGGCGCGTGCCGAAATGCTTGACAGCAATGCGCGCATATTCCATCTCGTCGTAGCCGGCGACATCGAAGCCGATCGAGTAGGTGTCGGCGGGTTTTCCTGTGATCTGCGTGACCATGCCGGCAATGGTGGAGCTGTCGGTGCCGCCGGAGAGGTAGCAGCCGGCGGGACCGGCGGCGAGCCGGTCGGTGACGGCATCTTTGACGATCTGGCGGAATTCGTCACGCAGGGCAGCGAAGGATTCACCCCGACCTTCTTCGAACCGCGGCTGCCACCAGGGCGCGACACTCAGCTTGCCGTTCTCGAACCGGGCGCAATGACCCGGCGGCAGGCGGATGACATCCTTGAAAATGGTGCGCGGCGAGGGGATGACATGGAAGTAGAGGTAGTCGAAGATCGCCTGCGGATCAAGTTCGGTGGCGCCCAGTGCGTCGGCGCGAGCAGCGCAACGCAACTGATTACCTGTGACGCGATAGCAGAGCGTCTGGATGGCGAAGCGGTCGATGGCGAGAAAGCTGCGGCCATCGTCCAGTTCCAGCGCAACCGCGAAATCGCCGCCAACGTGGGCGGGCGCAGCGGTGCCATATTTCTGGAAGGCCTGCCGCCACGCGGCAAGCACGCCATCGCGCGCGGCGACAGCAGCGAGAACGCCGTCATTGAAGCGCGGGTGACCGAGGCAGAGGGGAGTGATCGACATGCGCGGAGGTTACCGGAGTCAATGGTTGATCGGATTATAGGGGGCCAGCCAGGAAATTGCCGCGCGACCCGATCAATTGCGCGGGTGCGCTTGCAATGATATTCTTACCAGGTATTACATGGAGACGACAATGGAAACATGTTCGGTAACCAGCAAGGGGCAAGTCACGATCCCGAAGGCCGTGCGGCAACAGTTGGGGATAAGGCAGGGTAGCAAGGTCGAGTTCGCCCTGGTCGGCGATCATATCGAGGTGCGGGTGAAGGGCACGCCGGTGGCGGTGCCCGAGAGTGGTTTCGGCATGCTTAAAAGTCGGCGCAAGGCGGTGCCGGCGGATTTCGACCCGGCCAGTCTCGCCAAGCCATGATCGGCCTCGACACCAACATCCTCGCACGTTATTACATCGCGGATGCTGGCGACGCCGAGGCAAGCCGTCAGCACGAACTGGCGCGGCGCTTGATCGAATCCGGCCAGCCGCTGATGGTCTGCAAAACCGTGTTGCTGGAATTTGAATGGCTGATGCGCGGGTATTACGGATTTTCCGCGGCGGAGGTGGCAACGGTGATGGCGCATTTGTGTGCATTGCCAAATATGCTCATCGAAGACCGGGACACGGTTACCCAAGCCCTTTCCCACTGCACGGCGGGTCTTGAATTCGCCGACGCCCTGCACCACGCCAGTTATCGCGGCTGCCGCGGCATGGCCTCGTTCGATGATCGCAAGTTTGCGCGCCGTGCGAAACGGCTCGGCCTTATGCCGGCGGTCGTTGTTCCGAAGTAGTTGCAAGCCACTTCAAGCAGGCAGACGACACGGCATCGCGCCACTCCGCGCAAGAAAATGTGTGATCCGCTTCCGCCACGTCGACGCGCGTCAGGTCTGGACGGTCGAGCAGGCCGCGCCAGCTTTGGACGCTGGCGGAGTATTCGAGAAACTCTTTCGCAGTGTAGTCGTTGCCGCTGAGGATCAGCAGCACCCGGCCCGGAAAATCCCGCCAGCCGCGCGCCATGCGTTCCTGGAAACCAAGGGTCTGTTCGGTCTGCGCCCTTGCCTGACCCAGCTTGCGCAGCAACTCGGCAAAGGACTGGATGGGGTTCAGCCGGCCGGAGAGCAGCTTGCGCCAGAACTCCGCTTGCAGCAGGCGCTGTGCATAGTAGTGCTTGACCTGGGTTTTTGCCAGCGAGGCTGGCGAGCGCACCCAGGGGTTGAGCAGGCAGAGGCCGGCGATGCGCGGGTCGCGCGTTTCTTCGCAGTAGAGCAGCGCTGCGGCGGCGGCATCGCAGAGGCCCCAGAGGATGATCCTGGTTGCGCCTGGACAGGCGGTTTGCAGGGCATCGATGGCGGCGCGGATGTCGGGCGTGACGGCCTCGAAATCGCGTTTGTCGCCTGTACTGTCGCCCATGCCACGCACATCGAAACGCAGCGTGGGATAACCGGCGGCCAGAGCGCGGGACAGCAGTACGAATTGCCGGTGGCTGCCGACGCGGGTTTGCGGCCCGCCGACGATGATGACGATGCCGACATCGGCAGCCTGTTCCGGCCGCGCGAGAATGCCGAACAGGGTTTCGTTCTCACAGTCGAAGTGGATGGCTGCTTCGGCGCAGTTCATGAGTTGAGCGCCGCCAGGCTTGCGTCGAGCAGCGCGGGCGCTTCCTCGATTTCGACGGTCTGCCAGAAAGTCGGCGCTGGCAGGACGGCGCTGTGAAGCTGAAATCCGGCGGCCTGCCATTGCTCGATGCGCTTGAGAGAGGCTGGCGCGAGCGTGGCTTCCGGTCGCGCGGAAAGTTCGAACCAGACGATGCGACCGGCTGGCGCGGGCGGCAGCAGCTCGGCGGCTTCCAGATCGCGGGCCAGTTCGGCGGACAGTGTGTAGCCAGCGATTTCCACCGGCTGACCGCTGGCGAGCTGTTGTTTGAGCGTGGCCATCACGCCCTTGCTCTCGCCGGTCATCAATTCGCCCGCGACCTTGAGGCGGAGGAATTGCTGGAGGAACTGTTTGCCTGAGGAGACCGGCTGCCAGAACAGAAAATTGGCGGGCTCGTCCAGGCGGGTCGCGGCATGCACGGCGAGGAGACAGCCGGCCCGCAGACCCCATAGCCACAACGGCGCCTGACAGCGCTTGCGCAGCCAGGCGTGGGCATCCTGCACATCCTGCAACCAGCCCTGCCAGGTGGCGTCGCCGAAATCGCCGGAACTATCGCCGCAGCCATGCAGATCGATCTGCAGCACGGCATAGCCATGCTCGGCCAGCAGGCGCGCCTGCAAGGCCGCCATGCGGCGTGACTTGTTCATTTCCTCGGCAAACGGATGCAGGTAAAGCAGCGCGGCTTTGGGCTGCGCGCCAGCAGGGGCGTAGTAGAGGCAGAGGCGTTGCCCGTTGGCGACCGGGAGGAAAAATACTTCGGGCACCATGGGTAGCTGATTGGGCGAACTCAGCCCGCCAGCTTCTCTTCGACGAACGCAAGCAGCGTTCCGACGGTGGCGAAAGTTGCCCCGTCAATCTCGTCGTCATCGACCACGAAGCCGAAGCGTTCTTCCATGCCGGTGATCAGCGCGACAACGGCCATGGAGTCGAGTTCTGGAATCGCGCCGAGCAAAGCGGTGTCTGCGCTGAAGGTGGCGGCGCGGCCGCCGAGGCTGAGGGTTTCGTCGAGCAGCCCAAGAATTTCCGATTTGATATCCAACGCGAACTCCCGATGTTTGTTGCAGAATCAAGCTTGATTATAGGATTAAACAGGCGGCGGCGACTGTGCGATACTTCTTATCGTCATAGTCGCCAGCTGGATTTGCCCGACTTACCTCAGTTATCCGTCATGCCAGATTCCACATTACTTCACGAACTGATTGCCCTTTCCGCGCAGCGTACCCCGCGTGCCGTGGCACTGACTTATGGCAAGGACGCGCTGTGCTACGGCGATTTGCAGGATGCGGTCACGCGGTTCGCCGGCGGCCTGATCAGCCTGGGCCTGCAACGCGGCGAGCGGGTGGCGATCTACCTCGAAAAGCGTTTCGAGACGGTCATTGCAAGCTTCGGCGCCCCGGCGGCGGGTGGCGTGTTCGTGCCGCTGAACCCGTTGCTTAAACCCGATCAGGTCGCTTACATCCTGCGCGACTGCAATGTCCGGGTGCTGGTGACGTCGCCGGAGCGACTGGCGCTGCTAGCGCCTGTGCTGGCAGCCTGTCATGATCTGCGCCATGTGGTTGTTCTGGGTTCCAACCAACCGCTCCCGACCGGGGATGGCCTCGTCACCTGCCGCTGGAGCGAACTGCTGGCCTCTCCGGAACATGCCGGGCACCGGGTGATCGATACCGACATGGTCGCCATCCTGTACACCTCGGGCAGCACCGGGAAGCCCAAGGGTGTCGTGCTGTCCCACCGCAATATGGTGGCCGGCGCCAAGAGCGTGGCGACCTATCTGGAAAACCGGCCGGAAGACACCCTGCTGGCCGCGCTGCCGCTGTCCTTCGATGCCGGCTTCAGCCAGCTCACCACGGCTTTCCATGTCGGCGCCCGGGTGGTGCTGCTCAACTACTTGCTGCCACGCGACGTGCTGAAAGCCCTGGAACGCGAGAAGGTCACCGGCCTGACTGCCGTGCCGCCACTGTATATCCAGCTTGCCCAACTGGAATGGCCGGCAAGCATCACCGATCATCTGCGCTACTTCGCCAATACCGGCGGGCGCATGCCGAAGGAGACGCTGGCGGCCTTGCGCGAACGGATGCCAAAGACCAAACCATTCCTGATGTATGGCCTGACGGAGGCATTTCGTTCGACGTTCCTGCCACCGGCGGAAGTGGAGCGCCGGCCCGATTCCATCGGCAAGGCGATTCCCAACGCGGAAATTCTGGTGCTGCGCGAGGACGGCTCGCCATGTGCCCCCAACGAACCGGGCGAACTGGTGCACCGCGGCGCGCTGGTCGGCATGGGCTACTGGAACGATCCGGAAAAAACGGCCGAACGCTACAAGCCGCTGTCTGCGCATGCGCCCGGACGCCAGGCCGGATTGGTGCTGCCTGAACTGGCGGTGTTTTCCGGGGACACCGTACGCATGGACGAAGAAGGTTTTCTCTATTTCATCGGCCGCCGCGACGAGATGATGAAGACTTCGGGCTATCGGGTGAGTCCGACCGAGGTCGAGGAGATTCTCTATGAGACCAGGCTGGTCGGCGAATGTGTTGCCTTTGGTGTCGATCATCAAACGCTCGGCCAGGCCATCCAGGTCATCGCCACTGCGCCGGCAGGCGGGATGCTCGATGTCGAGACCCTGCTGGCCGAATGCCGGAATCGGATGCCGGCCTACATGGTGCCGGCGGGAATCGAGGTGCGGCCGGGGCCGCTGCCGCGCAACCCGAACGGGAAGATCGATCGAAAAACCTTGAGCACCGAGTGGATTGAGAGAAATGACCGCTGAAAAGACGTCCCCGCTGCATGCCCCGATGCAGCAGTTTCCGGCCGCGCAAGGCCAATTGATCGTCGGCGGCATGCCGCTGACACAACTGGCGGCGCGGGTCGGCGCCACGCCGTTCTATGCCTATGATCGCGGCCTGCTGACGCAGCGGGTGGCCGCGCTGCGCGCCGCCCTGCCGCCTGCCGTCAAGCTGCATTACGCGATGAAGGCGAATCCGCTGCCGGCGCTGGTCTGCCACATGGCCGGGCTGGTCGATGGCATCGACGTGGCCTCGGGGGGCGAATTGAAAGTGGCGCTCGATGCCGGCGTCGCTCCACATGAAATCAGCTTTGCCGGGCCGGGCAAGCGCGACGGGGAACTGCGCCAGGCCGTCGCGGCTGGAATCATGGTGAATGTCGAAGCGTTCCGCGAGATCGACGCATTGGCCGCCATCACGCGGGAACTCGGCTTGCCGGCGCGCGTCGCCGTGCGCGTCAATCCGGATTTCGAACTCAAATCATCCGGCATGAAGATGGGCGGCGGACCAAAACAGTTCGGCGTGGATGCCGAACAGGTACCGGCGCTGCTTGGCGAGATAGCTCGCCATGGCTTGTCTTTCGAGGGTTTTCATCTCTTCGCCGGTTCGCAGAACCTCAAGGCCGAGGCGATTGTCGAGGCACAGAACAAGTCCTACGAACTGGCGCTGCGCCTGGCCGAGCATGCGCCCGCGCCGGTACGGTTTTTGAATCTGGGCGGCGGCTTCGGCATTCCGTATTTTCCGGGTGAGCAGCGGCTCGACATCGCAGCCATCGGCGCCAACCTTGCGGCGCTGGCGCGGCGAGCGAGCACCGAGATGCCGTCTGCCACACTGGTCATCGAGTTGGGGCGTTACCTGGTGGGTGAAGCCGGCATTTACGTTACTCGCGTAATCGACCGCAAGGTTTCGCGCGGTCAGGTGTTCCTGGTGGTGGATGGCGGTCTGCACCACCATCTTTCCGCCTCCGGCAACTTCGGCCAGGTGATCCGCAAGAATTATCCCGTCGCCATCGGCAATCGCATGGGCGCAACGGAAAAGGAAACCGCCTCGGTGGTCGGCCCCTTGTGCACGCCACTCGACTTGCTGGCCGACCGCATGGAACTGGCGCGCGCCGAACCCGGCGATCTCGTGGTGATATTTCAGTCCGGCGCCTATGGCGCCAGCGCCAGCCCGCAGGGGTTTCTTGGCCATCCGGCCGTGGTGGAAGTGCTTGTATAGACGGGGAGGATAAATGAATAGCTTGCTCTGGCTGGGACGGATTGCCGGCGCTGGCGGCGCCTTGCTCTGCTTTGTTAGCATCGCGTTTCGTCTGCTCGGCGAGTATTGGATCAGCGGGTTTCAGATCGGCACCTTGTTGCAGGCGGGTATTGCCGCGATGGTTTTCGGGTGCTTCTGCCTCCTCGCAATGCTTACGTACCGCGACCGATCAGCCTCCTGACGTCTTGTCCGGCTGCAAGGTCTGCCGCGCGCCGGGAAGTGTGGGTGCGGTGGTTAGTGGCCGGGTGGTGGCGGGATGCACGTATTCGCGCGTCGGGGCGAGGTCGATGCCACTGACGGCGACGCCGGGTGACCGGTAGCTTCGGTGCAGCGGACTTTCGCGCTTGATCCGGTAATCCTGCCGGTCAGCCAGGACAAAGCTCGCGGCATCGACGTTGGGGTTGTTGATGAATTCGCCATCGATGCCCGTGTTGAGCGGCCGCCTGCCCAGTAGCAGGTTGTTGTAGGCCTTGACGATATGGAAGCCTGGCTTGACGGCGAGGAAATAGCCGCTTTCCAGCCGCCTGTCGATGAGCGTGTTGTTGATCAGGTAAAGCTCGTTGGCTGGGTGTTTGTAGCCTTCCGCGCCGAATGAAACAATATTCTGGTTTTCGGTAGCCTTGCCCTGCTCGATGATGTTGCCGATCACATAGGCAATGCCACCATTGGGGAATTCCAGCTCGTAGCTGGCACGGCCGCCGCTTTCGTCGGTGAGGCGGTTATAGAGGATATGGTTTTCCGCGGCACGACTCTTGATCAGATGCCCGACCCGGGCGTGGTGGAAGTAACTGCCGGTGACGCGCAGTTTCTTGATTGCTCCGACATAGAGGTTGTGGCTGTAACCGTCGCCGGCGCCGTTGTGGCCGAATTCACTGTTCTCGATGTCGAGCGCGTCAGCGTTACCGCCGGTGAGAATGCCGTTTTCGTTATCGTGAAAGTGACAGTTGCGGACGATCAAACGGCCTCTTTCGAAGCGGATGCCGGCGCCGTTTTTATCGGGCACGCGAGCACCCGTGAATTCGATGTTCTCGACGGTGATGTCGCCGCCGCGGATGACCCAGATGGCTTTGTTCTCGGCGCTGGCACCGTTGGCAATCAGGCGGGGGCGCCCGCCAACGCCGCGCAGGGTCAGCTTGCTCTGTGTCCAGACGGCGGCGGCGCCCATATAGTCGCCGGCCTCGATTTCAATGATGTCGCCGTCCCGCGCCAGGGCGGCAGCGGCCGCGATGGTGCGGACTGCCAGTTGCGGACCGACCCGCAGGATGCGCGCAGCCCCGCTTGGCGGCAGGCCCGCCGGATCATCAGCAGCAGCCTTGGCCGGCTGGACGACCAGCTTGCCGCTGGCATCGCGACGAATTTCGCCCAGATAGGGGGAGGCCGGCGGGAAGGCTTCTGCAATTGCCGGCAAGGGGTGAAGGCCCAAATACAGTATGGTGAACAGGCCGAACAGCATTCCAATGATGGCGAGATCGCCTGTTTTCAGGGGGGTGGCATTGCCGCCAGCGATTCTCGTTTTCATGTAATGCCCCTTCCACGATTGTTCGTCAAAAGACTTTTTCAGCATAATGCAGTTTGCAGCTCGCTTCCACTTTTATAGACCTTGCCCATGGATCTGGCCTTTTTTCTGAAAAAGTTCTTGTCGGTCATCCTGCTGCCGCCACTGCTGCCGCTGCTCTGGATCGCCGCGGGGCTGCTGCTGTTGCGCTGGCGGCCGCGGCTGGGACGGGTGCTGGCCTGGAGCGGACTGTTGTTCACGCTGCTGCTGACTACCCCCGCCGGCGTGAAGCTTCTGGCGCGGCCCCTCGAAAGCCTGCCGGCAATGCAGGCGCGGGACCTGGCTGCCGGAGAGGCGATTGTCATTCTCGGTGGCGGGCAGCGACGCTATCTGGCCGAATATGGTGGTGCGGCGCCGAATCATCTCACTCTGGAGCGACTCCGCTATGGCGCGCGCCTGGCGCGTGGCAGTGATTTGCCGGTGCTGGTGAGTGGCGGCATTGTCCGCCACGGCGACGCCGCCGAAGCGGAGCTCATGGCGGACAGCCTGCAAAAAGACTTTGCTGTCACGCCACGCTGGGTCGAGATCCGCTCCAGGGACACCCAGGAGAATGCGCGTTTTTCCGCGCAGCTTCTCGAAGCCGCCGGCATCCGCCGCATCGTGCTGGTCACCCATGCGGCACACATGCGGCGGGCGCTCAACGAGTTCAAGGCACAAGGCATCGCGGTGATCCCCGCGCCGACCGCCGCCTTGTTCAATGATGCCGACTTCGATTGGTCGTCCGACCTGGTACCCGGCCCTTCTGCAGCCTACGCCGGCTGGTATGCGACACACGAATGGCTGGGGCTGGCGGCACAGGCGGTGCGCCTGAAGCTGGCGCAGTAACCGCTTACTTCAGCGGAACCCCGCGCGGCTTGCGACCGGCGCGCACGGCCAGCGCGTCATACAGGGGACGCGGCAGCAGCCGCAGCAAGCGTGCCACGATGCCCATCTGCCAGGGCATCACGGCGAAGCGGTCGCCCCGGTCGATGGCGGCGACCATGCTGTTCGCGGCCTGCTCGACCGGCATCAGGAAGGGCATCGGATAGGGGTTCTGCGCGGTCATCGGCGTGGCGATGTAGCCGGGCGCCAGCGTGACGACCTTGACGCCGCTGCCACGCAGTTCGACGCGCAGGCTTTCCAGATAGGAGATGGCCGCAGCCTTCGATGCGGAATAGGCGCCGGCACCCGGCAGGCCGCGCACGCCGGCGACCGAGGCGATGCCGGCCAGGCGGCCCTGCCCGGCGGCGCGCATGGCCGCGACGAAGGGCTGGAAGGTATGCACCATGCCCATGACGTTGGTGTCGAAGACGCGGCGGAAGGCCGGCAGGTCGGCGGCCTCCTCGGTCAGCGTGCCGACCGAGATGCCGGCATTGGCGATGACGATGTCGGGAACGCCGGCCTGGGCAATGAAGTCCGCCCCCGCCGCCGCCAGCGCTGCCGCATCGGTGACATCCAGGGGATAGAGGTGGCAGGTGGCGGTCAGTTCGGCCGCCAAAGCCTGCAAGGCCGGCGCGCGCCGCGCGGCCAGCCCGAGGACCGCCCCGCGCGCGGCGTAATGACGCACCAGCGCTGCGCCGATGCCCGACGAAGCGCCGGTGATAAAGACGCGCAGTGGTTGTTTCAGAATCTTACTTTTTGATTTCGGCGCGGTTCTTGACGATCAGGCCGTCGACGATCTGCAATTTATCGCCGAAGGATTTGATGTTGATCGGCTTGTATTTGCCGCCGACGATGATCACCGGCACGCCATCGACGCCGTAGCCACGGGTCATATCCGCGGCACGCCTGACATTGGTTTCGACCGTGAACGACTTGTAGGTATCGGCAAATTTCTGGCGGTCGACACCCTGTTTGGCCACCCAGTCGAAGAGGATTTGCTCTTTGTTCAGGTTCACCCGTTCCTTGAGCACGGCATTGAACACGGCGTCATTGAGCTTTTCGAGCAGGCCCATCGCTTCGAGGGTGTAATAAATGCGCGCGCCGGGGATCGAATTGTCGTTGAAGATGACCGGCACCTTCTTGAAGTTCACGTCGGCGGGCAGGGTTTTCACCCAGGACTTCAGCAGGGGCTCGAAGTCGCCGCAATGCGGGCAGCCATAGGAAAAGAATTCGACGGCCTCGACCTTGCCGCCTTTTTCGGTCGCTTGCGGCGTTGGCAGGCGGGCAAACTGCTTGCCCTCGACCAACCCGGCGGCCAGTGCCGGGGTGGCGGCCAGAAAACTCATTGTCAATATCGCCAGCAGGGTATTCGTGAATTTCATGGGTGGTTCCTCCGCAGGGCCGCCCCAAGGAGGAACGGCCAATACATGGAGCGGGCGCGGCCCGCGAACAACCGTCACCCCCTTCTTCAAGAAAGGGGACGGGGGGATGTGGCAATACTATTCTTTGCCCCGGACCACCGTGGCCGGGATGCCATTCTGAGACAACTGACTGCGCGCGCGGTTCATTTCTTCCGGATTCGGGTAGGGGCCGATCCGCACGCGGTGCAGCGTGCCCTTCTCTGGCACATCGGCTTCAAGGATGGACGCTTCGAAACCCTGCATGGCCAGTCGCGCCTTGAGGTTTTCGGCATCGGCGGCTTTCTGGAAGGCGCCCACTTGCAGGAACAGCCCCTGATTGGCTGCCGTCGCCACGGGCTGCGGCGGTAGCGCGGGAGCGGGAGCAGCAACCGGCCGGTCCGGTGCGGGACCATCGGGCGTGGCGGACTTCTTGCCTTCGAGAATTTCGTAGAAATCGAACTTGCGCTCCATGGGCTTGTCACCCGGCTTGCCCGGCAGGGCGGCGGGCGTCTGCGCACCTGTCGTGCCGGCAGCGTTTTCCTTCGGTTCCAGCTTGGTCACCCGATCGACAAACGGCAGTGGGGTCTTGTTCAGAAACCAGACCACCCCGAAGGAAATCAGCACGCCGATGAGCAGCCCTAAAGCCATGCCAAGGAGCGTGCCGCCGCGCAGCTTGCCGCGCATGACGCCGTACCCGCTGCGGGGCATTTCATCCCGCCAACGCCGACTTTTGTAAATCGTGGTTTTCGTTTTCATAAGCATTACATGGAGTCCGGGGCGGAAACCCCGAGGAGGCGCAGACCGTTGCGAATCACCTGGCGCACCGCCACGGCCAGCGCAAGACGCGCCTGCTTCTGCGCCGCATCGTCCACCAGCAGGCGCTCCGCGTTGTACCAGGCATGGAATTCCGCCGCCAGTTCGCGCAGCCAGAAGGCGACGGCATGCGGCGCAAAATCGTGTGCGGCGGCATCGATGAGTTCGGGAAAGGCCGCCAGTTTGGCGGCCAGGGCAAGTTCGCGTTCGCTGACGAGCAGCGCGAGGGGGGCCTGGGCCAGCGTGCGAACATCGCCATCCCATTGCGCCAGCACCGAGCAAACCCGGGCGTGGGCATACTGGACGTAATAGACCGGGTTGTCGTTCGACTGGCTCTTGGCCAGGTCAAGGTCGAAGTCGAGCGACTGGTCCTGCTTGCGCAGCAGGTAGAAGAAGCGGCAGGCATCGTTGCCGACTTCCTCGCGCAACTCGCGCAAGGTGACGTAGGAACCGGCACGCGTCGACATCGACACCTTCTCGGTGCCGCGGAACAGGCTGACGAACTGCACCAGGGCGACATCGAGCACCTTGTCGTCCAGTTCGAGCGCCTGCAGCGCGCCCCGCACGCGCGGGATGTAGCCGTGATGGTCGGCGCCCCAGATGTCGACGAGCCGCGTGAAGCCGCGTTCGAGCTTGTTGCAGTGATAGGCGATGTCGGAGGCGAAATAGGTGTACAGACCATTCTCGCGCTGCACGACGCGATCCTTCTCGTCGCCGAAATGGGTGGAACGGAACCACTTGGCACCGTCCTGCACATAGATGTGGCCCCGCTTTTCGAGCGCGCCCACCGCCTGCGCCACCATGCCGGTATCGTAAAGCGAACGCTCCGAGAACCAGCAGTCGAAATGCACGCCGTAGGCTTCGAGGTCTTCGCGACAATCAGCCAACTGCTCGGCAAGCACATGCTGGTGGAAGTAATGCCATTCCTCGCCGAGCAGGTCCTTGGCGGCGGCGATCAGGCCGTCGAGATGCGCTTCCGGCTCCGCTTCCGCCGACGGCACGCAGGCCAGCACGGCGGCGGTGGGGTGTACGTAGCGATCAGCATGGGCGGTGCGGATCTGCCCGGCCATGTCGCGCACGTATTCGCCCTGATAGGCATTGGGCGGGAAAGCCACGCTCTCGCCGAACAGGTCCAGATAGCGCAGCCAGGTCGACACCGCGAGGATGTCCATCTGCCGGCCGGCGTCATTGACATAGTATTCACGGCAGACCGTATGGCCGGCAAATGCCAGCAGATTGGCCAAGCTCGCCCCGTAAGCGGCGCCCCGGCCGTGACCGACGTGCAAGGGACCGGTCGGATTGGCCGAGACGAACTCGACCTGCAGCTTGCCGGGCTTCCTGGCGCCGCGCCCGAAATCGTCGCCCTGCGCCAGCACGGCGGCCACTATTGCGGTTTTCGCCGCGGGGACCACGCTGAGGTTGATGAAGCCGGCGCCAGCGACTTCCGCCTTGGTCAGCCACTTCGAGGGAGGCAATTCGCGGACCAGCCGCTCGGCAATCTGCCGCGGGTTCTGCTTCAGCGTGCGCGCCAGTTGCAGCGCCAGATTGCTGGCAAAGTCGCCATGGCTGGCGTCGCGCGGGCGTTCGAGATGGATCTCGGCGCTCGTGCCGGGCGCCACGCTCGCCAGCGCAGCGCGCAGCAGATCGGCGAGATGGGTCTTGATGTCGGCAGGTAGGGTGGGCATGGGCGGGGATTATAGCGCCCAGGAAAGTCGGCGCTGCTGAGACAAAGTGCCCCGTAGCGGGTATGAAATGCCCCGTAGCGGGTAAGGCGCAGCGTTCGGACCGGGGTGGTTGGGGCCTGAAGATCCATTTGACGCAAGCCCCTTTCGGCCAGCGCGAACAGTTCGGCAGGCGGATGGCCACCGGTGCGGGGATAGCGCGCCTCGACCATCGACGCCATGGCAAACCGGCTTTACAGCAGCAGTTGTCCCGTGGCCATCGGAGCGCCTTTCTCTTTGGCACGAATAAGGCGGGGCGGCTGACTCTTGGACAATTGGGCGGGCCCCTAAAACTCGCAACCTTGACAAGCAAGGGGTCCCGCCGGGATAATCTCGCCCCTCGATTCGGTGATGTAGCTCAGTCGGTTAGAGCATCGGATTCATAATCCGGGGGTCGGTGGTTCAAGTCCACCCATCACCACCAGTATTCAAACGGCTCTCCACCCGGAGGGCCGTTTTCGTTGGTAGTCGAAAAAGCAAAATGTAATCACCGTGTACTCACGGTAAGCAAGGGGGTGCTTGTTTAGAAAATGGCAATAAGATATACAAAGTATTGTATAATTCTCTATGGCCTTAAAACCTGTTGAATTTCGCGGCAATGCCCTCGACGAGCTGCGAAGCTTTCCTGAAGCCGCGCGCCGAGCGGCCGGATTCCAGATCGACCGTATACACAGCGCGGTTACGATCCCGATGACTGGAAGCTGATGGCATCAGTTGGAAAGGGCGTGCGTGAGGTTCGGCTACGGGAAAAGAGGCTGGGGCTTTCCGGGTGATCTATCTGGCGAAGCTTGAAGACGCCGTCTATGTGTTTCACTGCTTCCAGAAGAAAACCCAAAAGACCGCAACGAGCGATATTGAACTCGCGCGTAATCGCTACAAGGAATTGATGAGGACGAAGCCATGAGCAAGCAAAGATTCCAAAGCGTTTGGGACGCCATCGAAGACACGCCACAACTGGCGGCCAGCATGCGCGCGCGCGCTGAACTGATCATCGAGCTGACTGAGCTGATCAAGAAGCGCGGCATGACCCAGGCCGATGCCGCCAAGATGTTTGGCGTCACCCAACCGCGCATCTCGGACCTAATGCGTGGCAAGGTTGAGTTGTTCTCGCTGGATGCGTTGGTCGATATGGCGGCCATTGCCGGCCTTGCTCCGCACGTCAAGATTAAAAAGGCTGCCTGACAAGGACCGTAACGATGTTGGGGTGGATTGCACGGAGAGAACTTTCGCGAGCACCGAGCCCTTTTTTGACTGGGCTGGATTTTTCCTCAATATGGGAGCTAGCGTTTCGCTGGTCCGATTGCGAACCGAAAAGCAGCGTTGCAGACATTCTCGAGCAAGTCAAACAAGCCACTTACCGCCTTGTACGCGGATTCTTCAAAGGGGATTTTCCACTGGCTAGCCCTTCGCCTTGAACAGATCCTTGACAGCACCACCGAACCCCATTCAGGAATCTTGCCATCAGACCATAATCGGACTATATTAAGTCCTTGTCAAATTTGGAGCACGGTCATGCGCTACTCATCTCAAGTCAAACCGATCAGCTATCTCAAAGCCAACGCTGCCGAGGTTCTGACAAACCTCGCTGAGCAACGTAAGCCCATGGTCATCACCCAAAACGGTGAGGCCAAAGCCGTTCTGCAGGACGTGGCCTCGTTCGAAGAGACGCAAGAAACCTTGGCCCTGCTGAAAATCCTCGCACTGGGCAACCAAGACGTGGCGGCTGACAAGGTTAAGCCCGTGGCCGTCGTCGTTGCACGCCTTCGCGCCAAGCGAGCCACTGTCTGATGGCTGGTGCGCCTGCCAAGTTCGAAGTTCTGCTCACCGAGGGTGCCGAGCAGGACTTGGAGTCCATCCACGACTACATCTCCGAATTTGACTGTTTGGCCAACGCCAACTACGTGTTGGACGAGTTGATGGACATTGTGGAGAGCCTATCGATATTCCCGGAGCGCGGCAGCTACCCGAAGGAGCTTATCAGCCTTGGCATCAAAGAATATCGCCAGACATTTTTCAAGCCGTACCGGGTGATCTACCGTGTCTCAGGCGGTCAAGTCATCATCTATCTGATTGTTGACGGACGGCGTGATATGGAGTCAGTGTTGGCGAGAAGGTTGCTCGGCGCATAGACCAGCAGCCGGTTCGTCTAATACCTGCAGCAATTCGTGAGGCTAAGCTGAAGTTCGCCCCTGTCTGAACCGAGTTTCTACGCTGATTCAATAAGTTGTCGTTGAATCACGGTTTGGTTTTCTGACTACGAGCGAATCGTTTGAATCAGAGCCAGTGCGCGCAGTTGCTTCGGGTTGATGGTGGTGG
>JAUXOM010000112.1 GCA_030682175.1 Rhodocyclaceae bacterium
TGGTTGGGCGCCAGCACCGGATAGGCAACCCCGCTGCGCCGCTCGATCCCCTGCATCACCGCCGCGGCATCGGCCATCTGCGGCACCCACTTCGGCGAAACGAAGGCGGTGGCCTCGATGGAAGTGAGGCCGCAGTCGGCGAGGCGGCCGATCAGCTCGATCTTGGTCGCGGTGGCAACCGGCTGCTTTTCGTTTTGCAGTCCGTCGCGCGGACCGACTTCGACAATGCGGGCTTTTTTCGGCAGTGGCATGGATATCCAATTTTCTCAGACCGGCTGGGCGGGTTCGAACTCCAGCAATTCTGCACCATCCGTCACCTGTTCGCCAACGGCGTAGCAAAACGCCTTCACGGTGCCGGCGGCGGGCGCCACCAGCGTGTGCTCCATCTTCATCGCCTCCAGCACCAGCAACGGCGCCCCCTTCTCGATCTGCGTACCGACCGGCGCCAGCAGGGCGATGACCTTGCCCGGCATGGGTGCGGTGAGGCTGCCTTCGGAGCCCCCGCCGGCACCGGCATGGAAGAGCGGATCGATGGCGGCAAAGATGAAGCTCATGCCATCGAAGAAGACATGGCGCTTCTCGCCGGCGGCCACGACGGTGACGCCGAGCCGGCGGCCGTCTAGGTCGGCGCGCAACTGGCCGTCCTCCTGCAACCATCCGGCGGCGGGCGAGCTGCGGCCCGCGCATTCGAGCAGAAAGCCGCTGCCCTGATAGGCCGCCGTCACCACCTTTTCGCTGCTGCCGGCGCGCAGGCGGATTTCGCGGCGCGCCGCGCCGTTGGCGCGCCAGCCATCGCGCAGATGCCAGGGTGAGTGCGGGTCGGCGCTGCCGGCGGCATCGTCGCGGCCATAGTTCTGGTCGCGCAACAGTTCGGCCAGCGCGGCCAGCAGCCAGGCCTCACGGGGCGGCTCGTTTCCGGCTTCGCCAGGGAACAGGAAATCGTGCTCGCGCTCGATCAGGCCGGTATCGAGGTCGGCGCTGGCAAACGATGGGCAGGCCACCAGCCGTGCCAGAAAGCCGACGTTGCTGGTGACGCCGACGATGCGGTAATCGGCCAGGGCCTGCAGCATACGCGCCAAGGCTCGTTCCCGAGTTTCGTCCCAGACGATCAGCTTGGCGATCATCGGGTCGTAGTGCGGCGTGATTTCGTCGTCCTGCTCGACGCCGGTATCGACACGCACATGGAGCGACTCGGCCGGCGGCACGAGATGGGTCAGGCGTCCGGTAGCCGGCAGGAACCCGCGTGTCGGGTCTTCGGCGTAGATGCGTGCCTCCAGGGCATGGCCGCGGATCGACAGTTGCTCCTGCGCGAGCGGCAGCGGCTCGCCGGCGGCCACTTTCAGTTGCCATTCGACGAGATCGAGGCCGGTGATCATTTCGGTCACCGGATGTTCGACCTGCAGGCGCGTGTTCATTTCCATGAAATAGAAGCTGCCGTCCTGATTCACGATGAACTCGACGGTGCCGGCGCCGACATAGCCCACCGCCCTGGCCGCGTCGACGGCGGCCTGGCCCATCGCCTTGCGCCGCTCGGGCGTCATGCCCGGTGCGGGCGCCTCCTCCAGCACCTTCTGATGGCGGCGCTGCACCGAGCAGTCGCGCTCGAACAGATAGACGCAGTTGCCGTGCGTATCGCCGAACACCTGGATCTCGATGTGGCGCGGCCGTTGCAGGTATTTTTCGATCAGCACATGGGCGTCGCCGAAAGCGGCGGTCGCCTCGCGCTGGCAGGAGGCCAGGGCGTCGAGAAATTCCGCGCCCTGCGCCACCGCGCGCATGCCCTTGCCGCCGCCGCCGGCGGAGGCCTTGATCAGTACCGGGTAACCGATTTTGTCGGCTTGTTCGCGCAGGAAGTCGGGGGCCTGCTCGTCGCCGTGATAGCCGGGCGTCAGCGGCACGCCGGCCTTTTCCATCAGCTTCTTGCTCTCGGACTTGAGGCCCATGGCGCGGATCGCGCTGACCGGCGGGCCGATGAAGGCGATGCCGTTGGCCGCGCAGGCCGCGGCGAATTCCTCGTTTTCCGACAGGAAACCGTAACCAGGATGGATCGCCTGTGCGCCGGTGGCTTTGGCAGCGGCGATGATCTTGTCGGCAACCAGATAGGACTCGCGCGCCGCCGCCGGACCGATGCACACCGCTTCGTCCGCCAACCGCACATGGCGCGCGCCGGCATCGGTTTCGGAATAGACGGCAACCGTGCGGATACCCATGCGCCGGGCGGTCTTGATGACGCGGCAGGCGATCTCTCCCCGATTGGCAATCAATATCTTGTTAAACATGCCGCACCTCCGGGGAGAGATCGCCTGAACACGCTGCGCGTGCCTGGCGATTTAGCTGCGCTGCTGCGCCGCTACGCGGCTGGTCGCCGCGATTGGCAATCAATATCTTGTTAAACATGGCTTATTCCGGTTTGATCCAGTTCGGTTTGCACTTCTCCAGGAACGCGCCCAGCCCTTCCTGTCCCTCCGGCGAGACGCGGACGCGGGCAATGCTTTCCACCGTGAAGTCGATCACCTTCGGCCCGAACGGGCGACCGGCGACGGCGCGAATCAGCGTCTTGCATTCGGCGAGCGCCTGCGGGCCGTTTTTCAGCAACAGCTCGGCCCACTCGCCGACGACATCGTCGAGCGCCGCTTCGTCGGCGACCATTTCGTGGAGCAGGCCGATGCGATACGCCTCGGCGGCAGAGAAGACTTCGGCGGTCAACATGTAGCGGCGTGCGTAGCGTTCGCCGATGGCGGTGAGCACGTGCGGGCTGATGACCGCCGGGATCAGGCCGAGCTTGACCTCGGTGAGCGCGAAGCGCGACTCGAAGGTGGCCACCGCCATGTCGCAGGCGGCGATGAGGCCGACGCCGCCACCGTAGGCGGGACCCTGTACGCGGGCGATCACCGGCTTCGGGCAATCGGCGATGCGGCGCAGCATCTCGGCGAGTTCGCCGGCATCGCGCCGGTTGTCGTCGAAGCTGTACGCCGCCGCGCGCTGCATCCAGTTGAGGTCGGCGCCGGCGCAGAAACTCTTGCCGGTGCTGGAAATCACCACCACCCGCACCGCCGGCGTGTCGGCCATGTCCTCCATGGCGTCGGCGAGTTCGCCAATCATCGTGTCGTCGAAGGCGTTGTGGCGCTCGGGCCGGTTGAGGGTGACGATGCCGACGCCGGCATCGATTTCGGTAAGAATGGTTTGATACATGAATTTCCTTTCACCACGGAGGACACGGAGCGCACGGAGAAGATCAATATCTTCGACCCCTGCCGTTTTTTTCTCCGTGCCCTCCGTGTCCTCCGTGGTTGATTGAATTTACATTCTGAAGACGCCAAATTTCGTCGGCTCGATCGGCGCATTCAAGGCGGCCGAGAGTCCCAGTCCCAGCGCGCGGCGGGTCTGGGCGGGGTCGAGCACGCCGTCGTCCCACAGCCGCGCCGTCGCGTAGTACGGATGGCCCTGCGTTTCGTACTGGGCGCGCAGCGGCGCCTTGAAGGCTTCTTCATCGGCCGCGCTCCAGGTCTTGCCGGCGGCTTCGAGGCCGTCGCGGCGCACCGTCGCCAGCACCGCGGCGGCCTGTTCGCCACCCATCACCGAGATGCGCGCATTCGGCCAGGTCCACAGCAGGCGCGGGCTGAAGGCGCGGCCGCACATGCCGTAATTGCCGGCGCCGAAACTGCCGCCGATGATGACGGTGAATTTCGGCACGGCGGCGGTGGACACCGCCGTCACCATCTTGGCGCCGTCCTTGGCGATGCCGCCGTTTTCGTATTTGCGGCCGACCATGAAGCCGGTGATGTTCTGCAGGAACAGCAGCGGAATGCCGCGCTGCGCGCACAGTTCGATGAAGTGCGCGCCCTTCTGCGCCGATTCCGAAAACAGGATGCCGTTGTTGGCGACGATCCCCACCGGATAACCGTGGATGCGGGCGAAGCCGGTCACCAGCGTGCTGCCGTAGCGCGCCTTGAATTCGTCGAGGCGCGAACCGTCCACCAGCCGCGCAATCACCTCGCGCACGTCATAGGGCTTCTTCGTGTCGGTCGGAATCACGCCATAAATCTCCTCGGGCGCGTAGAGCGGCTCTTCGGGCGCGGCGAGATCGAGCGCGATGTTCTTCTGCCAGTTGAGGTTGGCGACGATGCGGCGCGCGATGGAGAGCGCATGGTGGTCGCTTTCCGCCAGATGGTCGCAGACGCCGGAGATGCGCGTATGCACGTCACCGCCGCCGAGGTCTTCGGCGCTCACCACCTCGCCGGTGGCGGCCTTCACCAGCGGCGGCCCGCCGAGGAAGATGGTGCCCTGGTTGCGGACGATGATCGATTCGTCCGACATGGCCGGCACATAGGCGCCGCCCGCCGTGCAGGAGCCCATCACCACGGCGATCTGCGGAATGTCGCGCGCCGACAGGTTGGCCTGGTTGAAGAAGATGCGGCCGAAGTGGTCGCGGTCGGGAAACACCTCGTCCTGCAGCGGCAGAAAGGCGCCGCCGGAATCGACCAGGTAGACGCAGGGCAGGCGGTTTTCCAGGGCGATCTCCTGCGCCCGCAAATGCTTTTTCACCGTCAACGGGTAGTAGGTGCCGCCCTTCACCGTCGCGTCGTTGGCGACGATCATGCACTCGACGCCGGCGACGCGGCCGATGCCGGTGACCACGCCGGCTGCCGGCACGCCGCTTTCATACATGCCAAAGGCCGCGAGTTGCGACAGTTCCAGAAACGCCGCGCCGGGATCGAGCAGGCCGTCGATGCGGTCGCGCACCAGCAGCTTGCCGCGGCCCAGGTGTTTCTGGCGCGCGTCCTCGCTGCCCCCCAGCGCGATCTGCGCCGACTTTTCGCGCAGGTCGGCGACCAGTGTCGCCATGGCGGCAGCGTTGGCGCGGAATTCCGCGGAACGCGTGTTGAGTTGGGATTTGATGACACTCATGGGGAGCGAACCTCGGCAATGATTTGTGCGAGTAGAGATGATCGAATGTGCAGACTGGTCTGTGTCGGAATTGCCTCCAGCAGGGCCAGGGTCTGTGTCTTGTCATGCTGGCCGCGACGCATGGCGCGCAGCAGGATGCCGATGGTGCCGCTAGCGGCAATGTTCAATGCCTTTGCCGCCAAACGGGCGGCGGTGTCGTCTGTCAATAATCGACTACCGGCAAAATGCACACACAGCGCAAGAGCCTGCCATTCACCATGATGCAGGGTGTACAACCTGCCGATGGCATTCAGTTCGCTGCTGGACGAGTGCGCAGCCATCTTTTCCATGAAAGAGGGCAGCAATGCGCCAGGCCGGTGCTGGGTTACCTCGTCCCAAACAGCCTCGGGAACAAGAACACGCGGGAAATCGACAAGCAAGTCGATTTCACCCAACTCATCCAGATGAATTAGTGGCCCGGCATCAGTGACAACCACCATTTGACCGGATGATTCAGTCTTGCCCACGCAAGCCCCACTCGACATCGTCGCGGATGAAACGCTCGGCCAGATCGTCGCGATGGGATTCCAGATACCGGCGCAGCGCTTCAGCCAGCAATTCGTTAACGCTGCCAGCCCATCCGTTATCGACCAGTGTCTGCGCGTCTTCCATCAGGCGCTCGGGCAATTCGGCTTGTATGGTTTTCCCCATGTCTTTACTCCTCGCTGAGAGATTGGCATTGTGCATTCAAAATCCATCCGCCTCCAGCCAGCGTTCGATCTGCGGCAGCCGGTCGGCGCCCCAGAACGGTTCGCCATCGACAATGATCCACGGTGCGCCGAAGGCGCCGAGTGCGAGAACGGCCTCGTTCTCGACGCGCAGCCGTTCCTTGATCGCCGGGTCCTGCATGCCGGATTCGAGCGCCGTACCCCATTCGGGGCATTTCATCCCACCAGCACCGACTTTTAATCCAAGCTCCAGCACCACTGCGACATCCGAAATATCGCGCCCCTCAGCAAAGTAGGCGCGAAACACCGCATGGGCGAAGCGGCGCGCCAGCGCACAGTCCTGCCCATGCAACCAGTAATAGGCGCGCGCCGCTGCCACGGTGGAGACCGGGAAGTTGTCCGGCTGGACATACGGCACGTCCATGAAGCGGGCGGAGCGGGCGAAGTCGCGCGCGCTGTAATCGGCCATGCCCGGCTGCTTGACCAGCGAGACCGTGCCGAGTGCCTTGAAAATCGCGCCGAGCAGCACCGGTCGCCACTGCACCTGACGCCCGTATTTTTCTGCGATGGCGTCGATCTTCTCGCTGGCGAGATAGGAATAGGGCGAGGTGAAATCGAAATAGAACGCGATGGGTTTGGCCATGCTCACTACTCCACCAGCGCGCGGCCGATCACCAGCCGCTGGATGTCGGAAGCGCCTTCGTAAATCTGGCAGACGCGCACGTCGCGGTAGATGCGCTCGACGGGGAAATCGCTGACATAGCCGTAGCCGCCGTGAATCTGGATGGCATCGGAGCAGACCTTTTCCGCCATCTCCGAAGCGAACAGCTTGGCCATGCTCGCCTCCTTGAGGCAGGGCAGGCCGGCATCGCGCAGCGTGGCGGCATGCCAGACCATCTGGCGCGCCACCTCGATCTGCGTCGCCATGTCGGCAAGGCGAAAGCTGACGGCCTGATGGCCGATGATCGGCTTGCCGAAGGCTTCGCGCTCCTGCGCATATTTGAGCGCCGCCTCGAACGCCGCGCGCGCCATGCCCACCGCCTGCGCGGCGATGCCGATACGGCCGGCTTCGAGATTGGACAGGGCGATCTTGTAGCCATCACCTTCCGCGCCGAGCAGGCAATCGGCGGGAATGCGGCAGTTCTCGAAAATGATCTGCGCGGTGTCGGAGGCATGCTGGCCGAGTTTTTCCTCGATGCGCGCAACCACATAGCCGGGATTGTCGGTGGGCACACAGAAGCAGGAAATGCCCTTGCGGCCGGCGGCCGGGTCGGTCACGGCGAAGACGATGGCGATCTGCGCATGCTTGCCGGAGGTGATGAATTGCTTCACCCCGTTTAATATCCAGTGATCGCCCTCTTGTACCGCGCTGGTCTTGATCGCGGCGGCATCGGAGCCGACATGCGGCTCGGTGAGGCAGAAGCAGCCCAGCAGTCCGCCGCTCGCCGCGCCCTTCAGCCAGCGCTCTTTTTGCGCCGCGTTGCCATAGCGGTTGAGGATGCCGCACACCAGCGAATTCTGTACCGACAGGATGGTCGAGGTGGAGCCGTCGCCGGCGGCGATTTCCTCGATGGCCAAAGCCAGCGAAAAATAATCCAGGCCGGCGCCGCCCCACTCCTCCGCCACCACCATGCCCCAGACGCCGAGGCCGGCCAGTTCCTGCAGGGCGTCGCGCGGGAAGGTGTGCTCGCGATCCCATTGCGCCGCATTGGGAGCCAGCCGTTCGCGCGCAAAGTCGCGCAGGGTGTCGCGGATCATCCGCTGGTCATCGTTGAGGATCATGCGCCAGCCTCCTTCAGTTGAGTCATTGTTGAACGCTGCGTCAGGATTACCCCGACAATCACCAGCCCGCCGCCGGCCAGCACCGAGGCATCGACCCGTTCGCCGAGCAGCAATGCGCCTTGCAGCACCGCCGCCACCGGCACCAGATTGATGAAGATCGACGCCCGCGAGGCGCCGATCCGTTGCACCGCCGCCGAGAACCAGGTGAAACTGACCGTGGTGCCGAGCAGCCCGAGGAACAGCATCGCCCCCCAGGCGGCCCCGGAATAGTGCGGCGCGAGTTGCGCCGGATTGTCCAGCAGGGCGGTAGCGAGCAGCATGATGAAGCCGGCGGAACTCGCATAGGCGGTCATCACCAGTGGCCGCAGCGTGCGCGTCGCCTGCCGGCCGATCAGCGTATACGCCGACCACATCACCGCGCAACCGAGAATCAACGTCTCGCCAGCGCCGACTTTTCCGGCGAGGAAGGCCAGCGGATCGCCCTTGCCGATCACCGTGAGGCAGCCGGCGAAAGCCAGCGCGCTGCCCAGCGCCTTCTGTGCGGTCATGCCTTCCTTGAGCAGCCAGGCCGCCGCCAGCAGCGTGATCACCGGGTTGAGGGCGACGACCAGCGCGCCGCGCCCGGCGCTGATGTGCTGCATGCCGAACATGAAGAACAGGTTGTAAAGGTAGATGCCGGTGCCACCCAGCGCCAGCACCAGCAGGAGTTCGTGGCGCGTCAGGGACGGCAGGCGGCCGTAGCGCCAGCGCACCAGCAGGAGCAGGCTGGTCGCGGCAAACAGGAAACGCCAGACCGCCACGCCGAGCGGCGCCACCTCCTGCACGGCAAAGCGCGCCGCCACCCAGGTGCCGCCCCAGAACAGCATGGTGGCGACAAGTTGCAGATAGGTGCGGCCGTTGCCGGAAGCAACTGTCACAGCAGCTCGATGCCCACCGCGGTGGCTTCGCCGCCGCCGATGCACAGGCTGGCGACGCCGCGCTTTTTGCCATGCTTCTTCAGGGCACCCATCAGCGTGACCATGATGCGCGCACCCGAAGCGCCAATCGGATGACCGAGGGCGCAGGCGCCGCCATGGACATTGACGCGCTCGTGCGGCAACTGGAGATCGTGCATCGCCGCCATGGTGACGACCGCAAAGGCCTCGTTGATCTCCCACAGATCGACGCTCTCCGCGGCCCAGCCATTTTTCGCCAGCAGCGTGTTGATCGCACCGACCGGCGCGGTAGTGAACAGGCGCGGCGCCTGCGCAAACGTGCTGTGGCCGACCATCTGCGCCAGCGGCGTCACGCCGAGCCTGTCGGCCGTCGAGCGCCGCATCATCACCAGCGCCGCCGCGCCGTCGGAAATCGACGAGGAGTTGGCCGGCGTCACCGTGCCGTCCTTGCGGAAAGCCGGCTTGAGCGTCGGGATCTTTTCCAGGTTGGCCTTGAACGGCTGCTCGTCCCGGCTCACCAGCGTGTCGCCCTTCTTGCCGCTGACGGTGACCGGCGCGATTTCCCAGGCAAAGCTGCCGTCGCTGTTGGCCTGCTGCGCGCGCGTGGTAGAGGCGATGGCGAACGCGTCCTGCGCCGCACGGGTGAATTGGTAGCTGTCGGCGCACTCTTCGGCGAAGGTGCCCATCAGGCGGCCTTTGTCGTACGCATCTTCGAGGCCGTCGAGGAACATGTGGTCCTTGACTTCGCCGTGGCCGAGCCGGAAACCGCCACGCGCCTTGGGCAGCAGATAGGGCGCATTGGTCATCGATTCGATGCCCCCGGCCACCATGACATCAACACTGCCGGCGACGAGCATGTCATGAGCGTACATCGCGGCGCGCATGCCGGAACCGCACATCTTGTTCACCGTGGTGCAGCCGGCGGCCAGCGCCAGGCCGGCGCCCAGCGCGGCCTGGCGCGCCGGCGCCTGGCCCTGGCCGGCGGGCAGCACGCAACCCATGATGACCTCGTCGATCTGCTCGGGTTTCAGCCCGCTGCGTTCGACGGCGGCCTGGATGGCGACGGCGCCCAGTTGCGGCGCGGTCAAGCTGGCAAAGTCGCCCATGAAGCCGCCCATCGGCGTGCGGGCCGCCGCGACGATTACGATTGGATCAGTCATCATTTTGTCTCCGAGAAAAGTTCGCGTCCGATCAGCATGCGGCGGATTTCCGAGGTACCGGCGCCGATCTCGTAAAGCTTGGCGTCGCGCCA
>JAUXOM010000126.1 GCA_030682175.1 Rhodocyclaceae bacterium
GGCGATGACGGCGAATGCCTTCGACGAGGATCGCCGCGCCTGCGCGGCGGCCGGCATGAACGACTTCATCACCAAGCCCGTCGAGCCGGCGGCGCTGTATGCGGCGCTCTACAAGTGGTTGCCGCTGCCCACCGCTCCCCCTCTCCCCAGCCCCGCGAGGGGTGGAGGCGCCGTACCCCATGCGGGGCATTTCATCCCGCCAGTCCCGCAAAAGGGATTTCCTTCGGTCACGCCGACTTTTCATGAAGATGTCACTCTTGCGCAGTTGGCCGGGGTGCCGGGCCTTGATGTCGCGCGCGGGCTGGACGCGTTGCGTGGCAACGCCGAAAAATATCTGGAGCTGCTGGGCCGCTTTGTCGAGTTCCACGCCGCTGACATGACGCGGGTGGCTGAAAGCCTGGCCGCCGGCGAGCATGACACTGCCCAGCGACTGGCCCACACCATCAAGGGTACGGGGGCCACGCTGGGTGCCGTGCGTCTGGCTGAATTGGCGGGACGACTGGAAAAAATGCTCGGGGCGAACCGGGTTGCGCCTCGGGATGACCCGGCAATCAACGCCGCAATGCTTGCCGTCAGCCAGGAAATGCTGACGCTCGCCGCTGCATTGCCATTACCGCCAGCCCCTCCAGCGGTAGACGCCGCACCGCTCGATCCGGAAACCTTGCGTCAAGTGCTGGATGAACTCGACAGTCTGCTGACCCGGGGCGATACTGCAGTTATCGATTTATTCCAGAAGCATGCCGCCGCGTTGCGGGCAAGCCTGGGAGCGCCGCTCGATGCGCTTGCCCGGCAGCTCGACAACTACGACTTCGAGCTTGCCTTGCAGACATTGCATGCCTTGCGGCAGTAAGGAGGCCAGGGCGTGTTGTCAACCTGGAAAAAGCAGTTCACCACGGAGGGCACGGTGATCACGGGGAAAAAACCAGGCGTTACAAAATAAGGGAATGTCGCCCGCTGGGTGCGCCTGGATTTTGTGTGCTTGCGCCGTTTCTCCGTGTCCTCTGTGCTCTCTGTGGTGTGAACTAAGGTTTTTAGGTTTACTCCATCGCTTCGTAAAGCGGCAAGGTCAGAAACTCCGGGTAGTCCTCGGCCAGCGCCATCTTCTCGAAGATGCCGGCGGCCTGGTCGTAGGTTGCGGTTTTTTCGCCCTGCGCGGTGACGGTGGCCTTCACCTTGGCGAGTTCCTCGGGGATCATCGCGCGCACCATTTCCGCCGTGACCTTGCGGCCGTCGTCGAGTTTGCCCTTCGGCGAGACGACCCACTGCCAGACCTGCGAACGGCTGATCTCGGCGGTGGCGGCGTCTTCCATCAGGTTGTGGATCGGCACGCAGCCGTTGCCGGCGAGCCATGAGCCGAGGTAGTGGATGCCGACGTTGATGTTGTTGCGCAGGCCGGCTTCGGTGATCGGCTGCTCGGGCTGGAAGTCGAGCCAATCCTTCGGACCATAGGTGTCGGTGCGCTGCTTGTTCCACTGATTCGGCTTGTCGCCGAGCACCTTGACGAATTCTTCCATGGCGATGGAGACGAGACCCGGGTGCGCGACCCAGCCGCCGTCGTAGCCGTCGTTGGCGTCGCGCGTCTTGTCGTGGCGGATGCCGGCCAAGGCTTTCTCATTGGCGACCGGGTCGCCCTTGATCGGGATCAGCGCGGACATGCCGCCGATGGCCGGTGCACCGCGCTTGTGGCAGGCCTTCACCAGGGACAGCGCGTAGCTGCGCATGAAGGGGACTTCCATGGTGATCGCACCGCGGTTGGCGAGGCAGAAATTCTTGTTCTTCTTGAATTTCTTGATGCACGAAAAGATGTAATCCCAGCGGCCGGCGTTGAGGCCGGCGCTGTGCTCCTTCAGTTCGTAAAGGATTTCTTCCAGCTCGAAAGTGGCGAGGATGGTTTCGACCAGCACGGTGGCCTTGATGGTGCCGCGCGGCAGGCCGATGTGGTCCTGGGCCATGCAGAAGATCTCGTTCCACAGCCGGGCTTCGAGGTGCGATTCCATCTTCGGCAGGTAGAAGAACGGGCCCGCTCCGCGCGCGACCTGCTCCTTGGCGTTATGGAAGAACACCAGCGCGAAGTCGACGATGCCGCCGGAAACGCGCTGGCCGTCGACCAGCACGTGCTTCTCGTCGAGATGCCAGCCGCGCGGACGGATCTGCAGGGTGGCGATCTTGTCGTTCAGCTTGTAGACCTTGCCGGCCTCGTTGGTGAAGCTGATCTTGCGGCGGATGGCGTCATACAGGTTCACCTGGCCCTGGATCTGGTTGAACCAGTTGGGGCTGTTGGAATCCTCGAAGTCGGCCATGTAGGAATCGGCGCCCGAGTTGAAGGCGTTGATGATCATCTTGCGTTCGACCGGGCCGGTGATTTCGACACGGCGGCATTCCAGTGCCTTGGGCAGGGCGGCGACCTTCCAGTCACCGGCGCGGATGTTCTCGGTCTCGGGCAGGAAATCGGGCATCTCGCCGGCGTCGATCCTGGCCTGACGCGCAATGCGGGCTTTCAGCAGTTCCTGCCGGCGCGGCTCGAAAGCGCGATGCAGCTTGGCAACCAGTGCCAGCGCATCGTGGCTGAGAATCTCGTCGAAACGGGGGTGTAGCGGGGCGTTGACTTGCACGCCGGCGGGCAGAATGAGGGCCATGACATCTCCTGGATGAGTGATTGTTGCGGTGCAGTAATATCTTATATAAGAGTTCTGCAAACGCAAGCGGAGATTGCATTCATTTCAGTCAATAATCCCTTGACTGAAATGGGGTGAATCAAGCCTAACTTTCATGATCGGTGGCGAGCGCCCCCGATCATGAAAACGCCCACCCCCCTTCGCCCCCCTCGCGGGGGGTTCTCTACGGCGCGCTACGCGCGGCATGTCACGGGGTGCTCCGCTTTGCCACCGGTGCGGGTTGCGCCTGGCGGCGCGTGCCGCGTTTGCTTGGGACGGCCCGGCGCAAACGCTGCGTAGTTCACGCTATACAGGCAGAAAAATCGCGCGGAAGTCGTTGACGTTGGTGCGGGTGGGGCCGGTGATGATCAACTGGTCGAGCGCGGCGAAAAAGCTGTAGCCGTCGTTATTGGCCAGAAAGTCGGCGCTGGCGAGACGGCGTTCCGTGGCGCGTTCGCGGATGTCGGGGCCGAACCAGGCGCCGGCGTTGTCTTCGGTGCCATCGATGCCGTCGGTGTCGCAGGCCAAGGCCCACGCAGGTACGTCCAGCACGTTGGCGAGCGCCAGCAGGAATTCGGCGGCGCGGCCGCCACGGCCATTGCCGCGCACCGTGACCGTGGTCTCGCCACCCGACAGGATGACGCAGGGCGCTTTCACCGGCTCGCCATGTTGCGCGATTTGCCGGGCGATGGCGGCGTGCATGTAGGCGATGTCGCGCGATTCGCCCTCGATGCTGTCGCCGAGCAGCAGCGGTGTCACTCCGTGCGCACGGGCAAAGCGGGCGGCGGCCTGCAGGGCTTGCTGCGCGGTGGCGATGACGTGGATTTCGCTCTTGGGTAGGCGCGGGTCGCCCGGTTTGGGCGTTTCGCACTCGGGCGACTCGAGCCAGGCACGGACATGGGGTGGCGCTTCGATGCGGTACTTGTCGAGAATGGCGAGCGCCTGCGCGCGTGTTGTCGGGTCGGCCAGCGTGGGGCCGGAGGCGATGACGGAGGGGTCATCGCCGGGAATGTCGGAAATGCCCAGCGTCACCACCCGCGCCGGGGCGCAGGCCAGCGCGAGGCGGCCGCCCTTGATGGCGGAGAGGTGCTTGCGCACGCAGTTCATTTCGTGGATGTTGGCGCCGCTCTTGAGCAGGGCGCGATTGACCGCCTGCTTGTCGGCAAGCGTCAGGCCGGGAGCCGGCAGCGCCAGCAGGGCGGAGCCGCCGCCGGAGATCAGGCACAGCACCAGATCGTCGGCGGTGAGGTTCTGCACCAGCGCCAGCATGTCGCTGGCCGCCTGCGCACCGGCCGCGTCGGGTACCGGATGCGCTGCTTCGACAACACGGATGCGCTGTGTTGTCGCACCGTGACCATAACGGGTGACCACCATGCCTTCGATCCGTTTGTCGGCCGGCCAGTGCGCCTCCACGACCGCCGCCATCGCCGCCGCCGCCTTGCCGGCGCCGACTATGATGGTGCGTCCCCTGGGCGGGGGTGGCAGGTGGGCCGGTAGGCAGACCGCCGGGCTGACGGCGGCCACGGCGGTGTCGAACAGGCCACGGAGAAAGGCTTGCGGGTCGGCGGGCGGCGTGGCGGGTGCCCCCCCCCTCTCCCCCGCCCCTCTCCCACAGGGGGAGAGGGGAGTAGAAGCCCCTCCCCCCTCGCGGGGGAGGGGTTGGGGAGAGGGGGTGAATGCGGCAAGCTTCATGAAAGTTAGCTCGCTTTGGCGACTTCGTGATTGGCCATCATTTCCAGTGCGCGCACCATCGCCGAATGATCCCAGGCGGCGCCGCCATGGGCGACGCAGGAATTGAAGAGTTCCTGCGCGGTGGCGGTGTTGGGCAGCGACACGCCAAGCGCGCGGGCGCCGGAGAGCGCCAGGTTGAGGTCCTTCTGGTGCAGTTCGATGCGGAAGCCCGGGTTGAAGGTGCGCTTGACCATGCGTTCGCCATGCACTTCGAGGATGCGCGAATTGGCAAAGCCGCCCATCAGTGCCTGGCGTACCTTGGCGGGGTCGGCGCCGGCCTTGGAGGCGAACAGCAAGGCCTCGCCGACCGCCTCGATGGTCAGCGCGACGATGATCTGGTTGGCGACCTTGCAGGTCTGGCCGTCGCCGTTGCCGCCGACCAGGGTGATGTTCTTGCCCAGCAGTTCGAACAGCGGCTTGACCTTGGCAAACGCGGCCTCGCTGCCGCCGCACATGATGGTCAGCGCGGCATTCTTCGCACCGACCTCACCGCCGGACACCGGCGCGTCGATGTATTCGCACTTCATTTCGTTGATGCGGGCGGCGAATAGCTTGGTCTCGATGGGTGAAATCGAGCTCATGTCGACGACGATCTTGCCGGCCGTGAGGCCGGCCGCGACGCCATCGCGGCCGAACAGCACTTTCTCGACGTCCGGCGTGTCGGGTACCATGGTGATGATGACGTCGGCGTTATGCGCGACATCCTTCGCGTTGGTACAGGCGATGCCTTTGGCATCGATGAGGTCCTGTGTGACGCCGGAACGGCTGAACAGATGGACCGTGTGGCCGCCGTTGATGAGATGCTGGGCCATGGGCTTGCCCATGATGCCGAGGCCGATGAATCCGACTTTCATATTGTTCTCCTTTTCTTTTTGTCACTCATTGGTGCAATGAAATGCAGATAACCTCCAGGTTCGTCATTCCGGCGCAAGCCGGAATCCGGAAAATCGACAACCTGGACACCGGCCTGCGCCGGTGTGACGGCCTTTAATTGTGCTTCAAATAAGCTGCAGCCCAGCCCAGTCCGGCCTCGGTGGCCGCCGCGGGCTTGTATTCGCAACCGATCCAGCCTTTATAACCGATGCGGTCGAGGAAGGCGAACAGGAAGGGATAGTTGATTTCGCCGGTGCCCGGCTCGTTGCGGCCCGGGTTGTCGGCCAGTTGCAGGTGGGCGATCATCGCCAGGTTCTGCTCGATGGTTTTGGCCAGTTCGCCTTCCATGCGCTGCATGTGATAGATGTCGTACTGGACGAAGATGTTGTCCGACTTTGTCTCGGCGATGATGTCGAGGGCCTGCTGCGTATGGCTCAGGAAAAACCCCGGAATGTCGAAAGTGTTGATCGGCTCGATCAGCAGCTTGATGCCCGCGACCTGCAATTTTGGCGCGGCGAACTTGAGGTTGTCGATCAGCGTCTGGCGCGCGTCGGCCGCCGGGACGCCTTGCGGCTGGATGCCGGCCAGGCAGTTGACTTGCTTGACGCCGAGCGCGGTGGCGTAGGCGAGCGCCCGGCCGACGCCATCGCGGAATTCCTGAACCCGATCGGGATGGCAGGCGATGCCGCGCTCGCCGCCGGCCCAGTTGCCGCCCGGCAGGTTGTGCAGCACCAGTTGCAGCTGGTTGCGCTTGAGCGCGTCCTGCAAAGTTTCGGCCGGGAAATCATAGGGAAAGAGGAACTCCACGGCCTGGAAGCCGGCGGCGGCGGCCTTGTCGAAGCGCTCCAGAAAAGGCACTTCGTTGAACATCATGGTCAGGTTGGCGGCAAATCTCGGCATTGTTTTTCTCCGTTGGTGTGCGGTTCAGGCGGCGACGTCAAGAACGGCTTCCCATTCTCGCACGGCATTGATTTCGGTTCCCATAGCGATGTTGGTGACGCGTTCGAGAATGCACTCGACCACCACCGGCACGCTGTATTGCTTCATGAGTGCGCGCGCCTGGTCGAAGGCCGGCACGAGCTCTTCGGGTTTATGCACGCGGATCGCCTTGCAGCCGAGTCCCTCGGCGACCTTGACGTGGTCGACGCCGTAGCTGCCGAGTTCCGGCGAGTTGATGTTGTCGAACGACAGCTGCACGCAGTAGTCCATGTCGAAATTCATCTGTGCCTGGCGGATCAGGCCGAGGTAGGAGTTGTTCACCACGACGTGGATGTAGGGCACCTTGAACTGCGCGGCGACGGCCAGTTCCTCGATCATGAACTGGAAGTCGTAATCGCCGGAAATGCCGACGACATCGGCCGCCGGGTCGGCCACCTTGGCGCCGATCGCCGCTGGCAGCGTCCAGCCCAGCGGGCCGGCCTGGCCGGCGTTGATCCAGTTGCGCGGCTTGTAGACGTTGAGGAACTGCGCGGCGGAAATCTGCGACAGGCCGATGGTGGTGACGTAGCGCGTGTCGCGGCCGAAGTAGGCATTCATTTCGTGCCAGACGCGGTGCGGCTTCATCGGCACCTCGGCGAAGTCGCTCTTCCTCAGCATGGTGCGCTTGCGCTCCTGGCAGTCGGCGACCCAGGTCTTTCTCGACTTGAGCGTGCCGGCGGCCTTCATTTCCTTGGCGACGGCAATCAGCTGTTCAAGGGCGAGCTTCGCATCGGAGGTGATGCCGAGATCGGGACCGAAGACGCGGCCGATCTGGGTCGGTTCGATGTCGATATGCACGAACTTGCGGCCCTGCGTATAGACGTCCACCGAGCCGGTGTGGCGGTTGGCCCAGCGGTTGCCGATGCCCATGACGAAGTCGGAGGCGAGCATCGTCGCGTTGCCGTAGCGGTGCGAGGTCTGCAGGCCGACCATGCCGGCCATCAGCGGATGGTCGTCGGGGATCGCGCCCCAGCCCATCAGCGTCGGGATCACCGGCACATCGACCAGTTCGGCGAACTCGACCAGCAGGCGGTCGGCATCGGCGTTGAAGATGCCGCCGCCGGCGACGAGCAGCGGCCGCTCGGAAGCGTTCAGCATCGCCAGCGCCTTTGCGATCTGGGCGCGGGTGGCGGCGGGCTTGTAGGCCGCGAGCGGCGCGTAGGTGTCGAGATCGAACTCGATCTCGGCGACCTGCACGTCGAAGGGCAGGTCGATCAGCACCGGGCCGGGGCGGCCCGAGCGCATCAAATGGAAGGCCTGCTGGAAGACGCTGGGCACCAGCGCAGGCTCGCGCACCGTCACCGCCCACTTGGTGACCGGCTTGGCGATGGACTCGATGTCCACGGCCTGGAAGTCCTCCTTGTAGAGGCGGGCGCGCGGCGCCTGGCCGGTGATGCAGAGAATCGGGATGGAATCGGCGGAGGCGGAGTAGAGGCCGGTGATCATGTCGGTGCCGGCCGGGCCCGAGGTGCCGATGCACACGCCGATGTTGCCGGCCTTGGCGCGCGTGT
>JAUXOM010000128.1 GCA_030682175.1 Rhodocyclaceae bacterium
CCACCATCAACCCGAAGCAACTGCGCGCACTGGCTCTGATTCAAACGATTCGCTCGTAGTCAGAAAACCAAACCGTGATTCAACGACAACTTATTGAATCAGCGTAGAAACTCGGTTCAGACAGGGGCGAACTTCAGGCTAAAACCCCGGTTCGTACCACAGTGGGCACAGAAGACACGGAGAAGCGGCCAGGGTAAATTTGTTCTCGCGCTAAATCAAGGAGCTGACGTTACGCAACCTTGCAGTAGGTCGGGCTTCAGCCCGACAAGTCGGGTTAAAACCCGACCTACACCACTTGCGCGACACACACGTAAATTCAATGTGTTAGCAGCAGAGCAAATTTACCTTGGAGAAGCGGCACAAGCACACAATATTCAGTCGCAGCTAACGGGCGACATTCCCTTATTTCGTAACGCCTGGTTTTTCTCCGTGATCACCGTGTCCTCCGTGGTGAACTGCTTTTCCAGGTTGATTCGACCCAGCCCCGGGAGGGTCCAGCGGGCTGCGGCGAGGCGCTACAATGTGCTCCGCTGCTTCCCACTTATTTCGCTCCCGGGCCTGAAATCGTGAACATCGTCATCCTCGCTGCCGGCCAAGGCCGTCGCATGCGCTCGGACCTGCCCAAGGTCCTCCACCCGATTGCCGGCAAGCCCATGCTGGGCCATGTACTCGACACGGCGCGCCAACTCGGCAATGCGCAAATCTGTGTCGTCTATGGTCACGGTGGCGAACAGGTGCGTACGGCGCTCGATGCCCCCGACCTCGCCTGGGCTTTGCAGGAACCCCAGCTCGGCACTGGTCATGCCGTCATGCAGGCACTGCCCTGTTTTGGTGCCACTCATTCGACAATGCCGCCAGCGCCGACTTTGGTCCTGTATGGCGATGTGCCCTTGATCCGCGCCGCCACGCTGCGGCGCTTGATCGAGGCCGCCGGCACGGATCGGTTGGCACTGCTCACCACGCAACTGGCCAATCCCCACGGCTATGGCCGCATCGTCCGCGTTGGCGGCGCGGTGACCCGCATCGTCGAGGAAAAGGATGCCGACGATGCCGAGCGGGCGATCCGCGAGATCAATACCGGCATCCTCGTTGCCCCCGGCGCGGCGCTGGCGCGCTGGCTGCCGCGACTCGGCAAGGCCAATGCGCAGGGCGAGTATTACCTGACCGACATCGTGGCGCTGGCCGTGGCCGAGGGTATCGAAGTCGTGACCGCCCATCCCGACGCACCCTGGGAGACCGACGGCATCAACAGCAAGACCCAGTTGGCTGCCCTCGAACGCATCCATCAAAGGAACATTGCCGAAGCACTGATGATCGACGGCGTGACACTGGCCGATCCGGCGCGCATTGACGTGCGCGGCAAGCTGAGCTGCGCGGGCGATGTCTTCATCGATGTCGGCTGTGTTTTCGAGGGTGAAGTGACCATCGGCGCCGGCGCCACGGTGAGTGCCCACTGCGTGCTCAAGAACTGCAGCATCGGTGCCGGGGCGCGCATCCATCCCTTCTGCCACATCGACGGGGCGAGCGTCGGGCCGCACAACCTGGTCGGCCCCTATGCCCGTTTGCGTCCCGGTGCCGAACTCGCCGCGGATGTGCACATCGGCAATTTCGTCGAAGTCAAGAATTCGACCATCGCAGCGCACTCCAAGGCCAACCATCTCGCCTACATCGGCGACGCCACGGTGGGCAGCCGCGTCAATGTCGGCGCCGGCACGATTACCTGCAACTACGACGGCGCCAACAAGTATCGGACGGTGATCGAGGACGATGTCTTCATCGGATCGGATACCCAGCTCGTTGCGCCGGTAACGGTCGGGCGCGGCGCCACGCTGGGCGCCGGCACCACGTTGACGAAAGATGCACCGCCCGATGCGCTGACCATCTCGCGACCGAAACAGGTCTCGCTGACGGGCTGGAAACGCCCGGTCAAGAAAAAAAAGGAATAAATCATGTGTGGCATAGTCGCGGCCGTCGCTGGTGGCAACATCGTTCCCGCCCTCATTGAGGGGCTGAAAAAACTCGAATATCGCGGCTACGATTCGGCCGGTCTCGCCCTGCTCAGTCCGGCGTTGACGCGCCTGCGCAGCGTCGGCCGGGTTGCCGAACTGGCCACCCAGGCAGAGGGCATGGTTGCGCAATGCGGCATCGCCCACACGCGCTGGGCTACGCACGGCGTGCCGAGCGAGCGCAACGCGCATCCGCATGTGTCGACCGGCCTGGCGGTGGTGCATAACGGCATCATCGAGAACTACGCTGAAATCAAGCAGGAACTGGGTGCCGCCGGCTACATCTTCAGTTCCGACACCGACACGGAAGTCATCGCGCATCTGTTGTGCGAAACGCTGAAGTCGGTGCCGGATTTGTTCGAGGCGGTTCGTCATGTTTCAGCCCGCTTGGTCGGCGCCTACGCCATCGCTGTGTTGCAGGAGGGCGACGAGCGTGTCGTCGTCACGCGCTACGGCGCGCCGCTGTTGCTCGGGCTTGGCACCGACGGTAACTACGCGGCGTCGGACGCTTCGGCGCTCCTGCAGGTGACGCGGCGCATGATCTATCTCGAGGAAGGCGACGTCGCAGAACTCCGTTGCGACGGCATCCGCATAGTCGGCGCTGACGGGACGGCGGTCGAGCGGCCGGTGCATGAGAGCTCGCTCTCGGCCGATGCCGTGGAGCTTGGCGAATATCGCCACTACATGCAGAAGGAAATCTTCGAGCAGCCGCAGGCGCTCGCCGCCACGCTGGAGATGATCGGCGGCGCGCATGAGCTCTCGCCCAACCTGTTTGGCGTCAGCGCGCCGGAACTGCTGGCCGACGTGCAGTCGGTGCTGATCATCGCCTGCGGTACCAGTTATCACGCCGGCCTGGTGGCACGCTACTGGATCGAACAGATTGCCGGTCTGCCCTGCACCGTCGAGGTGGCGAGCGAATATCGCTATCGCGTCTCGGTGCCGCATCCGCAGCAACTGGTGGTGGCGATTTCGCAATCCGGTGAAACCGCCGATACGCTGGCGTCGATCCGGCACGCCAAGTCACTCGGCATGGGACGTACGCTGGCGATCTGCAATGTGCCCGAATCGGCCATCGTGCGTGAATGTGCGCTGCGCTTCCTGACGCGCGCCGGCCCGGAAATCGGCGTGGCCTCGACCAAGGCGTTCACCACGCAGCTGGCCACGCTGTTCCTGCTGGCGGCGACGCTGGCGAAACAGGCCGGCCGCCTGACGGCCGAGCGGGAAGCCGAGTATCTGACGGCGCTGCGCCATCTGCCCGTCGCGGTGCAAAAGGTGCTGACGCTGGAGCCGGAAATTGCCGCCTGGGCGGGACTGTTTGCCGACAAGCGGCATGCCCTGTTTCTCGGCCGCGGCCCGCATTACCCGATTGCCCTCGAAGGTGCGCTCAAACTCAAGGAAATCTCCTATATCCATGCCGAGGCCTATCCGGCCGGCGAACTCAAACACGGGCCGCTGGCGCTGGTTGACAAGGACATGCCGGTGATCAGCGTGGCGCCCAACGACAGCTTGCTGGAAAAGCTGAAATCCAATCTGAAAGAGGTCGCGGCGCGCGGCGGCGAGCTGTATGTGTTTGCCGACGCCGACTCCGCCGTGGAGGCCGAACCCGGTGTGCACGTGCTGCGCCTGCCCGAGCATTACGGCGCTCTCTCGCCCGTGCTGCACGTCGTGCCGCTGCAACTGCTGGCGTATCATGCCGCTTTAGTCAAAGGCACCGATGTCGATAAGCCGCGCAATCTGGCGAAGTCGGTTACCGTCGAATAAGCAAGGGGAATTTCACTGCGGAGGCAATACACGCCCACCCCTCCCAACCTCCCCTCACGGGGAGGCGACTGATTTGCGCGCTGCGCGCGAAGCTTTACTCAACGCTGAATTGCGATTTTCACGTTAAAAAAAGGGAGAAAACATGCCGAAATTCCATACCGCAGCAATTCGTGCCGTTGCCCTGGTCGGGCATGGCGGCGCCGGCAAGACCACCTTGGCGGAGGCGCTGTTGCAGCGTGCCGGCGCCATCGCCGCGCCGGGCAGCGTCGAAAAGGGCAACACCGTCTGCGATTTCGATGCGCAGGAAAAGGCCGCCGGGCATTCGTTGCAGTCGGCACTGGTGAATTTCGCATGGGAAGATGTGCATGTCCATCTCGCCGACACGCCCGGCTACCCTGACTTCGCCGGCCAGGCGATGGCCACGCTGGCGGGTGTCGATACTGTCCTGGTGGTCATCAACGCCCAGACCGGCATCGAGCTGATGGCGGAACGCATGATGCGTGCCGCCACGGCGCGCGGTCTGGCGCGCATGATCGTCATCAACAAGATCGATGCCGACAACCTCGATCTGGCCGGCCTGATGGCCGACATCCGCGAGCGCTTCGGCCCGGCCTGCAAATTCCTCGACCTGCCGGCGCCCGATCATCAACAGGTTGTCGAAGTGCTGGAGCACGATAGCGGCGAAGCAGACATCGACAGCGTTGCCCATGCCCACCGCGAACTCATCGACCAGCTGGTCGAGGAGGACGAAAGCCTGATGGAGCGTTACCTCGAAGACGGCAAGGACCCGACCGCCGGCGAACTGCACGCGCCCTTTGAAAAGGCCTTGCGCGAAGGCCACCTGATTCCCGTGTTGTTTACCTCGGCCAAGACCGGCGCCGGGGTTGACGAGTTGCTGCATGTGCTCGCCACCCTCGCGCCCAACCCCGCCGAGAGCAATCCGCCGCCGTTCTACAAGGGCGAGCCGGGGGGTGTCACAGAAGCCTTCCAGCGCGTACCGGATGCCGACAAGCATGTATTGGCGCACGTCTTCAAGGTCATCGTCGATCCCTACATGGGCAAGGTCTGTGTGTTCCGCGTGCATCAGGGGACGATCCGCAAGGACGCGCAACTTTTCATCGGCGATGGCAAGCGCCCGGTCAAGGTCGGCCACCTCTACCAGTTGCAGGGCAAGGACTATGTCGAGGTGGATGTGTTGCTGCCGGGCGACCTCGGCGCGGTCGCCAAGATCGAAGAGATCGAGTTCGATGCCGTATTGCACGATTCGCACGATGAAGATCACATCCACCTGAAGCCGCTCGAATTTCCCAAGCCGATGCAGGGCCTGGCGGTCGAAACGCAGAAGAAGGGCGACGAGCAGCGCCTGTTCGAAATCCTCCGCAAACTGGAAGCCGAAGATCCCTGTTTCAAGGTGGAACGGCACCCGACCACGCACGAAACGGTGATTTTCGGCCTGGGCGAAATGCACCTGCGCACCAAGCTGGACCGCATGTCCAGCCAGTACAAGCTGGAACTGGACACCAAACTGCCGCAAATTCCCTTCCGCGAGACCATCACGAAAAACGCCGAGGGCCATTGTCGCCACAAGAAGCAGTCGGGCGGCGCCGGTCAGTTCGGCGAGGTCTATCTGAGAATCGAGCCGCTCGAGCGTGGCGCCGGTTTCGAATTCGTGGACAGCGTCAAGGGCGGCGTGATTCCCGGCGTCTTCATGCCCGCAGTCGAAAAGGGGGTGCTTCAGGCGTTGGCCGATGGCGTGGTGGCCGGCCATCCGGTCGAGGATCTGCGCGTCACCGTCTATGACGGCAAGACCCATCCGGTCGATGGCAAGGAAATCGCGTTTGTCATGGCCGGCAAGAAAGCCACCATCGCCGCCATCCGGGCGGCTGCCGCGGTGGTGCTGGAGCCCATTGTCAGCATCGAGGTGGATGTGCATGAGGACGAGATGGGTGACATTGCCGGCGATCTGTCGAGCCGGCGCGGCCACGTAACCGGCACCCTGCCGCGCGGTCCCGGTCGCGTCGCCGTCAGCGGCGAGGTGCCGCTCGCCGAGATCAGCGATTACGCCTCACGGCTCAAGTCGATGACCGGCGGACGGGGCAGCTACAACATCGAGTTTGCCCGTTATGCCCAAATGCCGCCGCTGATCCAGCAACAATTGGCGGCTTCTTTCAAGCTGAAGGAAGATGAGGAGTAAGTATGAGCCCGCTGGTGCCGAAGCTCGACGAGGAAGGGCGGCGCGGCGACATCGCACGCATCAACGCCGAGTAGTCCCACAATCGCTGGACGCGCCAGGCCGAGTGGGGTCAACGCAGAAAAGCTGAACCCCCAGGCGCAGTGGCGAAAAAATGGCGCGGATTTCTCCGCGCCATTTCATTATTATGTCCGGTACGGCTTAGCCTCCTTCATGTCCTTGCCGGAGCAGGGTATCGAGGCGTGCGACCTCGTCGCCGTGCATGATGATCTTCTGGCCGGCCTTTGTTTCCATCACCGTATCTTTCTTCATGCGCATGGTACGGCCAAATTTGTCCTCCATGGCCATTTTGCCGTCCTTGAAGATGTAGAGCGTCGTGCCGTCCTTCAGATCGATCACCTGCTTTGCTTCGGTGCGGGCGGCATCGCCGGCGAAGGCGGTGGAGGCAAGAGCGCTTGTTGCAACAACCATCAACAGTTTTTTCAGCATTTTCATTCTCCTTGTGACATTGGTTTGATTGCACCGAACATTGCTTGTCCGACGCTGACGCCATCTTAGGAAACGCATGCCGACAGGAAGGTGACCGGCGGATTACCTTTCGGTCAGGTTGCCGAAAAGCTGTTAAGTCGGGATGTTCAACTCGAAGGCGGTCAAGCCGTGCGCCGAGCGCACCTTCGCATCCCCGCCATGGGCGCGCAATATTGAGCGGGTGATCGCCAGACCGAGCCCGACGCCGTCGCCGGCGCCTTGCCGCGAGGAGTCCGCCCGATAGAAGCGGTCGAACAGGCGAGGCAAATGCTCGGGAGCAATGGTTTTTCCCAAGATATGTCGGGCCAATTGCATTTTCCCGGACAACACTCCGAGATCCTGCTCCTCGAAATGCCGCTCGACCGAATTGCCGATCAGCAGGCCCAAGATCAGCAATACCAGCGTCGAGGCTGCTGCGAAGAGCAGGGTCAGGCGGAAGGTGAGCGATTTCCTTCCGCTCATGCGCATTCCGCAACCTCCAGGACATAGCCCATGCCGCGCACGGTGCGGATTAGCCTGGGTTCGAAGCCGTCATCGACTTTGGCGCGCAGGCGGCGCACCGCGACCTCGATCACGTTGGAGTCGCTGTCGAAATTCATGTCCCAGACCTGGGAGGCGATCAGCGAACGCGGCAGCACTTCGCCCTGGCGCCGCAACAGCAGTTCCAGCAGGGCGAACTCCTTGGCGGTCAGGTCGATGCGCTGGCCGGAGCGGGTCACGCGGCGCCGCAACAGATCGAGTTCGAGGTCGGCAATCTGCAGGATTTCGGTTTCCTTAACCTTGCTGTTCCGCCGCAGGAGAATGCGCACCCGGGCCAGCCGTTCCGCGAAGGAGAACGGCTTCACCAGATAATCGTCCGCCCCCTGTTCCAGGCCGCGCACCCGGTTATCGACATGGTCGCGGGCGGTCAGGAACAGTACGGGCATGTCTTTGCCGGCCTTGCGGATACCCTGCAGCACGGCCCAGCCGTCGATGCCGGGCAGCATGATATCCAGGATGGTCAGGGCATAGGCCTCGGTCAGCGCCAGATGCAGGCCGTCGAGTCCGTCGCGCGCCAGATCGACGACAAACCCGGCCTCCATCAGGCCTTGCCTGAGGTAGTCCCCGGTTTTGAGTTCGTCCTCCAAACCAGAATTTTCATGCCCGTCTCCATATTGCCCGTGCCGCCATATTGCGCCAGCGGCGCGGGCGGACTGCAAAGCTTACGGAAATGTAATTTGTCGGTCAGCTTCCCGTTCGGATGCCTTTTGTAGAATCCGTCCCCATGGCAAACGCAGGATTTTCACAATGAAATCACCCCGACAGGAATGGCGCGGCATTTTGCCGGTCTGCCTGCTCGCGTTCGCGAGTGGCGCCGCCTGACGAACTTGCGGTACCACCGATTGACTCCTACAATGGCCGCACCATGCGTCGCTTCAAGAGCTTTCTGCTGATCCTGATGGCCCTGTGGCTGCCCCTGCAAGCTGCAGCCGCGGTGGCCATGCCGTTCTGCCGCCATGCGGCGGAACAGCCGCTGCAGGCTGCGGCGCTGCAGTCCCCCGAACATTGCCATGAGCATGCCGGCAATGCGGCCGGTCCGGAAGGCGGCGCCGGTTCCAGCGATCTGGCTTGTGACAATTGCGAAATGTGTCACCTGGCCAGTGCCAGTTACATTTCCTCCGCGGCCGTGGTTTTGCCGCCTCCCGTGGCGAGCGCCCTGGTCGGGAAACCGGCGCCCGTTGCCAGTAATCACATCGCCGAACCTCCGCGGCATCCCCCCAGACGTTTGAGCTGAAACAGGACCGGCATACGCCGGGTTCTTCGCGCTGGTCGCCGTCACCCTGCGGGTGATTTCATGGCGCCAGCGCCAACTTTCAGTTCGCTCATTCGTTTTTTTTCGGAGGTTTTCCATGAAAGCTGTTCTGCGTGCGTTCGCCCGGTTTGCCCTGGCGGCGAGTCTGGTTCTGCCCCTTTCCCTTCACGCTGCCGACAAGGCCGCCCTCTCCGAGGGCACGGTCAAGAAAATCGACGCGGCCAGCAAGCGCATCATGCTGGCGCATGGTCCGATCGCAAACCTGTCCATGCCGCCGATGACCATGATGTTCAAGGTCAAGGATGCGGCCATGCTCAAGAAGGTAAAGGATGGCGACAAGGTGCTGTTCCGCGTCGAAGAGGACAGCAAGGGCGACTACGTCATCGTCAGCATCGAAGCTGCGAAGAAGTAGTCATGAAGCCCCTGCCACTGCTGTTGGCGGCGGCGCTTGCCGTCGCCGGCGGGCTGCCGGCCGTTGCTCAGGAAACGCGCCGGGCCGCCCCAAGTGTTTTCGGGGGGGGATCGATTCCCGCTGATGAAAAACTCATCGGTGGCAGTGTCGAGAGCCTGCTGGTTTTTGCCCGCGAACAACACCCGGAATTCGCCGCCATGCGCTTCGAAGCCGCTGCGGCGGCCGAGCGTGTGGGCCCGGCGGGTGCCCTGCCCGACCCGGGATTCCGCTTCGAACTCCGCGACTTCACCAACGAGATGAGCGGCGCCAGCCCCAGCGTGCTGCCGGCGCGGGTCGGCAGCACGAAGTACACGCTGACGCAATCCCTGCCCTGGTATGGCAAGCGTGATCTGCGGCGCGAAGTTGCCGCCGCCGGCGCCGACGCCGCGGCAGGTCAGGTGCGGGCGACGTGGACGGAACTGGCCATGCGCATCAAGCAGACCTATGCGCAGCATCATGTCTATCTGCATACCCTGCGCCTGATGGGTGAAAACCTCGATTTGCTGCAGCGCCTCGGTGACATTGCCCAGACGCGCTATGCCAGCGGACTGGCACAGCAGCAGGATGTGATTCGCGCCCAGACCGAGCGGGCGATGCTGCACAGTGACATGGTCATGCTTGAGGGCGAGAGCGCACAGGCCGTCGCGCGCATGCGCAGCCTGCTGGGTCGTCCGTCAAGCGACATCAAACTGCGCCCCCCGGAAACTTTGCGGCCCATGCCGCCGGCCGCAACTCTCGATTTCACTGCGCTGGAGGCGCGCTTGCTGGCGAACAACCCGCAACTGGCCATGGCCGGGGCGCGCATTACAGCCGCCGACAAGGAGCGCGACCTCACCTATCGCAATCGTTATCCCGATGTGATGCTGGGGCTGTCGCCGATTCAGACGCGTTCGCGGGTCAGCGAGTGGGAATTCATGGTGGAGATCAACATCCCGCTGCAGCAGGAAAGTCGGCGCGCTCAGGAACGCGAGTCCGAGCGTATGTTGGATGCGGCCAAATTGCGTCGCGCCGCGACGCTCAATCAGGCGCTGGCCGAACTGGGTGAGGCGCTGGCTGGCCTGGAAGCGGCGCAGCGGGTCGAGAAGGTGGCGACCACCAGCCTGTTGCCGCAGGCCGAACTGATGCTGCAATCGGCACTTGCCGGCTATGAGACGGGCAAGGCCGAGTTCTTCATGGTGCTGGAAGCGCAACGGCAGATCCGTCGCACCCAGCAGGACCTGATAAGGGCGCGCGGCGATCAGCAGCTGCGCCTGGCGGAAATCGAACGATTGATCGGAGAAGAACTGTGAGCTCTGGAAAAATAGTTGCTGTTGCGCTGGTGGTGGCCATTGCCGCCGCTGCCGGCTACTGGGCCGGTGGCCAATCAAAAGTCGGCGCTGGCGAGACGGCGAGTGCCGATGCCGCCGCCGCGCCGGGCGGGAAAAAACTGCTGTATTACCGCAATCCGATGGGCCTGCCCGATACCTCGCCGACGCCCAAGAAGGACTCGATGGGCATGGATTACATCGCCGTGTATGAGGGCGAGGATGACGCGGGCGGCACCGAGGTGAAAATCAGCACCGCCAAGGTGCAGAAGCTTGGCGTGCGCGTCGAGGCGGCGAGCCTGCGCGAATTGTCGCGGCCGATACGCGCGGCCGGACGCATCGAGGTTGACGAGCGGCGCTTGCACACCATTTCCCCGAAATTCGAAGGCTGGATTGAAAAATTGCACGTCAACTCCACCGGACAGCCGGTGGGGCGTGGCCAACCGCTCTTCGAAGCTTACAGCCCCGAACTGGTGTCGGCGCAGCGCGAATATCAGGTGGCGGCGCAGGGTCTGGTTGCGCTCAAGGATGCCTCTCCGGAAGCTCAGGCGTCAATGCGGCGCATTGCCGAGGCGGCACTGACCCGATTGCGGAATTGGGACATCTCGGCGGAACAGATCGAGCGACTGGCGGGAGGAGGCGAGGCCAGGCGCACCTTGACGTTCCGTGCACCGGCGAGCGGCATTGTGCTGGAGAAGAGGGCGATTGCCGGCATGCGCTTCATGCCGGGCGAGATGCTCTACCAGATCGCCGACATCAGCAGTATCTGGGTGCTGGCCGACGTCTTCGAGCGCGACATTGGCGCGCTGAAGGTGGGACAGAAGGTCAATGTCGCGATCACCGCTTATCCCGACAAGCTGTTCGCGGGCAAGATCGCCTACATCTATCCGACCCTCAATGCCGTGACGCGCACGGTGCCGATCCGCGTCGAACTGCCCAATCCGGGCGGCTTGCTGAAGCCGGCGATGTATGCCGCCGTGGAAGTCGGCGCTGGCAACACGGTGCCAGTCGTCGCCGTGCCGCTCGCGGCGGTCATCGACAGCGGCACGCGGCAGACGGTGCTGGTGCAGAAGGAGGAAGGTCGTTTCGAACCCCGCGAGGTGAAGCTCGGCTTGCGCGGCGACGATTACGTCGAGGTCAGGGAGGGCGTCAAGGCCGGCGAGCAGGTGGTGGTTGCCGCCAACTTCCTGATCGATTCGGAGAGCAACCTCAAGGCGGCACTAGGCGGCATGCAGGATGCGCCGCAGGCCACCGTCAGCCATCATGCCGTCGGCACGCTCGACGCCGTCGATGCCCAAACCGGTACGGTGCTGGTGACGCACGAGCCGGTCGCCAGCCTCAAGTGGCCGGCCATGACCATGGAATTCGTACCCGCCAATTCGGCGCTGTTCGCCGACGTGAAGCCGGGAAGCGCCATCCACTTCGAGTTTGTCGAAAGGAAGCCAGGCGAGTGGGTGATCACTAAACTCGACAAACAGGTGAAATGACATGTTGAGTCAAGTCATTGATTGGTCGGCGCGCAACAAGCTGCTGGTATTGCTCGCCACGCTGTTCATCATCATGGGCGGCGTTTTTGCGGTGCTGAAAACGCCGCTCGATGCCCTGCCCGATCTGTCGGACGTCCAGGTCATCGTTTACGCGGACTATCCGGGCCAGGCGCCGCAGGTCGTCGAGGATCAGGTGACCTATCCGCTGACCACGGCGCTGCTGGCGGTGCCGAAATCCAAGGTGGTGCGCGGGTTTTCCTTCTTTGGCGCCTCCTTCGTCTATGTGATCTTCGAGGACGGCACCGACATCTACTGGGCGCGCTCAAGGGTGCTGGAATATCTCAGTACCGTTGCCGGGCGCCTGCCGCCGGGCGTGGCCCCCAGCCTCGGGCCGGATGCCAGCGGTGTCGGCTGGGTCTATCAGTATGTGGTGCAGGGCGCCAACCACACGCTGGCCGAGCTGCGCACGCTACAGGACTGGTATTTGCGCTACCAGATCACCAAGGCGCATGGCGTGTCCGAGGTGGCCAGCATCGGTGGTTTCGTCCAGCAGTACCAGGTGACGGTCGACCCGGTGAAGCTGCGCGCCTATGGCGTGTCGCTGATGACGGTGGCGAATGCCATCCGCAACTCGAACCGCGACGTCGGCGGGCGCGTGGTGGAACTGGCCGAGACCGAATACATGGTGCGCGGCCGCGGCTATCTGCGCGGGCGCAGTGATCTCGAACTGCTGGTGGTGAAAGCCACCAGTGGACAAGGCGGGGGCACGCCGGTGCTGCTGCGCGACATTGCCCGGGTCGAGCTCGGCCCGGACGAGCGGCGCGGTATCGCCGAACTGAACGGCGAGGGCGAGGTGGTCTCCGGCATCGCCGTGGCGCGCTACGGCCAGAACGCGCTCGAGGTCATCGACAACATCAAGGAAAAGATCAAGGAGGTTGCCCCCGGTCTGCCGGCGGGCGTGACGATCGAAACGGTTTATGACCGTTCGGAACTGATCGAACGCGCCATCGACACGCTGAAGACGACCCTCATCGAGGAAAGCCTGATCATCGCGGCGGTTTGCTTCATTTTCCTGCTGCACCTGCGCTCGGCGCTGGTGGCGATCCTCATCCTGCCGGTGGGCGTGCTGATTGCGTTCATCGCCATGCGCCTGCTCGGCATGAATTCCAACATCATGAGCCTGGCCGGCATCGCGATTGCGCTGGGCACCATGATCGACGCGTCGATCGTGATGGTCGAGAATGCGCACAAACATCTGGAAAGATTGAAGCCTGGCCATGCCAACGCCGAGCGCGTCGAGGCGATGATTGCTGCCTGTAAAGAAGTCGGCCCGGCGCTGTTTTTCAGCCTGCTGATCATCACCGTGTCATTCCTGCCGGTGTTCACGCTGGAGGCGCAGGAGGGCCGGCTGTTCGCCCCGCTGGCCTGGACCAAGACCCTGGCGATGGCCGGCGCGGCCGCCCTGTCGGTGACGCTGGTGCCCGTGCTGATGCTGTTGTTCATTCGCGGCAACATCATGCCCGAGATGAAAAATCCGGTGAATCGCTTCTTTGTCACGATCTACCGTCCGGTGATCGCGCTGGTGATGCGCTGGAAGCTGACGACGCTGGCGCTGACCGTCGTCATCATGTTGACGGCCATCTGGCCGGCCATGAAACTCGGCAGCGAATTCATGCCGACGCTCAACGAGGGCACGCTGTTCTACATGCCGACCGGCCTGCCCGCCATGTCGGTGACCAAGGCGGCGGAACTGCTGCAGACGCAGAACAAGATCATCAAGAGCTTTCCCGAGGTGGCGTCGGTGATCGGCAAGGCCGGGCGCGCCCAGACAGCGACCGATCCGGCACCGATCGAGATGTTCGAGACGGTGATCAACCTGAAACCGGAAAAGGAATGGCGCCCCGGCCTGACGGTGGATGGACTGATCGCCGAACTGGACCAGGCCCTGCAGTTCCCCGGCATCGCCAACTCCTGGACGATGCCGATCAAGGCGCGCATCGACATGCTGTCCACGGGCATTCGTACGCCGGTCGGCATCAAGGTATTCGGCAAGGATCTCGAAGAGATGGAGCAATTGGCGCGCGCCATCGAGGCCGTGGTCAAGGAGGTGCCCGGCACCAGTTCGGCCTATGCGGAGCGCATCACCGGCGGCTGGTATCTCGACATCGAGCCTGATCGCGCGGCGCTGGCGCGTTATGGCATTCTCGTCGGCGACCTGCAGGAGGTGATTGCCACGGCGCTCGGCGGCGAGATGGTGACGACCATGGTCGAAGGCCGCGAGCGTTTCGGGGTTTCCATCCGCTACCCGCGCGAACTGCGCGATGACCCTGCAAAGATCGCCGCCAACGTGCTGGTGCCGATCATGGCCGAGATGGGCTCGGCGGCGGCGATGGTGCCGCTCGGGCAGGTGGCCCGAGTGAGCATCGCCAAGGGTGCGCCGTCGATCCGCACCGAGAACTCACTGCTCTCGGCCTATATCTACGTCGATATCCGCGAGCGTGACATCGGCTCCTATGTCGCCGCGGCGAAGCGCGCGGTGGCCGACAAGGTGACTTTCCCGCAGGGGAGCTATGTCACCTGGAGCGGCCAGTTCGAGTACATGGAGCGGGCGCTGGAACGGCTCAAGATCGTCGTGCCGTTCACGCTGCTGCTGATCTTCCTGCTGCTCTATCTCAACTTCAGGCGGGTGGTCCCGAGCGTGATCGTCATGATCTCGGTGCCGTTTGCGCTGGTGGGCGGGGTCTGGCTGATGTATCTGCTCGGCTACAACCTATCGGTGGCCGTGGCGGTCGGCTTCATCGCGCTGGCCGGCGTGGCCGCCGAAACCGGCGTGGTGATGCTGATCTACCTCGATCACGCCTGGGAGGCGGCGAAGCAAAAGTCGGCGCTGGCGGGACGGCGCCCCGACAGCGCCGATCTCTACAAGGCGGTGATGGAAGGCGCGGTGGAGCGCGTGCGGCCGAAGATGATGACCGTGGTGACGATCATGGCCGGCCTGCTGCCGATCATGTGGAGCACCGGCACGGGCTCGGAAGTAATGCGCCGGATTGCCGCGCCGATGGTCGGCGGCATGATCTCCTCGACGATCCTGACGCTGGTAGTGATCCCGGCACTCTATGCGCTGGTGGAAGAGTGGCGGCTGAAACGGGCGGTCGCGAACAGCGTGTGAGGCGAGCGGAGCGCACAGGGATGCGTGTCTGACGTTGACGTCAACGTCAACGTCAGCCAAAATCGTCCCCCTGCGCTAACCTAGGGAAGTGCTGAACAAGTCCGGATTCGTCATTCCGGCGCAAGCCGGAATCCAGTGCTTTCAGACACATGGACACCGGCCTACGCCGGTGTGACGGACTTAATCAGTGTTTCCCTAGCCTTATATTTCTGCCGGAGGTAACTATGGCCCCCACGCTCACTTTGTTCGCTGCCCCCACGGGGGGCCTCATTTGCCAACTGAGCTCCCTCGGGGCGGCCCTTCGAGAGACACGGCCATGACCGATCTTTCCGTTTCGACCAAGCTTGCCGCTTACAAGCCCAGGCACAAGGTCCGTTTCGTCACGGCGGCCGCGCTGTTCGACGGCCACGACGCCTCGATCAACATCATGCGGCGCATTTTGCAGGCGACCGGGGCCGAGGTGATCCATCTGGGCCACAACCGCTCGGTGCAGGAAATCGTCAATGCCGCGTTGCAGGAAGATGTGCAGGGCATCGCCATCACCTCCTACCAGGGCGGCCATCTCGAATTCTTCAAGTACATGATCGACCTGCTGAAGGCGGGCGGCGGTGGCGACATCAAGGTATTTGGCGGCGGCGGCGGGGTCATCGTGCCGGCGGAGATCGCCGAACTGCATGCCTATGGCGTGACGCGCGTCTATACGCCGGAAGATGGTGCGACGATGGGCCTGCAGGGGATGATCAACGACGTGGTGGCCAACAGCGACTTCGATCTGAAGGCGAGCGTTTCCATCGACGATCTGCGCGGCGGGAATCATCGCGTGCTGGCGCGGGCCATCACGCAACTGGAGAACGATCCGGGCGGCTCTCTGGCGCAGGCCATCAAAAATGCCGCCGTCCAACCAGTCCCGAAAAAGGGATTTCCTTCGGTCACGCCGACTTTAGGAATCACCGGCACCGGCGGCGCGGGCAAGTCGAGCCTCACCGACGAGTTGATCCGCCGCTTCCGTCTCGACCAGGACGATGCGCTCAGGATGGCCATCATCTCCATCGACCCGTCGCGGAAGAGAACCGGCGGCGCGCTGCTGGGCGACCGCATCCGCATGAACGCCATCGAGCACCCCAACATCTTCATGCGTTCGCTGGCGACGCGCGATACGGGCAAGGAAATTTCCGCCGCATTGCCCGAGGCAATCGCGGCCTGCAAGCTCGCCGGCTTCGACCTGGTGATCGTCGAAACTTCCGGCATTGGCCAGGGCGACGCCGCCATCGTGCCGCATGCCGATGCCTCCCTGTATGTGATGACGCCGGAATTCGGCGCCGCCTCGCAACTGGAAAAGATCGACATGCTCGACTTCGCCGATTTTGTCGCCATCAACAAGTTCGACCGCAAGGGCGCCGCCGACGCGCTGCGCGATGTGCGCAAGCAGTACCAGCGCAACCACGAGCGTTTTGGCGAAAGTGCCGAGGCGATGCCCGTGTTCGGCACGCAGGCCAGCCGCTTCAACGACGATGGCATCACCGCGCTGTATCAGGCGATTGCCGCTCACTTGCAAACCCTCGGGCTCAAGCTGCAGCCCGGCCTGCTGCCCGTTGTGGCAACGCGCCAGTCCTCGCAAAGCCGTGCCATCGTGCCGGCGGGCCGGGTCCGTTACCTCGCCGAGATCGCCGAAAGCGTGCGTGGCTATCACCAGCATGTGGACGCACAGGTGAGCATTGCCCGTGAGCGCCAGAGCCTGCGCGCGGCCAAGGGTATCTTTGACGCTTGCGGCAAACCCGCCACTGATTTTGACGAGCTGATTGCCTGGAAGGATGGCCAGCTCGATCCCAAGGCAAAGAAATTGCTCGACCTGTGGCCGGCGACGCGGCAAGCCTATGCCGGCGACGAATATGTGGTGAAGATCCGCGACAAGGAGATCCGCACTAGCCTGACCTACGAGACGCTTTCCGGCACGAAGGTGCGCAAGGTGGTGCTGCCCCGGTTCGGCGACGAAGGCGAAATCCTGCGCTATCTGATGAAGGAAAACGTGCCGGGCAGTTTCCCCTTCACCGCCGGCGTGTTCGCCTTCAAGCGCGAGAACGAGGACCCGACGCGCATGTTCGCCGGCGAGGGCGATGCCTTCCGCACCAACCGCCGCTTCAAGAAGGTGTCGGCGGGCATGCCGGCCAAGCGTTTGTCCACCGCCTTCGACTCGGTGACGCTGTATGGCTGCGATCCCGACGAGCGGCCGGACATCTACGGCAAGATCGGCAACTCCGGTGTTTCCATCGCGACGCTCGATGACCTCAAGGTGCTCTACGACGGCTTTGACCTGTGCGACCCGGCCACCAGCGTGTCGATGACCATCAATGGCCCCGCACCGATCATTCTGGCCATGTTCTTCAATACCGCCATCGACCAGCAGCTGGCGAAATTCACGCGCGACAACAGCCGAGAGCCGACCGAGGACGAGGCGGCGAAGATACGCGAGTGGGTGCTCGCCTCCGTGCGTGGCACGGTGCAGGCCGACATCCTCAAGGAGGACCAGGGCCAGAACACCTGCATCTTCTCCACCGAGTTCGCATTGAAAATGATGGGCGACATCCAGGAATTCTTTGTGCACAACCAGGTGAAGAACTTCTATTCGGTGTCGATCTCCGGTTATCACATCGCGGAAGCCGGCGCCAACCCGATTTCCCAGCTCGCCTTCACGCTCGCCAACGGCTTCACCTACGTCGAGACTTATCTGGCGCGCGGCATGCACATCGACGACTTCGCGCCCAATCTTTCATTCTTTTTCAGCAACGGCATGGACGCCGAATATACGGTGATCGGCCGTGTCGCACGGCGCATCTGGGCGGTGGCGATGAAGAACAAATACGGTGCCAACGAGCGTTCGCAGAAGCTCAAGTACCACGTGCAGACCTCCGGGCGCAGCCTGCATGCCCAGGAAATGGACTTCAACGACATCCGCACGACATTACAGGCCCTCATTGCCATTTACGACAACTGCAACAGCCTGCACACCAACGCCTACGACGAGGCGATCACCACGCCGACCGACGCATCGGTGCGGCGCGCCATGGCCATCCAGCTCATCATCAACCGCGAATGGGGCCTGGCCAAAAACGAGAACCCCAGCCAGGGGGCCTTCGTCATCGACGAGCTGACCGATCTGGTTGAAGAAGCGGTGCTCAAGGAATTCGAAGCCATCGCCGACCGCGGCGGCGTGCTCGGCGCGATGGAAACCGGCTACCAGCGCGGCAAGATCCAGGAAGAGTCGCTGTATTACGAACACCGCAAGCACGATGGCTCCTATCCCCTGGTCGGCGTGAACACCTTTCTCAATCCGCATGGTTCGGGCATGGCGCACGAAATCGAGCTGGCGCGTTCCACCGAAGATGAAAAACAGTCCCAGATCAAGCGGCTGCGCGAGTTTCAGGCGCGTCACGCCGCTGCCGCTGCGCCGCTGCTGGCGCGACTCAAGCAGACCGTGATCGACAACGGCAATGTTTTTGCCGTGCTGGTCGATGCCGTGCGCGTCTGCTCGCTCGGCCAGATCAGCGCGGCGCTTTATGAGGTCGGCGGACAGTATCGGCGCTCGATGTAGCCGTCCGCGGGAGGGGCGCGCAGCAACTTGCCGCCGAGTTGGCCGTGCAGGATAAAATGAAAGACGGGGAGCGCTCGGACGCAAGGTCTGGTAGCGTGCTTCACCAATTGCGGGACTAGCTCATGTGGCGCCATTTGACGGCCAATTTTGCCGATCTGATCTTCTCCGTTTCGGAGGCGATGGATCTTGCCGATACAGTGCTGGCCGACCACCAGATTCGCACCGCCTTCGTGGCAGCCGAACTGGCGCGTGCCGCCGGGCTGGATTTCGAGCAGACCGAACGTTTGATCATCGCCGCGCTGCTGCACGATATCGGCGCGTTGTCGCCCGAGGCGAAAATCGGTGTACATAGCGGCCTGGATCAACGCTTCGATCCGCACTGCCTGCGTGGCGGCAAGCTGTTGCGCGAAGCGAGCTGGCTGGTGCCGGCAGCGGCAATTGTGGAATGGCACCATACGCCAATCAAGAAGCATCTGGAAGCCGGCCGGAGTCTGGCCGATTTCGATGTGCTTGGCGCGCAAATCGTCTGCCTGGCGGATCACCTTGAGCAGGCCATCCGGCGTGATACTTTCATCCTGCGGCAGGTCGATGAATTGCGCGCAACAGTACACCAGTTTGCCGGGACGCTGCTCCACGCCGACGTGGTGGCCCTTTTCGATCAAGTTTCGGGCAATGACTGTTTCTGGCTCGAACTGGTCGCGCGCGACCTTGGCCAGCAATTGCGCAAACGCAACCTGCTGCGTTCGGTCAGCCTCGATCACGCCGCGGCGCGCGCGTTGGCCGGCGTATTCAAGGACATGACCGATTTTCGCGTGGGGTTCACGGTGACGCACTCGACGGGCGTTGCCGCGTGTGCCTGCGGCATCGGGGAGGTCCTGGGCCTCGTGGAAAAGGAACTGCAGCAACTCGAACTGGCCGGACTCGTCCACGACATCGGCAAACTGGTGGTGCCCAATGCCATCTTTTGCAAGCCGGCAAAGTTGACGCCTGAGGAATATGCCGTCATCCGCCAGCATGCTTACTGTTCCTATCAGATCCTGTCGCGGGTGCGCGGATTCGAGAAGGTCGCCAAATGGGCGGGCCATCATCATGAACGGCTCGACGGCAGCGGTTATTGCCGAGGTGCCAAAACGGCGGACCTTGATCTCGGCGCCATAGTGCTCGGCGTGGCGGATACTGCTGTCGCCATGGCCGAACGCAGACCGTACCGGGAGCCGGGTAACTCAAGCGCGGTGCTTGGCGAACTGCGCGCGATGGCGGGCAGGGGCTTGCTGGACATTCTTGTCGTCGAGGCGCTGGCCGACAATTACCCGTCGATCTCTGGCCGTATTCAGGCGGCTCGGGCAGAAGTTGAAACGCGCTACCGAAATCACTACGCGATGATCAGCTAGCCATGCGCCAAGCCGCCTCAAGCATGGCGTAGCCAGGGACGCGGAGCCGCATCGCGGCGAACCTTCGTCACCCCCGCCCGGGCGGGGGTTGGGGGGAGGGGGCCCTGGCCATGCGCCGAGCCGCCTCAAGCATGGCGTAGCCAGGGACGCGGAGCCGCATCGCGGCGAACCATCGTCACCCCCGCCCGGGCGGGGGCTGGGGGGAGGGGGCCAAGTTCTCTGCCGGGCTGGCAAGGACGTGTTTCTTGATCCGGCCGACGACGTGCATCTCGCAGGCCTTGCAATCGAAGCGCAGCGTCAGTCGCTCGGTGCCATTCACCAGCGTCATCGGTTCGGCGCGCACCTGCCCCTGCACGCCGGTCACGCCCTTGGCCTGATGCGGGCACAGGTTGAAGGCGTGGCGCAGGCAGTGCTTGGTGATCATCAGCGAGACTTCGCCCCTTGCCTCGTGCGTTTCGTAGGCGGCCTCGATCAGCTGAACGCCGTGTTTTGCATAGAAGGTCCGCGCCGCCTGGTTAAAAACGTTGGCGAGGTAGCTCAGCGAGGTTTCCGGGTAGGGCGTCGGCGGCAGCCCGGCGGGGCGGCGCAAGATCCGCGTATACGCCGCCAGGCGGGCGGCTTCAAGTTGCGCGACCGCGTCGCGGCGTAGTTGGTTGAGCGTTGAGTTCGGCACGAACCAGGGCTGGCGGCAATCGATGCTCAGCTCATCCAGAACGAAATCGGTATTGCCCAGTCGGCCGAGTTGCGTGCGCAGATTGGCAGCCGCTTCTTCCGCCTGTCGGGCCGGCTGCTTGGTGCTGGCGATGGCGGCGGTGGCGTGGCTGCCGTCGCCATCGCGCAGGGTCAGCGCGAAGCCGTCGTCGGTCTCGGCAAATAACGCAGTGAGCGGGATGCGCCGCTTGGCGGATTCTTTGGTAAGCGCCTGCTCCCAGGTATGGTCGCGGTTGCGGCTGATCAGGGTGCCGGCCCGCAGTCCGGGCAGATTGGCCAGGGCTTCGTTCGGCCAGATGCGCCAGTTTGACGCCGCCACTTGCTCGACGCGGTTGGCCTGCACGCCAACCACCGTGCGTTTGTTCAGCCAGGTCAGCCCGTCGCCATTGGCGAGCGGTTCGCTGGCGGTGATGTCAAAGAAATCGGTGCCGGTCTTTGTCACTTCGCCGAGCGGCAGTCCGACATAGCCGGGCGAGTCGAAGGCGCCGATGTGCTGTGGATCGGCCTGGCGGCCGTGGGTGAAGTAGTCGGTCGCGCCGCGGTGAAAGGTCTTGTCGGGATTGGGGGTGAACAGCAATTGCGTGCGGCCGCTGGAGGCCGGGGCGAGTTCCGGACGTGCGCCGAAGAGTTTGTCGAGCAGCTGGCGATAGTGGCCGGTGATGTTCTTGACGTAGGCCGCGTCCTTGTAGCGCCCTTCGATCTTGAAACTCTGCACGCCGGCGTCGATCAATGCGGCCAGGTTGGCGCTCTGGTCGTTGTCCTTCAGCGACAGCAGGTGCTTTTCAAAGGCGACGACGCGGCCCTCCTTGTCCTGCAAGGTGTAGGGCAGGCGGCAGGCCTGCGAACAGTCGCCGCGATTGGCGCTGCGGCCGGTCTGGGCATGGCTGATGTAGCACTGGCCGGAAAAGGCCACGCACAGCGCGCCATGGACGAAGTGCTCGATGACGATGTCGTCCGGCACGGCGGCGCGCACGGCGGCGATATCTTTCAGGCTGAGTTCGCGCGCCAGCACCAGCTGCGAAAAGCCGGCAGCGGCGAGGAAGCGCGCCTTGGCCGGCGTGCGGATGTCGCACTGCGTCGAAGCGTGCAGGTCGATGGGCGGCAGGTCGAGCTCCAGGATGCCCATGTCCTGGACGATGAGGGCATCGACGCCGGCGTCGTAACAGTCCTGGATCAGGCGCCGCGCCGGCTCCAGTTCGCTGTCGGCGAGAATGGTGTTGAGCGTGACATAGATGCGTGCATGAAAGCGGTGCGCATGGTCGACAAGACGCGCGATCTCGCCCATGGCATTGCCCGCGTTGTGTCGCGCGCCGAAGGCCGGGCCGCCGATATAGACGGCATCCGCACCATGCAAAATCGCCGCGTGGCCAATCTCCGCAGTGCGGGCGGGCGCGAGCAGTTCAATGCGGCGGGGCGGGTTAATCATCATGCCTCCGCCGGGCCGCCCCAAGGAGGCAGCGAGTCGGGGTTACGAGCGTGGGGGCCATAAAGTCGGCGCTGGCGGGACGGCGATTGGCAGCGCTCAGCCGCCAAAAGAGCGCAGGCCGTCGAGATCGAGAATCTTCAGGCCGCCGTACTCGATGTGCAGGAAGCCGGCATCTTCGAGAATCTTCAGCGAGCGATTGACGCGCTGGCGCGAGACCCCGGCCAGGTTGCCGATTTCCTCCTGCGAGATGCTGAGCTGGGGATTCTGACCCGGATAAAGCACCGGGTTGAACATCGCGGACAGGCAGCGCGCGACGCGGGCATCGGTGTCAAGCAGGCGTTCGGATTCCAGCAGGCCGATGAACTGGCCGAGCCGCTCGTTGATCTGCTCGATCATCGCGTGGTTGAAGGCGATGCTGTGGTCGAGCAGCCAGTGGAAGGTTTCGCGCTTCATGCAGGCGACGCGGGTGCTGCGCAGGGCGATGACATCGTAGCGGCGCAGTTCGGTCTTCATCAGCGAGCCTTCGCCGAACCAGCCACCGGTGGGAATGCCGGCGTAGGAGGCGGTCTTGCCGGTGACCCAGTCCGAGGACATTTTCGCCAGACCATCAATGACGCCGATCCAGCAGGAGGCGGGTTCGCCCTTGCGGCAGATGAAGCCGCCGGCATCGATGTGCCGCTCGGTCGTGCCCTGGCGTACCTGTGCCAGTTCGTCTGCCGACAGGCCGCGCGCCCAGCGCGACTGGGCAATCGCCGCATCAAGCGTCAGGGGGGTGGTCGGCGGCGATTTGGACGAATTGTCTGCCATGCGACAATTATATGCAGCTGCAGGGGTTAAAGTCTGTGCAGCAAGAAGGAATTGGCCGACCCGGCGACAGATAGTCATCGTGGTCTGGCACGCGATCACCCGGGATCACCCGGGGATACGACGAAAGTTGGAAGAGGAGAATTGCGTATGGCTGTATCGACCGCAGACAGCATGCCTGCTGGCGTACCCGCGGCACTGGATACTTTTCCGCGCCTGCTGCTGGCGCATGCCCGCACGCGTCCCGACCGACCGGCGATTCGCGAGAAGGATCTGGGCATCTGGCAACGCTGGACCTGGGCCGAGGCGGCGCAGGAGGTGCGTGGCATGGCCTGCGGCCTGGCCGAACTCGGCTTCAAGCGCGGCGACCGGCTGGCCATCATCGGCGACAACCGCCCACGGCTCTACTGGGCGATGTGCGCCGCGCAGATGCTGGGCGGCATTCCCGTGCCGATGTACCAGGATGCCGTCGCCCAGGAAATGATCTTCGTGCTGCAGGATGCCGGCATCCACATCGCCATCGTCGAGGATCAGGAACAGGTCGACAAGCTGCTCGAGGTGAAGGACCAGTGCCCGGAGCTGCTGCACATCATTTACGATGATCCGCGCGGCCTCCGCCATTACACGCAGCCATTCCTGCACGAACTTGAAGGCATGATTGCCGGCGGGAAAACCTACGACAAGACCCACGCCAGCTTTCTCGAACAGGAAATCGCCGTCGGTCGTCCGGACGATGTGGCGATCATGCTGTACACCTCCGGCACCACCGGCAAGCCGAAAGGCGTCTGCCAGACGCACGGCGCGCTGATCGCCGCCGCGCGGGGCGGTTGCAGTTTTGACAAGCTGGATGAAACGGGTGAAATCCTCTCCTACCTGCCGATGGCCTGGGTGGGCGACAACCTGTTTTCCTACGCCCAGGCGCTGGTGGCGGGCTTTACGGTGAATTGTCCGGAATCCAGCGAGACCGTGGTGACCGATCTGCGCGAGATCGGTCCCAGCTATTATTTTGCTCCGCCGCGCGTGTTCGAAAACCTGCTCACGCAGGTGATGATCCGCATGGAAGATGCCGGTACCTTGAAGCGCAAGATGTTCCACTATTTCATGGACGTGGCGAAGCGCTGCGGGGCCGACGTGCTCGATGGCAAGCCGGTCGGCGGCCGTGATCGTCTCCTCTACGCGCTGGGTGATCTGTTCGTCTATGGCCCGTTGAAGAACGTGCTCGGCATGAGCCGCATCCGCGTCGCCTACACGGCGGGCGCCGCGATCGGCCCCGACCTGTTCCGTTTCTATCGTTCGATCGGCATCAACCTGAAACAGCTGTATGGCCAGACCGAAACCTGTGCCTATGTCTGTTTGCAACCGGATGGCCAGATCAAGCTCGACTCGGTGGGCCTGCCGGCGCCGGGCGTGGAAATCAAGATCGCCGACAGCGGAGAAATCCTGGTCAAGGGCCCGATGCTGCTGAAGGAGTATTACCAGCGTCCCGACGCCACCGCCGAATCGATCAATGCCGAGGGTTACTTCATGACCGGCGATGCTGGTTTCATCGACGAGGATGGCCACCTGAAGATCATCGATCGCGCCAAGGATGTCGGCAAGCTGAATAACGGCGCGGTGTTTGCGCCCAACTACATCGAGAACAAGCTCAAGTTCTTTTCCTACATCAAGGAAGCGGTCGCCTTTGGCCATCACCGCGATATGGCCTGCGCCTTCATCAACATCGACATCGGTGCGGTGGGCAACTGGGCGGAACGGCGCGGCATGCCCTACTCTGGTTATAACGATCTTGCCGGCAAGTCCGAGGTCTATGAGTTGATCCAGGAATGCATCGAGCAGGTCAATGCCGACCTTGCCCATGACGCCATGGTCGCGGATACGCAGATCCACCGTTTCCTGATCCTGCACAAGGAGCTCGATCCGGACGACGACGAGTTGACGCGGACGCGCAAAGTGCGACGCAACTTCGTCTCCGAGAAATATGCCGTGCTGATCGACGCGCTGTATTCCGGCAAGGCGACCCAGTTCATCGAGACGGAAGTGAAGTTCGAAGACGGCCGCAAGGGCAAAGTGTCCGCCGACCTGGTGATCCGGGACGTGAAAACCTTTCCTGCCGTTTCCAGGAGGGCTGCTTGATGAAATCTGCGGCCCCCATCCCCCCAACCCCCTTCCCGAGGAAGGGGGTGACTTTGGTTCAGCCGCTGGCGCGGCTTCCGGTTTCTGAACTGCTGCCTCCTTGGGGCGGCCCGGCGGAGGCAGCATGACCCGACAAATCGGCGAGGTCATCCTCGATCTCCAGAATGTTTCCCTCTCCTTCGGCGGGGTGAATGCCCTGACCGACATTTCCTTTGATGTGCGCGAACATGAAATTCGCGCCATCATCGGCCCCAACGGCGCGGGCAAGAGCTCGATGCTCAATGTCATCAACGGCGTTTACCGGCCACAGGCTGGCGAAATCATCCTGCGCGGCGAGCATTTCCGGCAGATGAATCCCTACAAGGCCGCCTGCGCCGGGATTGCCCGCACTTTCCAGAATATCGCGCTGTTCAAGGGCATGAGCGTGCTCGACAACATCATGACCGGACGCAACCTGAAGATGAAGGCGAACATCTTCCAGCAGGCGTTCTGGATGGGAGCGGCCCGGCGCGAGGAGCTGGAGCATCGTGCCAAGGTCGAGGAAATCATCGACTTTCTCGAAATCCAGCACATCCGCAAGACGCCGGTGGGCCGCTTGCCGTACGGCCTGCAAAAGCGCGTCGACCTGGCGCGGGCGCTGGCGATGGAACCGCAGATACTGCTGCTCGACGAGCCGATGGCCGGCATGAACATCGAGGAAAAACAGGACATGAGCCGCTTCATCCTCGACGTCAATGATCAGATGGGTACCACCATCGTGCTGATCGAGCACGACATGGGTGTGGTGATGGATGTATCCGATCGCGTCGTGGTGCTCGACTACGGCAAGAAAATTGGCGATGGTTCGCCGGACGAGGTGCGCGGCAATCCCGAAGTCATCAGCGCCTATCTCGGCGCCAGCCACTGACGGAAAAGGACACGACGACATGGGGTTTTTTCTCGAAGTATTGATTGGCGGCCTGATGACCGGCATGCTGTATTCGCTGGTGGCGCTGGGATTCGTGCTGATCTTCAAGGCCTCCGGCGTCTTCAACTTCGCCCAGGGCGCGATGGTGCTGTTCGCGGCGCTGGCGATGGCACGCTTTTCCGAGTGGATTCCCGGTTGGCTCGGCGTCGAAAACCTGATGGTGGCAAACATCCTCGCCTTCATCATCGCGGCGTTTCTGATGTTCGTGGTGGCCTGGTTGATCGAACGGCTGGTGTTGCGCCATCTGGTGAACCAGGAAGGCGCCACCCTGCTGATGGCGACGCTGGGCATCGCCTACTTCATTGATGGCCTCGGCCAGACCGTGTTCGGCAGCGACATCTACAAGATCGATGTCGGCATGCCGAAGGAACCGGTGATGGTGTTGCAGGGCGTTTTCGAAGGTGGCCTGCTGATCAACAAGGAAGACTTCATCGCCGCGCTGGTGGCCGCCCTGCTGGTGGCCGCGCTGGCGCTGTTCTTCCAGAAGACCGCCACCGGTCGCGCGCTGCGCGCCGTGGCCGACGACCATCAGGCCGCGCAGTCGATCGGCATTCCACTGAACCGCATCTGGGTGATCGTCTGGTGCGTGGCCGGCATTGTTGCCCTGGTGGCCGGCATCATCTGGGGCTCCAAGCTGGGCGTGCAGTTTTCCCTAGTGACGGTGGCGCTGCGCGCCCTGCCAGTGGTCATCCTGGGTGGCCTGACCTCGGTGCCGGGTGCCATCATCGGCGGTCTCATCATCGGTGTCGGCGAGAAGGTTTCCGAGGTCTATCTCGGGCCGCTGGTGGGTGGTGGCATCGAAATCTGGTTCGCTTACATGCTGGCGCTGGTGTTCCTGCTGTTCCGGCCGCAGGGCTTGTTCGGGGAGAAAATCATTGATCGTGTTTGATAAAAATTATCTGAGCGTTTGCGCCGGGCCGTCCCAAGCAAACGCGGCACGCGCCGTTAGGCGCAATCTGCTCACAGGTCAATCAATGGCGCCCTGTAATTCACGAGCGCAGCGAGCAACAGTCACCTCCCCGCGAGGGGAGGCCGGGAGGTGTGGGGCTAAATTATGATTTACAGGGAAAACGGTCAATTCAAGACCTCCTACGCGGCGGATCAGCAGATCTTCCCCATCCTCCAGGATCGCTGGGCGATTCTCGGCATCCTCGCCTTCGCATTCATTGCGGTGCCGCTGTTGGCCGACGAATACCTGTTCCGCGCCATCCTGATCCCGTTCCTGATCCTGTCGCTGGCGGCATTGGGCGTCAATTTGCTGGTCGGCTATTGTGGCCAGATCACTCTGGGTGCAGGGGCATTCATGGCAGTGGGTGCTTACGCAGCCTACAATTTCTTTGTCCGCGTGGATGACATGCCCCTGCTGGCCGCCCTGCTTCTGGGTGGTGCGACTTCGGCGGCGGTTGGCGTGGTGTTCGGCGTACCCAGCTTGCGGGTGCGCGGCCTGTACCTCGCTGTTGCTACCCTGGCGGCGCAGTTCTTCTGGGACTGGGCCTTCCTGCGCATCAAGTGGTTCACCAACGACTCTTCATCCGGCTCGGTGTCGGTGTCGAACCTGAGCGTCTTCGGTTGGGATCTGAAATCGCCGACGGATGTCTATCTGTTCTGCTTGGCTGTCCTGGTGGTGTTCGCCCTGCTAGCTAAAAACATGACGCGCGGCGCCATTGGCCGGCAGTGGATGGCGATCCGCGACATGGACGTTGCCGCCGAGGTGATCGGCATCCGGCCGATGTACGCCAAATTGTCGGCCTTTGCCGTCAGTTCCTTCTTCCTCGGCGTGGCCGGCGGGCTGTGGGGTTTCGTGCACCTTGGCGCCTGGGAGCCGGCGGCCTTCTCGCTCGACCGTTCCTTCCAGTTGTTGTTCATGGTCATCATCGGCGGCCTCGGCTCGATCATGGGCAGTTTCTTCGGCGCCGCCTTCATCGTCATCCTGCCGATTTTCCTCAACCAGATGTTGCCCTGGCTGGGTGATCTGGTCGGGGTGTCGATTTCCACCGCCGGCGTCTCCCATGCCGAAATCATGATTTTCGGCGCGCTCATCGTGTTCTTCCTGATTGTCGAACCGCACGGCATTGCCCGCCTGTGGTCGACGGCCAAGGAGAAGCTCAGACTGTGGCCGTTCCCGCACTGACGGGAACGCGCAGGGATGTTTGTGTTTCAAGGCAGCACCATAACCATCATCAATAAAAGGAGAGAGATCAATGAACATGCGCAAATATGCACTCGCCGCTTCACTGGCGGCGATTGGCCTGTCATTTACCCTGACAGCGCCGGTCCATGCCCAGGCCAAGGGCAAGCAGGCCCAGGAGCAGTTCTTCCCCGTGCTGGTCTATCGCACAGGGGCCTATGCACCGAACGGCGCACCCTGGGCCAACGGCTTTGTCGACTACATCAAGCTGGTCAACGCCACTGGCGGCATCAACGGCGTCAAGGCCACCTTCGAGGAATGCGAAACCGGCTATGCCACCGACCGCAGTGTCGAGTGCTATGAACGGCTGAAGAACAAGGGCGGCGGCGCGACGGCGTTCCAGTCGCTGTCCACGGGCGCGACCTTCGCGCTGACCGAAAAGGCGCCGGTAGACAAGATTCCGCTGATCACCGCCGGCTACGGCCGCAGCGAATCCGCGAACGGCGCGGTGTTTACCTGGAACTTCCCGCTGCTGGGCACCTACTGGGTGGGCGCGGATGTCCTCATCCAGCACATCGCCAAGAAGGAAGGCGGCTTCGACAAGCTGAAGGGCAAGAAAATCTCGCTGGTTTATCACGACAGCCCGTATGGCAAGGAGCCGATCCCGCTGTTGCAGGAGCGCGCCAAGATGCATGGCTTCGACCTGTCGCTGCTGCCGGTTGCCCATCCGGGCGTCGAACAGAAATCCACCTGGCTGCAAATCCGCCAGAACCGGCCGGATTACGTGCTGCTGTGGGGCTGGGGCGTGATGAACTCCACCGCGCTCAAGGAAGCCCAGGCCACCGGCTATCCGCGCGAGAAGATGTATGGCATCTGGTGGGCGGGTGCCGAACCGGACGTGAAGGACGTCGGTGAAGCCGCCAAGGGCTACAACGCGCTGGCGATGCAGCATGGCGCCGAGCCGGATGCCAAGGTGGTCAAGGACATTCTGGCCAAGCTGCACGCCAAGAATGAAGGCACCGGCCCGAAGGACGAGGTTGGTTCGGTGCTCTACATGCGCGGCCTGATTTCCGCCATGCTCGGCGTCGAAGGCGTCAAGCGGGCGCAGGAGCGCTACGGCAAGGGCAAGACCATGACCGGCGAGCAAGTGCGCTGGGGCCTGGAGAACCTCGACCTCACCCAGCAGAAGCTCGATGCGATGGGCTTTGCCGGCGTGATGCGACCGGTACAGACCTCCTGCCTCGATCACATGGGTTCGAGCTGGGTGCGTGTGCATACCTGGAACGGCAGCAAGTGGCAGTTCAGCTCCGACTGGTACCAGGCTGACGAGAAAGTCATTCGTCCGATGGTGATGCATGCCTCGCTGAAGTATGCGGAAGAGAAGAAGATCACTCCCCGCACGCCCGAGCAGTGCAAGCAATAAGCTGAATCAGCGGTCCGGGGTCCGCCGCGGCGGGCCCCCAAGCTGAAACCGATAGCATCGACAAGCGAAGAACGCCCATGACTACCGCCAACCTGCTCCTCAACGTCAACAGCATCGAGGTGATCTACAACCACGTGATCCTCGTCCTGAAGGGCGTGTCGTTTTCCGTGCCCGAGCGCGGCATTGTCGCCTTGCTGGGCGGCAACGGCGCGGGCAAGACCACCACCCTGCGTGCGGTCAGCAACCTGCTTGCCGGCGAACGCGGCGCGGTCACCAAGGGTTCCATCGAGTTGCGCGGCGAGCGCATCGAGGCGCTGACGCCGGCCGATCTGGTCAAGCGCGGCGTCATCCAGGTGATGGAGGGCCGCCACTGTTTCGGCCATCTGACCATCGAAGAAAACTTGCTCACGGGGTCGTACACCCGCACCGACGGCAAGGCGGCGGTGGCCGCGACTCTGGAAAAGGTTTACAACTATTTCCCGCGACTGAAAACCCGGCGCACCAGTCAGTCTGCCTATACCTCCGGGGGCGAGCAGCAGATGACCGCCATCGGCCGCGCCCTGATGGCCAATCCGAGCATGGTATTGCTCGACGAGCCCTCGATGGGCCTTGCCCCGCAGATTGTGGACGAGGTGTTTTCCATCGTGAAAGATCTGAATCAGAAGGAAGGCGTGACTTTCCTGCTGGCCGAACAGAACACCAACATGGCATTGCGCTACGCCGATTTCGGCTACATCCTCGAAAACGGCCGCGTCGTCATGGAAGGCCAGGCCGAAGACCTGCGCAACAACGAGGACGTCAAGGAGTTCTACCTCGGCCTGTCCTCCGCCGGTCGCAAGAGCTTCCGCGAGGTCAAGCATTACAGAAGGCGCAAGCGCTGGCTGGCGTGATGCCTGGAAAAGCATTTCACCACGGCGAACACGGCGACACGGCACAAATCCCTATTGAATCGCCGAAAGTCGGCGCTGGCAGGACGGCGCTTTAGACAGGTCGTGCGGCCTCTTTGATTGATCCTGGAAAAAGCAGTTCACCACGGAGGACACGGTGATCACGGAGGAAAAACCAGGCGTTACGAAATAAGAGCATGTCGCCCGTTGGGTGTGCCTGAATTTTGTGTACTTGCGCCGTTGCTCCGTGTCCTCTGTGCTCTCTGTGGTGCGAATTGAGGTTTTTAGGTTGATAGCGCATTGCGTCGTGCCATCGTGTTCGCCGTGGTTTGAATGAGGTTTTAATGATGAATGACCACTTTGATTCCCTCGAAACCCGCCCCCCGGCCGAGCGCGAGGCCGCGTTGCTGGCGCGCCTGCCGCAGCAGGTCGCCCATGCCAAGGCGAACACGGCGTATTTCGCCGCCACCCTGCGCGAAGTCGATCCGGCCAGCATCAACTCGCGCGCGGCACTGGCGCAACTGCCGGTGCTGCGCAAGCATGAACTGATCGACTTGCAGAAAAAACAGCGCCCCTTCGGCGGCCTGGCGGCATCAGGCTGGGGCCGTCTCGGCCGGGTGTTTTCCTCGCCGGGGCCGATCTACGAACCCGAAGGGCGCAGCGCCGACTACTGGCGCACCGCGCGGGCGCTCTATGCGGCTGGTATTCGCCCTGGCGATCTGGTGCATAACAGTTTTTCGTATCACATGACGCCGGGCGGCTGGTTGCTCGAGGCGGGCGCACAGGCGCTCGGCTGCACGGTCTTTCCGGGCGGCGTCGGCCAGACCGAACAACAGGTGCAGGCGATGGCCGACCTGCAACCCAATGCCTATGTCGGCACCCCATCCTTCCTGCGCATCCTGCTCGAGAAGGCCGATGCACTTGGCCTGCAGATCCCCTCGCTGACCAAGGCGCTGGTCTCCGGCGAGGCTTTCCTGCCGCCGGTGCGCGAAGCCTTGCTGGCGCGCGGCGTCCATGGCTACCAGGCCTATGCCACCGCCGACCTCGGGCTGATCGCCTACGAAACACCCGCCCGTGAAGGCTTGGTTGTCGACGAAGAGATTATTCTCGAGATCGTTCGCCCGGGCAGCGGCGAGCCTTTGCCCGCAGGCGAGGTCGGCGAAGTCGTGGTCACCCTGCTCGGCGCCGACTATCCGCTGCTGCGCTTTGGTACCGGCGATCTGTCGGCCATCATGCCGGGCACCTCGCCGTGCGGCCGCACCAACCTGCGCATCAAGGGCTGGCTGGGGCGCGCCGATCAGACCACCAAGGTCAAGGGCATGTTCGTGCACCCCGAGCAGGTCGCGGCGGTGGTGAAACGCCATCCGCAACTCTCCCGCGCGCGACTGGTGGTGACCAACCCCGACAGCTCCGATGCCATGACCCTGCACTGTTGCGTGAGCGCCGGCACGGGCGATGCGGCGCTGGCCGCGGCGATTGCCGATTCGCTGCGCGAACTGACCAAGTTGCGTGGCGCGGTGGTCTTTGTTGATAGCCTGCCCAATGACGGCAAGGTCATCAGCGACGAACGAAAGTACGACTGACTGCGTAGCACCGCCCGTATTTGTCCGGCGGGCCGGCTAGCGCCGTCTCGCCAGTCCCACGGGGATTCCCTACGGTCACGCCGACTTTTTCTGAAAAGCGCAGGGCCGGCGTGCGCTAGCGTACAGAGCAGCGTGGCGAAATGGAGGAAGATTTCGTCCAGGGGGATGGCCCCATAACTTTCTGTACGGAGGACGCTTACATGAAAACCCGCCATGGATCGCTTGTTTTGAGTACGACGCTTGCCGCTGTGCTGGCAGTCTTGATTGTCGGCTGCAGCAAACCCCCGGAACCGACGGTCATGCCGCCGCCGAGCAGGACGGTGGGGACGGTGATTGACG
>JAUXOM010000135.1 GCA_030682175.1 Rhodocyclaceae bacterium
CCAGACGGGGCTTGCCCTTGACCAGCGGCAGCCTGGCCGGGTCGATGGCTCTCAGCCGTTTCTGTCCGGCGGGGGAGAGCTCTTCCCAGCCGATGGTGGCGCAGTGACTGGAGAGATCGCGCAGTTTGCCCTGTGCGTCGATGAGGCCGGGCTTTTCACGGCCTTTGCTGCCGTAACGGACGAGTTTCATGTTGTCTCCTGGTTTTGATATTAAGGGCGCTTGCCCCGATAGATTGCATCGGGCTGTCGTTCGAGTGTTTCGGCCAGCAGTCGCAGCGCAGCGGCGGCGCGCGCGATCTCCTTGAGCGCGGCATTGACGTTGGAGACGGTCGGCGAGTCCTGCTCGGCCAAGTTGTGCACGGCCAGCGCCGCCTTGGCCAGTTCGTTGCTCGCTTGGGTCATGTTTCCGGCCATCTCCGTGCCTTTGTCGGCCAAAGTGACGACGCGGTCGGCAGCGGTTTCGAGCCGTGCCAGTGCCGTCTGGGCCGCCTCCAAGGTCTTGCGGATCTCCGCAAGGTCATGGCGCACGTCCTTGAGGATGGGCCCGCTCTGCGCATCAAGGCGCTGCGCGAGCGATTCGAGGTGGCGCAGTGTCGCCTGCAGGCGGCGCGGCAGTTCCTGGGTACCTTCTGCCGTCATCAGCGTGCGGACCGCGCCGCTGATCGCCGCGACATCGGTGAGGAATTTCTCCATCGGGAAACCTTCGAGCTTGGCGCTCAGTTCCTGCACGGCGGTGGGGATGGTGGGAATTTCGCTGACACCGGGATCGAGGGCGACGAAGTGAGCCGGCTTGTCCGGGTGGAAGTCGAGGTCGACATAGAGCTGGCCGGTGAGCAGGCTCTGCATGCGCAGCCGTGCGCGCAGGCCGCGCTCCACGAGTTCGCGCACGGTGGTGCTGTCGCGCAGGTCGACCTGTTCGCCATCGCGTGCGCGCACCACGTGCGGCAGCACCTCGATGGTTACCGGGACAATGAAGTGGCGCTCCTGGCCGCCTTGATTGTCCAGGCCGAGCTGGATCTGCTTGACCGTGCCGACCTTGACGCCGAGAAACATCACCGGCGCGCCGACCTGCAAGCCCTGCGATGCACCCTCGAAATACAGCACATGCTGGCGCTTCTCGCCAAACCAGTTGCCGCCGGCGAGCAGCAGCGTGGCGATGACAACCAGCGTAATCGCCCCCAGCACGAAGGCGCCGATCAGCGTGGGGTTGGCCTTGCGGCTCATGCCGAGCCTCCGCGCGTCAGGAAATGGCGCACTTTGGGATCGCCATGTTTTAGAGCGTCCTGGGGATGGCCGGTGGCGATCATGGTATGCGTGTCGGCGTCGAGAAAGATCGAATTGTCGCCGATTGCCAGGATGCTGGCCAGATCGTGTGTCACCACCACCACCGTGGTGCCGAGGCTGTCGCGCAATTCGACGATCAACTCGTCGAGGCGGCGCGCCGTCAGCGGGTCGAGACCCGAGGAGGGTTCGTCGATCACCAGGATCTCCGGATCGAGCGCCATGGCGCGCGCCAGCCCGGCGCGTTTTTTCATGCCGCCGGAAAGCTCGGAGGGGTAGAACTCCTCGAAACCGGCCAGCCCCACCAGCGCGAGCTTGAAGGCGACGACCGAGTCGATCTGCGTCGTGGTCAGCGCCGTGTATTCGCGCAGGGGCAGGGCGACATTTTCCGCCAGGGTCAGCGAGCTCCACAACGCGCCGCCCTGGAACAGAATGCCCATGCGGCGCTTGAGTTGATCGCGGTCTTCCTCGGCGGCGCTCCAGAAATCCTCGCCGCTGAAAAGTACCGACCCCGTGAGCGGGCGCTGCAGACCGACCAGCGCGCGCATCAGCGTGGTCTTGCCGCAGCCGTTGCCGCCCATCACCACGAAGATGTCGCCCTTGTTCACCACGAAATCGAGGCCGCGCTGGACGACGAAATCGCCGTAGCCCATGGCCAGATCGCGAGCTTCGATGTGTGGTGTGGCGTTCATGTTTCCGCCGGGCCGCCCCAAGGAGACATGCGCCCCCCTGTGGGGGGCAGCGAGCCGGTTCTGCGAGCGTGGGGGGCCATTATTGTCAGATACCCAGTTGATAGAAAACGATGGTCATGACGGACGCCGCGATGGTGATCAGCAGGATCGCGGTGACTACCGCGGAAGTGGCGGCGTGGCCCACGGCCTCGGCGCTGCGGCCGCACTGCAAGCCGCGCAGGCAGCCGGCGAAGGCGATCATCGCGCCGTAAACGCTGCCCTTCGCCAGGCCGACGAGGAAGTGCTTGAGCTCGAGTGCGCGCAGTGTCTCGGTGTAATACTCGAAGACGCCGATATCGAAGATGGTCACCGACACTACCAGTCCGGCGAGCATGCCGATGAAGCCGGCGTAGAGCGTCAGCAGCGGCACCATCAGCATCAGCGCGAGGATGCGCGGCAGCACCAGGAAATCCACCGGTGCGATGCCGAGTGTGCGGAAGGCGTCGATCTCTTCATTGACCTGCATGGTGCCAAGCTGGGCAGCGAAGGACGCGCCGGTGCGGCCGGCGATGATGATGCCCGTCATCAGCGCGCCGACCTCGCGCACCATGCCGATCGCCACCAGGTCGGCGATGAAGATCTGCGCGCCGACCAGCTTCAACTGGTCGGCGCCGAGATAGGCGAGGATCAGGCCGACGAGAAAACTGATCACCGACACGATGGGCAGCGCGCGCGGGCCGACTTCCTCGATCTCCAGCCAGAGGTCGCGCATGCGAAAGCGGGCGCGGCCGGTCATCAGCCGTCCCAGTGACTGCGCGATCTCGCCGAGGAAGGCGAGCATCGCCGGCATGCCGCGGACGAATTCGATCATGGCCGTGCCGACCTGTGCGCTGATGCCCGTCGGACCGTTGTTGCGGCCGGGTACCCGTTGTTCCGGCGCCGTCAGCGCCATCGTCAGGAGGCGTTGCGCGCCTGGTGGCAGGTCGGTCGTATCGGCGGCGATGCCGCGCTCTGCGCAGGTTTTCAGGATGCCGCCAAGGAAGCTCAGCATTCCCGTGTCCCAGTCGGTGAGCCCCGTGGCGTCGAAGCGGACGCGCCGCACGTTGGCGGCAAGCCGGGGCGTGACGCTGTCAGGGGAAGGCAGCGCCGCGGCCATGCACCAGCGGCCACCGAGAGTTATTAACAGTTCATCGGCGCCGGCCGGTCGCGCATCGAGTTGCCATGCGGCCTTGTCCATGGCGACAGGGAGAACGCTACTTCTTGCCCAGTCCGCCGAGCAGGGCGGCGACCGGGCGCAGTGGGCGCCGTGGCGCCAGCGCCGACTTTTCAGCGAGTTTGTCCGCGCTGCTTTCGGTTGTTTCACGTGCGTCGTAAGGCTTTGAAAAGTCGAAACCATCGGCGGCAATCATCTGTGCCCTGGGCGTCCGGGTTGTCCTGGGTGTTCTGGGCGCTGCGGGTGTCGTGGGTACCGTGGGTACCGTGGGCAAATGGCTGGCGGGCGCAGGCAGTCGGTCCAGCGGCGTTTTCGGCCCGTGGCCGACCTTGCGTTCATGCTTGTGACCGTGGCCGCGTTCGCTGCGTTCATGCTCATGTGCCGGTGCGACCGAGCCCGGTTCGAAGCCGGGCACGACGACCTGCTCGATCTTGAACTTGGTCAGCCGTTCGATTTCGGTCAGGCGCGGTTTTTCCTCGGGGGCGACGAGTGAAACGGCCTCGCCGGTCTTGCCGGCGCGGCCGGTGCGGCCGATGCGATGGATATAGTCTTCGGCGACACGCGGCAGTTCGTAATTGATGACCAGCGGCAGGTCGTCGATGTCGAGGCCGCGCGCGGCGACATCGGTGGCGACCAGCACGCGCGATTCGCCGGACTTGAAGGCTTCGAGTGCCTTGGTGCGTTCCTGCTGGGTCTTGTCGCCGTGGATGGCCGTGGCGTTGATGCCCATGCGTTCCAGCCAGAGCGCCAGTCGGCTGGTGCCGAACTTGGTGCCGACGAAGACCAGCGCCTGGGCCGCGGGTGACACTTCCAGCAGTTGCTTCAGCAGATAACGCTTGCGATCGGTGGCGACCGGATACACGCGGTGGGTGATGGTCTCGGAGACCATGTTGCGCCGGGCGACCTCGATGAGTTGCGGCGATTTCAGCATCACGTCGGCGAGCCGCTTGATCTCGTCCGAGAAGGTGGCCGAGAACAGCAGGCTCTGGCGCGTCTTCGGCAACAGCGCGAGGATGCGCTTGATGTCGGGGATGAAGCCCATGTCGAGCATGCGGTCGGCTTCGTCGAGAACGAGGAATTCGACCGAGTTGAAGCTGACGGTTTTTTGCTCGACGTGGTCGAGCAGTCGTCCCGGCGTGGCGACGACGATCTCGCGCCCTTCCTTCAACTCGGCGATCTGCGCCCGCATGTCCACGCCGCCGTAGATGCAGACCGAGCGCAGCGCAAGGTGTTTGCCATAGGTTTTGGCCGACTCATGCACCTGCATGGCCAGTTCGCGGGTCGGCGTGAGGATCAGGGCGCGTACCGGGTGACGGGCGGGCGATGGCGAACTGCTGGCATGGCGCGCCAGCTTGTGCAGCAGCGGCAGGATGAAGCCGGCGGTCTTGCCGGTGCCGGTCTGGGCGCCGCCCATGACATCGTGGCCAGCCAGGATGATCGGAATGGCTTGTTCCTGAATGGGCGTCGGATCGGTATAGCCGGCGTCATGCACGGCCTTGAGCAGTTCGGGCGCCAGCCCGAGATCGGTGAATTTCACAGTGGACTCCGGTTCTTGTTGCGCGCCCATAAGCCCTGAAAAAAGGGCGAGGCCGGCTCAGGCGAGGCAACGAATGACTATCGGGGGTGTGTCAATGCCGAAAGACTGCATCCAACCGGCAGGACGCGGGGGGGATTCTACGGCGAAAACGTCATTAAGGAAATGCTGATCAAGTCCAGATTCGTCATAGATGGTCGCCCCCATTTTGCCAAGCCTTCATTCGATGTTGTTAAGCAGGTAAAGATTGCAGCCATAGATCCGGACTTTGAGTGGAAGGTGAGTTTCTGTCCCTGATGGAATACGCTGGTCGAATCCTTA
>JAUXOM010000006.1 GCA_030682175.1 Rhodocyclaceae bacterium
GGGGGAGCGGTGGGCAGCGGCAACCACTTGTAGAGCGCCGCATACAGCGCCGCCGGCTCGACGGGCTTGGTGATGAAGTCGTTCATGCCGGCCGCCGCGCAGGCGCGGCGATCCTCGTCGAAGGCATTCGCCGTCATCGCCAGGATGGGGGTGTCCTGCCAGTGGTGCAGGGCGCCCAGTTCACGGATCGCCCGCGTGGCTTCCAGGCCGTCCAGATGCGGCATCTGCACATCCATCAGCACCAGCGCATAGGGCTGGTGCCGCGCCATCTCCAGCGCCGCGCGGCCGTCGGCCACGGCATCCACCGCCAGCCCGACGCCATGCAGCAGTTCCAGCGCCACTTCGCGGTTGATCGGGTTGTCTTCGGCGAGCAGGATCCGGGCACCGCCGTAGTCGCGCCGCAGCCGGGTTTCGGCATCGCTGGCATCCGGCTCCGCCACCGGCAAGGCCGGCATGATGCCGCGCCCGCGCCGCAGCCGGGCGGTGAACCAGAAGGTGCTGCCGACGCCCGGGGTGCTGTCTACCCCGGCCGTGCCACCCATGATCTGCGCCAGCCGCCGGGTGATGGCCAGGCCGAGGCCGGTGCCGCCGTATTGGCGGGTGGTCGAACTGTCGGCCTGTTCGAAGGCATGGAACAGCCGCTCGATCTTGTCGGCGGCGATGCCGATGCCGCTATCCACGACTTCGAAGCGCAGCAGCAATGTGTCGTCCTGCTCTTCGAGTCGCCGGGCACGCAGGCTGATGCGGCCCTGTGCGGTGAATTTGACGGCGTTGGCGGCATAGTTGAGCAGGGCCTGGCGCAGCCGCGTCGGGTCGCCGGAGAGCCACGGCGGCACGTGGTCGTCGTCGATGTCGATGTCGATGACCAGGCCCTTGGCCTGGGCGCTGTCGGCAATCATCGAGCGGACGTGGTCGAGGACGGTGGCGAGGGCAAAGTCGCTTTGCTCCAGTTGCAGTTTGCCGGCTTCGATCTTCGACAGGTCGAGGATGTCGTTGATGATGGCGAGCAGGTGCCGGCCGGCGCTGTCGATCTTGTCGAACCGCCCGACCTGCTCCGGCGCGGCGCCGGCGCGGCGCAACAGGTGGGTGAGGCCGAGGATGGCGTTCATCGGCGTCCTGATCTCGTGGCTCATGTTGGCGAGGAACGCACTCTTGGCCCGGTTGGCGGCTTCGGCCTGGGTCTTGGCGGTGCTCAGTTCGGCGGTGCGCAGCAGCACGAGTTCTTCGAGGTGGTGGCGGTGCCGGTCGAGTTCGGCGCCCAGCCGTTTCCGCTCGGTGATGTCTTCCACGACGGAAATGAAGTACAGCGGCTCGCCGGCTGCATCGCGCACCAGATTCACGCCGAGGTTGACCCAGACGATCCCGCCCGACTTGCGCAAATAGCGCTTTTCCAAGCTGAAGGTCTGCCGCTCGCCGGCCAACATCTGGCGCACATAATCCAGGTCCTTATTCAGGTCATCGGGATGGGTGATTGCCTGAAAGTTGGTGGCCAGCAGTTCTTCCCGCGTGTAGCCGACAATATCGCAGAGCTTCTGGTTGACATCGAGCCAGGCACCATCCGGCGCCACGCGCGCCAGGCCCATTGCCGCCTGGTCGAAGGTGGCGCGGAAGAGAGTTTCGCTCTCCTGCAGGGCAATCTGGGCTTGCCGGCGCGCACTCGCATCATGGACGATGGAATACAGGTACTGCCTGCCGGCAATCTCGATCGGCCCGCTGAAGACCTCGACATCGCGGATCGAGCCGTCCGCCCGGCGGTGCTGAAATTCAAAATATTCCTGCTGGCGCGCGCGCGCACGCCGCATTGCCCGCTGCTGCTCTTCAGCAGAAAGTGTGTTGATGCGCGTCATCGGCATGCCCTGCAGTTCCTCGCGGGTCCAGCCATAAAATCGGGCGGCCGCCGGATTGGCGGAGACGATGGTAGCGTTGTCCGGATCGATGAGCAGCATCACCGTGTGATCGTTGTCGAACAGGCTGTGATAGCGCGCCTCGCTTTCCTGCAAGGCGCGATCGGCGTCCTGACGCGCCAGGCGGACGGACAGCAGGAGGCCCAGCGCGACCGTCAAGAGCGGGTGGAGGATCATGACCGGCAAGCCGATGCGCAGGAAAACCTCCAGCGAAAGTGACAGCATCCACCCCATCATGACCAGATGCACCAGCAGGCCGAACAGATAGAGTTCGCGCCAGCCCATGGCGGCGAGCGCCGGCCGACGCCAGTGCCGCCAGGCCAGACCGATCAGCCCGGAACTGAGAATGACCGCCACACCCGGCCAGGCACCCGCGCCGCCGAGACTCAGCCGATAGGCCGCCGTCATTACCATGGCGATGGCCGCGGGAATGGCGCCGAAGAACAGGCCGGTAATGGCCAGCAGCACCGAACGCACATCGAAGATGACGCCGGGCATCAAGGTCAGCGGTGCCAGCATGACGCCGATGCCAATTCCGCCGAGCACGACACCGACCAGCCACGGGCTGCGCCGCAGACTTTCCCGCTTGCCACTCGCCGCCGCCAGATCAAGCAGCTGGGCAACCGCCAGCAACAGGGCGGCGTTGAAGATCAGCGCGGTGAAGGTGATTTCGGTCATGCGCGCCGCCCCTTCTCGCGTACCACTCCCGCCGGTGGCGCCTGAGCAGCCACGGTCTCCGACCGGTCGCGCACTCCGCTCCGGAATGCTTCGCACCGTCCGGCCGGACCACGGGTCAGCACGGCGACAATCCGGCGAGCAGTTTGCGTATCCGCGGTCATGCAGTATTTCCGGTCTGGATGCGGCCGGAAAAGTCTACTACCGTATGAAATGGAATGCCATGCCGACGTCTCATGGCCACGGGAAAAATCGGCGCTGGCGGGACGCCGCTTGATTCAGGAAATTGACCTTGCATTGCGGTTGCATATTAGCATTAGCTAATTATCTAATTGAATTACCACATTAAAGTTGTTGATATGGATCAAGGTTTCTGTGACAATTTCAGTGAATCATGTCGTCAAACGAAGTATTAAAAATAAAAGAGCAAGAGGAGGATTTCGGGTGGCGCATGCCATTTCGAAATGAGGTTGATGCTGCGCCCGGCCGATCTTCCATCCTGCATTGATTCGTAGCCCGGCTCTTGCTTTCGCACCGCTTGTGCGTGCGCCCAACCTATAAATTGATAAGGAATCATGAACGATGGCCGATGCGCAAAACGACAGCAAGTCACCCGCTCCAGAACAACCCGACGCTGACAAGGCCAAGCAGCCGGCTCCGCTGTGCCGGTTTCCGGTGGCGCGCGTCATCATCGTCGGCATCGTCGGCGGCATCATCATCTGGGGCGGCCTGAATACCGGCATGGCGTGGACAAATCGCACCGAGTTTTGCATCTCGTGCCACGAGATGACCATTCCCTACGAGGAACTCAAGCAAACCGCGCACTTCAAGAACCGTAGCGGCACGACCGTGCATTGCGCCGATTGCCACGTCGCCAGCAGCAAGAGCCCCAATGACTACGCGCGCCAATCCACCGCCAAACTGATGGCGGCGCGCGACATCGTCGGCCACATCCTCGGCACCGTCGATACGCCGGAAAAATACGAAGCGCATCGCCTCACCATGAAAAAGCGCGTCTGGGAAAAGATGAAAGCCTCGGACTCGAAGGAATGCCGCAACTGCCACGACTTCGCGACGATGGATACCGACAAGCAGAAAGATCGTTCCGTGGTCAAACACGAAAGCGCCATCGAGGACGGCCAGACCTGCATCGACTGCCACAAGGGCATCGCGCACAAGCCCCTGCATCATCTGCTTGAGCAGGAAGAAGAAGCCGCGAAGAAGGCGGGCTGAACGATTTTTTTACCGAACAAGAGGAGAAAACCAGCATGAAAAAGACAATCCGGGTTCTCGCGAGCGCAGGCATTGCCGCCAGCGTTTTTGTCGCGGGCGCAGTTATGGCCGCCGCCCCCGACTGGAGCAAGGTGACCGAGCGCAAGATCAAGCTGTTCTACCCCGGCCAGGCCAGTCTGGAATGGGTGATGAACAAGCCGGATCACTCGGCCGTACCGGACATCGTCAACAAGAAGCGCACCTGCGCCAAGTGCCACGAGGGCGATGCCAACGAGATCGGCGACAAGATCGTCGCCGGCAAGCCGGTCGGCCAATCCAAGGTGGTGCTCGAACCCAAGCCGCCCGCCGGCAAAGTGGGCTGGATTCCGGCGACCTTCAAGGCCGCGCACGACGGCAACAAAATCTACTTCCGCTTCGAGTGGGTGCCGCCGAAGACGGGCACGGTCAAGATGGACGCCAAAAATGAGGTCAAGCTGACAATGCTGTTCGACGGCGGCGGCACGGTCGAGGGCGCCGAACTCAACGGCTGCTGGGCGACCTGTCACAACGACTTGCCCTCGATGAAGGACGCCAAGGACGACAAGAAGACCAAGTACGTCAAGGGTGCCGACCTCGCCAGCGGCAAGTTCTACGACCTCATGCAATATCGCAGCGGCAAGGGCGAAAAACCGGTCGATGGCTATGTCGCCGACCAGCGCGTCATGGAAGGCGGCAAAGGTCTGGTCAAGGCGACGGGCGTCAAGGAAGGCAACAAATGGGTGGTCACCTTCGAGCGCACGCTGGCCGGCGGCGGCAAGGGCGACCACGCCATCACCGCCGACAAGATTTACAACTTCGGCTTTGCGATTCACGAGGACTACACCGAGGCGCGTTACCACTATGTCTCGCTGGGCTATCAGTTCGGCCTCGACAAGAACGTGGAGGGCGTGAAGTCCCACTACAACGTCACCAAGCGCTAAACATTTCACCCACAGGAGGAGATAACAATGAAGAGAAAATGGAGTAGATGGAGCTTGGCGGCAGGCGCGCTGGCACTTTCAGCAACGGCCTTCGCCCAAACCCCGGCCCAGACGCCGCCGACCCCCGAGATGATTTCTTTCGCCTGCGCCGGCTGTCATGGCACCAACGGCGGTAGCGCCGGCCTGCTGATGCCCAGCCTGGCCAGTCAGTCCAAGGAATCGATCGTCGATGCGATGAAGAAATTCCAGAGCGGCGAGCGCACCTCCACCATCATGGGGCGCTTGGCAAAAGGCTTTACCGAAGCCGATTTCGAGGCGATGGGCGAATTTTTCTCGAAGCAGAAATTCCACGCCACCAACCAGAAGCTCGACAAGGCCAAGGTCAAAAAAGGCGCCGAGCTGCAGGAAGCAAACTGCTCGCGCTGCCACCTTGAGGACGGCAAGGAAGGCAAGGACGACACGCCGGTGATGGCCAGCCAGTGGCTGCCATATCTGCAGATGCAGATGGAGATGTACCTCACCGGCGAACGCAAGATGCCCGAACAGATGGCCGAGAAGGTCAAGCCGCTGTCCAGGGAAGAACTGGACGCCCTGCTGCACTTCTACGCCAGCGTGAAATAGGCCCACCCCGAAAACGCCGCTTCGCGTCGTTCTCCCCTCAAGGGGCCAAGAAACACTTGAGACGGCTCGGCGTATTTCTTGAACAAGGAAAACACACAATGACATTAGATCGTAGAAACTTCATCAAGTTGCTCGGGGGCGCTTCCGGCCTGGCACTGGCCGGTCATGCCGCCGCACAGGGCAAAGCTCCGGCGGTATCGGCCGGCTCCGCCGCCGAGATCATGCCCAAGGGCAGCGCCCGGCGCGTTGTCGTCATCGGTGGCGGCTATGGCGGCACGATTGCCGCAAAATATTTGCGCATGCTCGACAAGTCGATCGAAGTGGTTCTGATCGAGCGCAACAAGGAGTTCGTTTCCTGCCCGTTTTCCAACTTCTACATCGCCGGCCTGATGCCGGACATGAAGGCACTGACCATCAAGTACGACAAGCTGGCCGCCAATCACGGCATCAAGATGCTGCATGCCGATGCCACGGCCATCGACGCCGCCGCTAAGATGGTGGTCACCAGCCAGGGCCGGCTCGCCTATGACCGCCTGATCGTCTCGCCCGGCATCGACTTCATGACCGATGAAATCGAAGGTTATGACGCCAGGACACCGGAGATCTTCCCGCACGCCTGGAAGGCCGGCCCGCAATCAGCACTGCTGCGCAAGCAGCTGCAGGCGATGAAGGATGGCGGCACGGTGGTGATCGGCGTGCCGCTGATGCCCTTCCGCTGCCCGCCCGGGCCATATGAGCGCGCCTGCCTGATTTCGAGCTATCTGAAGAAGCACAAGCCGAAGTCCAAGCTGATCATGCTCGACGCCAACCCCGACGTGGTTTCGAAGAAAGGCTTGTTCACCAAGGCCTGGAACAGCTACTACAAAGATATCTTCACGTACGTCGGCGGCCAGATCACCAAGGTCGACACCAAGGCAAAAATAGTCGTCGCCGACAACTTCGACGATTACGAGGTCGCCGTGGCCAACGTGATTCCGCCCCAGCGCGCCGGCAACATTGCCGTCGCCGCGGGGCTCACGGACGACAAGAAGCGCTGGTGCCCGGTCGATGCGATCTCCTTCGAGTCGACCATCCACAAGGACATCCACGTCCTCGGCGATGCGACCTTGCTGCCTTCCGACGGCGGGGCGATGCCGAAGTCCGGCTATTCGGCCAACTCGCAAGCCAAGGTCTGCGCGATCAACATCGTGGCGCTGATGAACGACAAGCCGACCACCGAACTGTCGGCGATCAATGCCTGCTACAGCGCGGTCAGCGAAACCGAATCGGTCAGCGTTTCGCATGTCTTCAAGGTGGTGAACGGCAAGATCAAGATCACCGCCTCGGCGGTTTCACCGGCTGACTTCTCGATAGCCAAGACTGAAAAGGCCTATGGCGAGAGCTGGCTCAAGAACGTCCTGACCGAGATGTCGACGTAATTAGGCCCCTGCCCCCCATCCCCCTTCCAGTGAAAGGGGGTGACGGTGGCTCGCTGCGCTCGTTTATCACGGGCCGCGTTGCTCGGTGAGCGGTGCGGATTGCGCCTGGCGGCGCGTGGCGTCCCGGCTTGGGGCAGCCCGGCGCCGGGACTGCAGTGTTGGTATGGCTAACTTTTTTGAAATCCCGCTACGGCGGGATTTTTTTCGGGCTTTATTTTCAGCCGTGTCCTCAGTTGCGTCCGCTACTGCCGAAACCACCGGCCCCGCGGTTGCTTTCCGCAAATTGCTCGACCACGTTGAAGCCGACCTGCAACACCGGAACCACCACCAGTTGCGCGATGCGATCGAGCGGATTGAGCAGGAACACTTCGTGGCCGCGATTCCACAGCGAGACGAAGATCTCGCCCTGGTAGTCCGAATCGATCAGCCCGACCAGGTTGCCCAGCACGATGCCGTGCTTGTGGCCGAGCCCCGAGCGCGGCAGGATCATCGCCGCCAGGCCGGGGTCGGCGAGGTGAATGGCAATCCCCGCCGGAATCAGCATCGACTCGCCCGGATGCACGCGCACCGGCGCCTCGATGCAGGCCCGCAGGTCCATGCCGGCAGCACCGGCCGTGGCGTAATGCGGGGCCGCTTCACCCTGATTGTCCTTCAGGCGCCGATCAAGAATCCGTACGTCAATTTTTTGCATCCAGCATCTCCGCAATATGGCGCACGATGGCGCGGGCTATGGTGAGCTTGTCGCCCGGGGGCACGGGGTGCGCACCCGCGGCATCGAACAGCGTGACGACATTGGCATCGCCGCCCAAGCCGTCCTGCACGAGATTGCCGACGACCAGAGGCAGCTGCTTCGCGCGCCGCTTGCCCTCGGCGTATTCGGCGAGGTTGCGGCTTTCGGCGGCGAAGCCGACGCAGAATGGCGCGTCGGGACGAGCCGCCACCTCGGCCAGAATGTCCGGATTGGCGACCAGTTCCAGCGTCAGCGTCTGCGCACCCTTCTTGATCTTGTGCGCGGCGGGGGCAGCGGGCCGGTAATCGGCCACCGCCGCCACGGCGATGAAAATGTCGGTCTGTGGCACAGTGGCGAACACCGCCTCGCGCATGTCCAGCGCGCTTTGCACATCGACGCGCGTCACGCCGGCCGGTGTCGGCAGCGCCACCGGGCCGGCAATCGCCGTCACGCCAGCGCCGACTTCTGCGCAGGCCTGCGCCAGCGCGAAACCCATCTTGCCCGAACTTGAATTGGTCAGGCCCCGTACCGGATCGAGCGCCTCGAAGGTCGGCCCGGCCGTCAGCAATACGCGTTTGCCGGCCAGCAATTTCGGCTGGAACGAGGCGCGCAGGGCATCAAATATTTCGGCGGGTTCGAGCATGCGCCCTTCCCCGACCTCGCCGCACGCCTGCGCCCCGCTGGCCGGGCCCAATACGCTCACGCCATCGGCGCGCAACTGCGCCATGTTGCGTACCGTCGCCGGGTGTTCCCACATCTGGCGGTTCATCGCCGGCACCACCAGGAGCGGGCAATCGCGGGCCAGGCAAAGCGACGCCAGCAGATCGTCGGCCAGGCCATGGGTCAGCCGGGCGATGAAATCGGCGGTCGCCGGGGCAATCAGCACCGCATCCGCCCCACGCGACAAGTCGATGTGCGCCATGCCATTTTCCTGCGGTGCATCCCACAGCGAGGTGAATACCGGACGCCCGGTCAAGGCCTGAAACGTCAGCGGCGCCACGAAGCGCGTGGCCGCCGCCGTCATGACGACATCGACCCGCGCCCCCGCCTTGCCGAGCAATCGCGCCAGCTCAGCGGCTTTGTAAGCCGCCACGCCGCCGGTGATGCCCAACACGATGCGCTTGTCTTGCATTTCGTTCATGGCAGATAGAATCGCGGTTTTGACGCAAACGATTCTAACCCATGGCAATCACCGACTGGCCAGACGATCAGCGCCCGCGCGAGCGGCTGCTGGCACTCGGCCCGACCGCGCTGGCTGACGCCGAACTGCTGGCAATCTTCCTGCGCGTCGGTGTCAGGGGCATGAGCGCAGTGGACCTCGCCCGCGCCCTGCTCGCCCATTTCGGCCACAGTCTTGCCCGCCTCGCGGCGGCGACGCCCCAGGAACTCACCGCCGTGAATGGCATCGGCCCGGCCAAGGCGGCACAACTGGTCGCCACGCTGGAACTCGCCCGCCGCTGCCTGCGCGAGGAACTGCAGGAACGCACCACATTTGCCGCACCCGGCGCGGTGCGCGACTGGCTGCGGCTGCGGCTCGCGCCGCTGCCACACGAGGTCTTCATCGCCCTCTGGCTGGATGCGCAAAACCGCCTGATCGCCGACGAGGAACTGTTTCGCGGCACCTTGACGCAGGCCAGCGTCTATCCGCGCGAAGTCGTCAAGAAAGCCCTGGCGCACAACGCCGCCGCCGTCATCCTCGCCCACAACCATCCTTCGGGCGTCGCGGAACCCTCGCACGCCGACGAACTGCTCACCCGCACCCTCAAGCAGGCACTCGCGCTGGTCGATGTGCGGCTGGTCGATCACTTCATCGTCGCCGGCAGCACCCCGCCACTCTCTTTCGCCGAACGCGGGCTGCTGTAAGCCGGCGGGCGCGACCCTAGCTGCGTGATGGCCGCTTGCCGAGCTTGCGCTGCAGGGTGCGGCGATGCATCTGCAGGGCCCGCGCGGTGGCCGAGATATTCCCCTCATGGGCCTGCAACACGCGCTGGATGTGCTCCCACTCCAGTCGGTTGACCGACATGGGTTCGGCGGCAATCGCAGCTTCCATTTCCTGGGTAGTCTCGGCAAAGGCGGCGAGGATGGCGTCGACCTCCACCGGCTTGGCCAGATACTGCACCGCGCCGAGCTTGATGGCATCGACCGCGGTGGCAATGCTGGCATAGCCGGTGAGCACGACAATGCGACAGTCCGGATGCGCTGCGAGCAATTCCGGGATCAGCGCCAGCCCTGAAGTGCCGGAGAGATTGAGGTCGAGCACGACACGCCGCGGCGCCGCATCCCGGATGACGGCCCGCGCCGCGTCCGCGCCAGTGACGCCGCGGGCGGGAATGCCGCGGCGCGTAAAGGCGCGCACCAGCACACCGTTGAAGATGACATCGTCGTCGATGATCAGGGTCGGTTCGTTCATGGACATATTTTATCCAGCGGCAATTCGATGCGCGCGATACCGCCACCATCCGCCGCGTTGGCCAGCACCAGTCGCCCACCCAGCCGCTCGATGACGCTCTGCGCCAGCAACAGGCCGATGCCGCTGCCACCCGCATGGGCCGGAAAGGGCGTCCGCCCGGCCTGAAGCAACACTTCAGCCGAAAAACCGGGACCCCGATCGCGCACTTCGATCACCAGCGTCGCGGCGTCCCAACGCACGGCCAGCACGATCTCGCCACATCCAGCCCGAGCGGCATTGTCGAGCAGGTTGATCACGCCTTGTTCCAGCGTCGGTAGGACGACGATTTCCGGGGCCGGGGCCGGTCCGGCAATTTCGATCCGGCTTGCGCATTGGGTCTGCCGTTGGCGCCAGCGCCGATGGAGGGCCTCGGCCCAGACGTCGATCGCCACGGCAGCGGCGGCTTCGAGCCGCCGGACGCCGGCCCGCTCGGTCAGACCGGTAAGGATGGTCTTGCAGGCCGCTATCTGGCCGCGCAGTATGCCGATGTCGGCATGCGCCGCTGCGCTCAGCGTCTGGTCATGTTCCAGTTCGCCGGCAATCACGGCCATGGTGGCCAAGGGCGTGCCCAGTTCGTGCGCGGCGCCCGCCGCCAATGTGCCGAGGGCGACGAGGTGCTGGTCGCGCAACGCCCGCTCGCTGGCAGCTGCAAGTTCGGCATCGCGCTGGCGGATGGTTGCCATCATGCGCAGGATGAACCAGGCAATCAGCGCCGCCGAAACGACGAAGGTCAACCACATGCCGGACAGGTGCAATTGCGCGGCGCGGCCGGCGCTCTCGATGGGCAAGGGCACGAAGGCAAGCATCAGTACCGAGTAGGCGGCAATGGCCAGCCCGGCGACAAGGACAACGTAGCCGCCAGGCAGGCTCAGCGCGGCGAAGGCGACAGACGGCAGCAACAGCGATATCAGCGGGTTGGTGGCGCCGCCGCTAAAGAACATCAGGGCGGCGAGTGTCGCGAGGTCCAGGCAGATCTGTCGGAACAACTCGGCGGCACTGGCCGTGACGCTGGAACGGAAGCGCAGCCACGCAATGCCGTTGAACAGGACAGCAACGGCGACAATGGCGAGCAAGGGCAGCGCCGCCAGCGGAATGGCCAGGAGGGCCGGGGCGAGGAGAATGACGACCGCGGCCAAAGCCAACACGACCCAGCGGGCTGCGATCAGACGATGCAAGCTGGCCAGGGTTTGGGCGCCGTCCCCGCTCCGGATCGTGTTGGATGTCACGGAGGGAGATTATCCTGAAATAACGGCGCTGCGGCGCTCAGAACTTCCCGTCGTCAATGCGGGCCGGCAAATCGGGCGTCACCTCAGCGAAGCGAAGGACTTTCCTGCCCTTGTGCTCCCGCAGAAAATCCGCGGCGTCGCTACGGCTAGCCAGGGGAATGAATTCGTGGCCCATCGGCCCCAGCACATCCGAGCCGATGACATAGAAAGCCTGTTTCGCATCGACCTTCTGCAGGTTGTAATAATCGGTGACGGCAATCGCCACGATGTCCTCGCGACGATGACCCGGCGCATATTTTTGCAAATCGGCCAGATACTTGAACATGTCCTTGGCGCCATCGAAATGGTGCGCATGGCCATCCCGGTAAAGCACCGTCGCCACCCAGTTCGGGTATTTCGACACCAGCATGCCGCAGACCGGGCAGAGGTCGCGCGCTCCCGGCTTGGGTGTAACCAGCGTCTGGGCGGAGGCCAACCCGATCCAGACCGCAAGGACAGACGCGAGAAGATAACGCACACCCGGCAGCATCACGACTTGTGCTCTGCCGGCCGGCCTGGTTGCTCCATCATGCGCTTGCGCCGTTCGGCGCGATTCTTGCGGATCATGCTGACGTCCTGCGACATGTCGGTATAGGCGGCCAGCAGCGCCTGGTCGAAATTGGCCAGCTCACCGCCGTTGGCCAGCCGGGACGCCGTGGCTGCTTCGGCAGTGCCATAGGCGACCTTGCTGCGCTTGGTCATCACGCCCTTGAGCGACGAACCGACGAGGAAGCTCGCCTTGTCGACTTCAACCAGCGGCTTCACCTCGCTGGCCGCGGCATTGTCGCCCACCCAGATCGCCTTGGGCTCCCGGTCGATATTGAGCGAGAGGCTGATGGCGGCACAGTGGATCGAACAGGTGCCGTCGGCGAGGTTGTCAGCGTAATGGACCAGCATGCGCGAGTGATGGAACTGCTTGCGGTCCATGCCGCAATAGGGGCACTTCGGATATTTCGCAATGTCATTTTCATGCGCCTGCGGATCCGCTGCCTGCTTGGGCAGGAACTGCAATGGCGTGCCGTCGCCCGGACATTCTGCGGCGTGGGCCGGGAGGGTGCCGACAACAAGTCCGGCACCGGCAAGCAGGGACAATTTCAGTGCTTCACGACGATCCATGACGATCTCCTTCGAGGATTGAAAACCAGGTAACGATATTAGGCGCGGCGAAACGGAATGCGGCTGCGGCATAAGGTCGCACCCGTTTGCGTACTTTTCGGTCGCAGTTGCCTGAAAAGATCGGCGTGACTGAAGGAAATTCTCCGCCGCCTTGACGCGCATCAACCGGCACGGCAATCGCTGACCGTGCGCGACATCATGTCGCGCGACAGATCGTCACATGTGGCGTTTCGTCACAGATCCCATGGTTTGCATCGCCTTAGTATCAGCAGGGTCTTGCCTGGCGCACTGCGCAGTATTTTTCGGGCCAATGACATTCGGCTACCTTGAGGATATCTACCCATGCATTTCAGCAATCGCAACATCCCCCGCTGGCGACTCATCGCGGCACTGCTGGCATTTCCGGCAGCTTTGGCATTTGGCCAGGACACTCTGCTGCAGGAAGTGGTCGTTACCTCGACCACCATCGATGACCGGTTTACCGGCAAGCGCGGCGAACCCGCCACCATGCACGAGATCAGCGGTCGGAGCGTCGATGAAAAACGCCCGGAAAACATGATCGAGATCCTGCGCTCGATACCGGGCGTCACCGCCGACCTGTCCTCCGGCGACGAGATCAAGATCAAGCTGCGCGGCATCGAGAACCAGCGCTACATGGGCGAAAAGCCCGGCGTGGCCATCGTCATCGATGGTGTGCCGGTGTTCGAGCGCACCGGCAAGGTCAACATCGACCTCGATAACATCGAATCGATCAAGGTCATCAAGGGCGGTGCCTCCTACCTGTTCGGGGACGACGCGCTCACGGGTGCGGTCATCATCACCACCAAGCGCGGTGCGAAATACAAGGGCGTCACGGTTTCCGCCGACGCGGGTGCCTGGGGCTACAACCGTCAGTTGGTGCGTGCGGGTTTTGCCGGTGACTGGGGCAGCGGCCACCTACAGGCCACGCATCGTTCCGGCGACGATTACTACTGGCAGTCGGCCTACGCGACCGACAACATCGATGGCAACCTGCGCTTCTATCTCTCTGATACGTCCGACCTGACCTTCGGTTTCGAGAAATCGGACCGTACCAAGGACAAGCATGGCTCGGTCAAGGGTGCCACGCAGGCCAAGCTCGACCCCACAGGCGAAATCGGCCGCGACTTCACGCGCATGTATGACGTGAGCCTGCAGAAGTTCAACCTGACGTACGCCAACGATCTGACACCGAACAGCAACATCCTCGCGACCCTCTACGAATATCGGGACCAGACGGCCTACTGGTCTTCGCCGCAGCGGGTCGCCGCCAACGGCCAGTCGATCAGCGATTCCACGCCGGGCGCGCAAGATCTTTACACGACCTTGAACGATTACGATCAGGTGCAGCGTGGCTTCAAGGCCGAATGGCGCGCCAACGCCGGCAACATGGGTTGGCTGGGCGGGCTCGATATCCGGCGCAACACCTACCGGAATGACAACTCGGCCAAGGTCGATTACTGCACACGCATCGACTTTTCGTTTCCCTACACTTGCGCGCCAGCAAACTTCGTCGCCGCCGGCACGGTGCTGACCGATAACAGCACCGACGAGGCGGTCAATGCGCTTTATGGCGAATTCAAGTTCATCCCCGCGCCGCAATGGACGCTCACGCTCAACGGGCGCCACGACAACATCAAGCTCGACTTCTCCTCAGGCTCCACCAACCAAGTCGCAGCCCCCTTCAAGAAGAACAAGTCCTTTAACGTCGCCTCCTGGCGCACCGGCGCAAACTATGCGGTCGCCCAGGGCTTCGACCTGTTCGGCAACCTCTCCAGCAGCTTCAGGGCGCCGACCGCCGATCAGCTCTACAACGGCAGTCTCTCGCCCACCGGCGGCAAGACGCTCAACAACGAAAACCTGAAGCCGGAAAAAGCGCTGAACCTTGAGTTCGGCCTGCGCACCAGGACCGTAATCGCCGGCGTGGCGACCGACGTCGAGACCGCCATCTTCCAGATCGACCGCAAGGACTTCATTCTCGCCACCACTGGCCAATACAGCGCCAGCACGGCGGGCGCGCCACAGATGTACGACAACATCGGCGGCGTGCGCAACCGTGGCTTCGAGCTCTCGCTCAAGACGGACCGCAAGCGCACCTTCACCTTCGACGCCGCCTATAGCTACATCCAGGCCAAATTCACCGACTACGACAACTTCGGCCTGACGCTCGGCAACCCGTACATTCCCGCGCCAACTATCGTCGCCTATAACAACACCGGCAACGAGGTGCCACGCGTGCCGCGTCATCAGCTCAACCTGACCTTCGGCTGGCAGCCAAACGACGATTTCCGGCTCGCGCTGGAAGCCGACACGCGCTCCTGGTCATGGGCCGACGAGATCAACCAGGAAAAATGGTCCGGCCGCACGCTGTTCAATCTGTCGGCCAACTACGACTTTCGCGAAACCGGCTTCATGGGTGCCAAGTGGTCGCTGTTCGCGCGGGTTAACAACCTGTTCGACAAGCGCTACTGGTCGGCCGCGCGCGGCACCAACGACGCATCCGACTACCTGACCGGCACCTATGACAATGTTTACAACAGCGAGGATCTATCCATCGTCGTTGGCAAGCCGCGTAGCTGGATAGCCGGCATTTCCGCGACCTTCTGAGGATGGGAAGACGATGAAAAGAACTTTGCTTTTCCTGCTCGTCGCCGGCACGCTTGCCCCGGCATGGGCGCAGCACGAGCATCATGCGGCGGCTCCCGCCGGGGCCGGCGCCCCAGCCACCGAGAGCCGCCGTCCTCCTGCTGACCGTGCCTGGACGCAGCAGCCCCTGCTGCTGCCCGGCAGAAACCCGCGCGGCGAGCGCGCCCAGGCTCTGCTTCAGCCGCGCGGCATTACTGCCGAAACAGTCACGGTGTTTGCGGCGGAAGGTCCTGCCGAGCGGCGCAAGGTCGCGTATCCGGTTTCTCCCGAGGGCGTGAAGATTGCCCCGGCCACGCCGCAGATCGGCAACTACCACTGGGTCGTCGCGCGCGAGGAAACACCCGGGGCGGTGAAGGTCGCCTCGACGGCCTGGTATTTCGGCAATCCCGGCGATTCGCCGAAGGAACTGCTGAAAGCGCCGAAGCACGAACTGGAGATCGTGCCCGATCCCTTGCCGCGCGAGCACGGCCGCTACCGCGAAAGCGAGAAGTGGCGTTTTCTGGTGCGCTTCAACGGGCAGCCACTGGCCAGCCAACCGCTGACGCTGGAAACCGAGTTCGGCTCCCGCAACAGTTTCGTCACCGATGCTGCCGGCTTCGCCACGGTGCTGTTCCCGCGCGACTTCAAGCCGGCGAAAGAGGATGGCGAGCACGCCGGCCACGGCCGGCGCTACGGCAAGTTCGTGCTGTCTGCCGAAAAGGATGCAGATGGCAAGCGCTATCTCACCGCCTTCAACCTCAGCTACGGCGAGGACGGCGACCGGAACAGGAGTCTGGGCTGGGGCGCCGCCTTCGGCCTGATCGGCATGCTGGCGGCGACGCCGCTGCTGCGCCGTCGCAACGGTGCGCAAGGAGAATCGAAGAATGCTTAAGTCACTGTTCCCGACCCTTGGCCGTTTCCGCCTCGTGGTGCAACTGGTCATGCTGTTCGTCACCGTTTATGGCAGCGTCTTCGTCGGCACCTACATGGCCGACAAGATATCGAACAACCTGCCGGCACTGTCCTGCGCCTACGACCAGATGAACGGCGGCTACTGTGTGCTGATTCCTACCCAGCACATCATCCACCACCGCATCGGCGAAGGCATCGTGCGGGCGCAACAGCTGACTTTCGGCATGGTGCTGCCGCTGCTGATGTCCTTCGTGGCCTTCTTCGCCTTCTTCTTCGTCATCGGCAAGATGTTCTGCGGCTGGGTCTGCCCGCTCGGCACCTTGCAGGAAATCGTCGGCAAGATCGGTCGCCGCTTTGGCATCGGCTTGCACCGGGTCGAGGCGACTGATCTGGGCGATGTCAAGCGGGTACGGCCGGTGAAGTGGCTGATCCTGCTCGGGCTGGTATTCCTGCTGCCATTGACGACCGGCCTCGGCGTCACGCCCCATTCGATGGGCAATCCTTTCTGCGACATCTGCCCCTCGCGCGTGGCGACCACGCTGCTCACCGGCAACACCGAGCAACTGGCTCTGCGGGTCAACGACAACGTGAGCTTTGGTCTCGGCGCCATCGCCAACCTGCTGATCGGCTTCATGATCGTCGGCGGGCTGGCCATCCGCCAGCCGTTCTGCCGCATCTGTCCGCTGCTGGCCTTCAATGCCGTATTCCAGCGGCTCTCGCCCATGCGGCTGGCCAAGCCGACGCGCGCCAACTGCGGCACCTGCCACATCTGCACCGACGCCTGCCCCATGGACATTCCCGAAATATCCAGGGAGGAAGGCCGCAAGGCCTACCACGAGGACTGCACCCTCTGCGGCCGCTGCGCCGAATACTGTCCGCAGGACGGCATCATCAAGCTCAAGTGGGGGCCGTTCGCGCTGTTCGCGTCGAGCCGCGAGTATTACAAGAACCGCGTCAAGGGCGAGTTGCCGGATGGCACGGTGAAGCCGTTGAAGTTCGTGAGGAACGCTGCCAAGCCAGCGTCAGGCACGGCGGATGCTTGAAGAACTCGCCGCCGGTCAGGTGACGCTGGCGACCGTCTGGTTGCTCGGCGTCTCGATGGGCCTGACGGCCTGCACCGTCACCTGCCTGCCGTTCATGGGCACCTGGGCGCTCGGGCGCGCCAGCGGGCAGCGCGAGGCTTTCCTGCATACCGGCGTGTTCCTCGCCGGCCGCGTCACCACCTACACCATCCTCGCTGCGCTGGCGGGCGCCGTTGGACTCGGACTGGCGCAGGCGCTGGGTGGAACCTGGGGCAACGCGGTGATCGGCGGGGCGAGCATCCTCGCCGGCCTCTGGCTGCTGGCCAGGCCGGCAGGAAAGGCCTGCGCCACCGCGCCCAGGTACGCGGCGGGAACCGCTGACGCCGTCCCGCCAGCGCCGACTTTATTGCCCCCCCACGCTCGTCCCACGGGGATTTCCTTCGGTCACAACCCCGGCTCGCTGCCCCCCACAGGGGGGGCGTCGGCTTGGGGCGGCCCTGCGCCGACTTTATTGCCCCCCCACGCTCGCAACCCCGGCTCGCTGCCCCCCACAGGGGGGACGTCGGCTTGGGGCGGCCCTACGCCGACTTTCAGGGTGGTACAGGTGCATCGTCGCAAGCTCGACAGCCTGCCGCCGCTGTTTCTCGGCGCGGCGCTGTCGCTGACGCCCTGCATGCCACTGGCTTCCTTGCTGGCGCTGGCCGCCAATGCCGGCAGCGCGACCGGAGGGGCGGCCTACGGGCTGGCCTTCGGCCTCGGTGCGGCCATGACACCGATTCTCGTGCTGGTGCCGCTCGCCGGCCGGCTCGGCCGCGAGCTGCGTGCCGGTCGTCAATGGTTGGCGCGGTGGCTGCTCTGGAGCGCTGCTGCCGTGCTGATCGTGCTGGGCGTGCGGCGCCTGTTGCTGGTTTTATGACGACGCGGGATCGATTCGCCGAATCCTTCCGGCCGGAACGTGCGGCGGGACTGCTACTCGTCGTGGCATTGCACGCCGCCGCGCTGTGGGGTTTGTGGCAGCACCGGTTGCTGCCGGCGCCGCAGGATGCATTGACCTTGTTCGTCAACTTCATCACCCCGCCCGCCCCGGAAAAGCAGGCAGAACCCAGGCGCCCGCCGCCGCCCAAGCCGAAACCGGTCGAGAAACCGCAGCCGAGGCAGATCGTCGCCGCGACGCCGGTGGTCGCTCCCACCGATTATGTCGCCCCGCCAGCCCCCTCGCCACGGCCAATGCCAACCCCGGTGATCGAGGCTCCGCCAATGCCGTTACCGGCCGGGCCGGTGGCACTTTCCGCCGAACTGGCCGTGGCCTGTCCGCAACGCGCCGCGCCGGCCTATCCGGCCCGCTCACGCCGCCTGGGCGAGGAAGGCGTCGTCGTGCTGCATGTGGAATTGACGGAGAGCGGCGCAATCGCCAACGCGCGCATTCGCAGCAGCAGCGGCTTCGCGCGCCTTGACGAGGCGGCACTGGGCGCCGTGAAAACCTGGCGCTGCACGCCGGCAACGCGCAACGGCCAGCCCGTGCGCGCCACCGCGCTGCAACCCTTCAATTTTGTCCTGCAGGAAAGTTGATCGCATGGAACCAACCGTTGTCGAAGGACTGGGCTTCGCCCACTTTCTCACCCAGGCCGACGCTGTCGGCAAGAGCGTGCTGCTCGTGTTGCTGCTGCTTTCCGTGGCGAGCTGGTATCTGATTGTCACGCGCACACTGGCGAACTGGCTCGCCGGACGCCGGGCCGCTGCCTTCCTGCACAGATTCTGGCAGGCCGGTTCGCTGGTTGAGGTGGCAGATTCACTGCAAAACCACCCCGACAATGCCTTTGCCGTCCTCGTCGATGAGGCGCTGCAGGCGCAGGCGAACGCCGACCGGGAGAACCTCGCGGTAGCAGGCGGCATGGCGGAGTATCTGACCCGCACCCTGAACAATGCGGTAGACCGCGAAGCGGCCGCGGCGGAACATGGCCTGACAGTGCTGGCGTCGGCCGGCTCTGCCGCGCCCTACATCGGCTTGTTCGGCACGGTCTGGGGCATCTACCATGCGCTGGTGCAGATCGGCATGAGCGGTCAGGGTACGCTCGACAAGGTGGCCGGCCCGGTGGGCGAAGCGCTGATCATGACGGCGCTCGGCTTGGCGGTGGCGATTCCGGCGGTGCTGGCCTACAACGCCTTCAACCGCAGGAACCGCATGTGGCTATCGCGGCTGGAGTCCTTCGCTCACGATCTCTATGTGCTGCTGACGGTGAAAAATGGCCAACGCTGACATCTCCCGGCGCCGTCACGGTGCGCCGATGGCTGACATGAATGTGGTGCCGCTCGTCGATGTGATGCTGGTGCTGCTGGTGATCTTCATCGTCACGGCGCCGCTGCTCACGCATGCGGTGAAAATCGACCTGCCGAAGGCATCTTCCAGTGCCAACATCACCAAGCCGGAGCACATCGAGTTCGGCATCCGGGAAAGTGGCGATCTCTACTGGAATGGCGAACAGATCACGCTCGCGGCGCTGCCACAACGCTTTGCGCAGGAGGCGCCGAAGCAGCCGCAACCGGAAGTGCATATCCGCGCCGACCGCCTCGTCCATTACGAAAAGGTCGCCCAGGTCATGGCACTTGCCGCCAAGGCGGGACTGGTCAGAATCGGCTTTGTGAGCGAACCGCAAGAATAAGCTGTAACCCACACCCACCCAAGGAGGAGACAACGATGCAACGACACCCGCAATGCTGCATGGCCGTCATGGCCTGTTTGTCAGCGCTCGCGCTGCCTGCGTACGCCAACGAGGCGCAACTGTTGGAGGAGGCGCGCACGATTCCGCAGAAGATGCAGCCGAAACTTCTGGAGGTGCTCCAAGGAGAAATCCTCAAGACCGGTCATGTGGGTGCCATCGCCGTGTGCCGCGACAAGGCGCCGCAAATGGCGAAAGCATTGTCCGAGCAGACCGGCTGGGCCATTCGTCGCGTCAGCCTGAAAAACCGCAATCCCAAGGCGGTGCCGGATACCTGGGAGCAAGCCGTGCTGCATGATTTCGAGCGCCGCCTCGCCGCCGGCGAAGACCCGATGAAGATCGACAAGGGCGAACTGGTCAGCATCGACGGCCAGAAGGTCTATCGCTACATGAAAGCATTGCCGACGCAGGACCTCTGCCTCGACTGCCACGGCAAGACGAGCAGCCTCGCGCCCGGCGTCGAAGCCATGCTGAAAGAGCTGTATCCGGACGACAAGGCCACCGGCTACGGCGGGAAGCAGATTCGCGGCGCCATCACGGCCAGGAAGCCGCTGTAGGGAAAATACTGGAACGGCGGAGCGGTTGTTCGCTTCACCCGCGGCGCAGCCGACACCGCCGGCATACAGGTGAAACCCCGACCAGCTGCTGTTGAGCAAGTCCGGGTTCGTTATTTCGGCGCAAGCCGGAATCCAGCGCGTTCAGACACCTGGACACCGGCCTGCGCCGGTGTGACGGACTTATTCGGTGTTTCCCCAAATAGAAAAGTCGGCGCTGGCGAGACGGGATGCCCCGCAGCGGGTATGAAATACCCCGCATGGGGTACGGCGCAGCCGGCCCGCCGCCAATAAACCTGGAAAAAGCAGTTCACCACGGAGGACACGGTGATCACGGAGAAAAAACCAGGCGTTACGAAATAAGCGCATGTCGCCCGTTGGGTGCGCCTGAATTTTGTGTGCTTGCGCCGTTGCTCCGTGTCCTCTGTGCTCTCTGTGGTGCGAACCGGGGTTTTTAGGATAAATGGACGTTGCCAAACCGGCTCCATGAAACAAAAAACCCGCCGAGGCGGGTTTTTTGTTCGCTATGACGACAAGCACAAATTTCAATGCTTCTCTTCCCAGCCGGTGATCATCGCCTTGATGTGCGCCAGCGGCGTGTGGCCGGTGGTGGTGAGGTACACATGGACGATGAGGAACAGCAGGATCATGAAGGCGCCGATGACGTGGGCGGTGGCCACCAGTTCCAGGCTCAGGTTGGGGAATCCCCAAGACGCCCAACTGCCATAGAACAGCAGAAACCAGCCGGAAGTCCAGATCAGCGGATTCATGACGAGCAACACGCCAAGGTAAGCGAGCCGTTGCAGCGGGTTGTGCTTGGAGAGCGCCGTCTGCTTGAACGGGTGCGCCTCGCCCTTGAAGATGCCGAAAGCGTAGAAGCGCACCATCTCCGTCACCCGCTTGGTGGTCGGGATGTACTGCTTCCACTCACCGGTGGTGAAGTGCCAGAACACCGCGAAGGTCCACAACCCGACCAGCGTCCAGGCGGCGATGGTGTGGAGTTCCACCGCTTTTTCGAAGCCGAAGTTGCTGTAGGTACCGTGAATCTCGAAACCCGTGAGCAGCAGGAAGATGATCAGCGCGGCTTGAGCCCAGTGCCAGAAACGCTCGAACCGCTTGAAGATATATACACGTTCAACCATCTTTTTCTCCTCAGTGTTTCTTGCTAGCAAAGATACGGATCGCGGCATGCACCAGTACGCCGGCCAAGGTCAGCAGGACAAGCAGCCAGGCCGCTTTGTCGATCAGCGGGTTGGCGTCGCGGCCGGGAATGTAGATCCCCTTGATGCCGGCAAGACGACCATCCTTGGCGTGACATTCGGCGCAACCCACCGACTGCTCCTTGGGTGCCACCATGTGCTTAATCGGCCAGTACATCTCGGTGGAAACGAAATCCACCTTGCCGGAGTACGGCGCGCCCGAGTCCGCCATGCCTTGCCGCGCAGCCCGATCCCAGTCGTAGTTCGTCCAGTAACCGCCGCCCGACTTCGGACCGGTGGTATGCGGCGTAATCAGCGTCTTGTTTTCCGGATCGTAGGGCTGCTTGCCGCGACTCACCTTGAACGGCCAGATCATCGACTTGCCATCGGTCGCGCTACCTTCGATCTTGTTGATGCCGACCGGCTTGTCATTTTTTTCGATCTTGTCGCCCAGCAACGTGTAGGTAATCCCACCGTTGAACCAGTAATACTCGGGCTTGACGTTCTCGGCAACGACAAAGTCGCCTTTCCTTGACTCATAGATGGTATGGCCGTGATCGTCTTTCTTGATGATGGGCTTGCCCTCCGCATCCATCTGCCCCGCCGTCGACCAGTCCCAGCTCATCTTGGTGGCAACGCCACCACGAGCGAAGGCAGGAATATGGCAGGTCTGGCAAGCCAGCTTGTCGGCATGATTGTTCAACCGCTCCGCATGCTTGCTCTTTTCCGCCTTGTGTGGCTTGGTGTCATGGCAGGCGACGCAGGTGGCGGGGTTTTCGCCCTCGCTCTTGCCGCGAATCAGCCTCCCGCCCTTGTCTTTGGCCGTCGGCGTGTAGCGGCTGCCCGGCACGTCGTGGCTCGAGGTCTGGTGGCAGGTGGCGCAGGTAAAGTTGAGGCCATCGACATCCATGTGGACATCCACATCCTTTTCTGGCGCGTAAAGCGAACTGTCCATGTCGCCATGCTTGACGCCATCGCCGCCGCCGCCGAAGAAGTGACAGGTGCCGCAGGTGTCGCGGCTGGACTTGCCGACATTCTGGGCAATATTGCTCAGATTGATCGCCTTGAGAATCTTGCCCGAACCTTTCGGAAACTCCATATCCTGTCCGACCACATGCCCCGCCATGCCAGGCTGCTTCGTGTAGGTCAGGGTCGTGTCGTGGCAGACCAGACAGTCGACGTTTTCTTCGGAGGTGAAATCGAAGTTCTTGTCCTTCCAGCCGTAACCAATGTGGCAGTTGGTGCAGTATTGCTGGTTTTGCGGGATCGAGATGCAGAAGTTATTGAGCACGTTCTTCTTGCCCAGCTTCTGGTTCTTCTCGGTATTGATGAACTCCCAGGTCCAGTGCTTGGTGCGATGCACCTGCTTGGCGGCCTCGGTGTGGCACGTCAGACATGCCTTGGTAACCTCGGGGCCGGACGTGAACTGCTTCTGTAATTCCTTGAACTTGCTGTGGTCGGCCGTGGGGCTCGGCGCGGTCTGAGGTACAACCGTGGCCTGTGCCAGATTTGTAACAGATAACACGGCGCCCAACAGGGCCCCGGCGAATATTGCGACTGCAGAACGCCTGCGCAGCATGATGTCTCCCTTTCAGATAGCCAAGCGGAGCGAAATTTATTCCTCTCCCTGCTGCACTGCAACTACCCTTCGGGGCTATAGTTGGTCTTAGGGATTACCGCATGCACCTACCCTTATGGGGTATGCACATTGGAGTATGGCAACCGCGCAGCCCCCAAGAAACCGGCAATGCCGGGCTTCAATCCTGAATTGTTGACCTGATTGGCGGATTTATTTTTAGCCTCACTGGTGATATTGTTAGTACATCAAATCTCTCGAACCCTCCATAAGGAAAAGCTTATGAAACGAATTCATCTTGCCCTGCCCATACTCGCTGTCGCGACGTTCATGTCAGCCAGTGTTGCGCAAGCATACGAACCCGACTGGAAGGTAGGCCGCATTTATTACCGCAGCATCTGCACCGCCTGTCACACCACCGCAAATGTCAAGATTCAGCCGGTCGACAGAACCAAGGCGGAATGGACGGCCTATCTGCTGGCCGACAAGCACAACAAAGGCAAGGACACGGTGAGCCTGTACTTCAGCAAGCAGTATCGGGACAGCATCAAAGCCACCAACAAGGCTGCCGCGAAGTTTGCCGACAAGCCGGAGCAGGAATTGACCGCGGATGTCAAAGCCTTCATCTTGCGCAGCTCCAAGGACGGTGAAGCCCCGGCCAGTTGCAGTTGATTATTGATCGTTGAAATTTTTCCACATTGACTTAGTGCCTGTCGGCCCGCAAGGGTCGGGCAGGTTTGATTCTGGAAACTCACCATATTGCGAGAGGTGTGCATGAGCACGGAAAATGCTTGGTTGTCGGGGTTCAAGGCTGACTACGAAAAAATCTTCGTTGAGGAATGGTCACATTTTCTGGGCGCGATCCTCTTGGTGCTGGTGGTTATCGGCCTGATGGTCAGTGGCATGGTCTGGGGCGTCTTCGGCGGTGTCCGCTTCTGGGGCGATTTGATCAACAATGCCATTGGCCTGGGCCCGCTTTTGGATGTGCCGACATCAAATTACACCCTGCTTACCCACCCCATGTCGCTGATGAACCTCATGCTGCTGTTCGGCGCTTTCGCCGCGGCATTGATGTCACGACAGTTCCAGATCAGCCGTCCGCCAAAACTCGAAGTCATCTGGGCGGCCCTCGGTGGCAGCCTGATGGGCGTCGGCGCTGCGCTGGCCGGCGGTTGCACCACCGGCGGTTTTTTCAACCCCGTCCTGCATTCATCCCCCGCCGGCTGGGTTATGGGGCTCGGGCTGCTGATCGGTGCGGTGATCGGCCTGAAACTGTTGCTCTGGACGCTCGAAAACATTGAATGGGGCATGCGGGCACCGCCGACGCTGAATGCCCCACAGGGACTGGTCAATCTCTACCCGTTCATCGGCCTGGCGATCCTGGTCGGCGTGATCGTCTGGGCGGTTGGCTGGTATGGCTCGCCCGACACCGTGCTGGTCGCCCGCGCCATCATCGTTTTACTCGGCTTCGCCATCGGCTTCATCATGCACCGTTCGCGCCTGTGCTTTGCCCGCGCTTTCCGCGAACCCTTCATGACCGCCGAAGGCGACATGACCAAGGCAGTCATCCTTGCGCTGGCGATCGGCATTCCCATCGCCGCTCTGTTGTTCAACAAGGGCGTGATCGATCCGTATAGCGCCGTACCCCCCACCTTCTGGATCGGCTCGCTGGTCGGCGGGGTGATTTTCGGCATCGGCATGATCTTCGCCGGCGGCTGCGCGTCCGGCTCGCTGTGGCGGATGGGCGAAGGTCATCTCAAACTGTGGGTGGCGATGTTCTTTTTCGCCTGGGTGGGCTCGATCGCCAGCGCCGTGCTGAAAGGCGCCGGCATCACCTCGCTCGATGATGAAAATATGGAGAACTATGAGGCTACCGCCGTCGGCTTCCAGGCCTATTGGCCGGAGATGCTGAACGGCTGGGGCTGGACGCTGCTGATCGGCGGCGGGCTGCTGTTCGCCTGGTACGCGTTGGTGCGCTACAACGAATCGACTGAAAAATTTACTGTTCTGTGATTCACAACCAAGGAGCTAACTCATCATGAGACTTAAATTACTTGCCGTTGCTGTTTCCGTCGTCTTTTCCGCGGGCTGCGCGCAGATGGCCCAAAGCCCGGGTGGCGAAGCCAAACCCGCTACCCCCGCCGCTGCCGCACCAAAATTCACTCAGTGGAAAAACATCGTCGACTACGCCTATGTCAAGCCGCATGCTTCACTGCCCCGCGAAAGAAGCGCGGGCGCGCTGGTGATCGACTCGCGCCCGACCGCGCGGCGTTATGACGAGGGCCACATTCCCGTCTCGATCAGCATTCCGGATTCAAGCTTCGACAAGATGGCCAACTTGTTACCGGCCGACAAGAACCGGGAACTCATCTTTTATTGTGGCGGCTTTGAATGCGAACTATCCCACAGCTCCGCCTTCAAGGCTGAAAAGCTTGGCTACAAGAACATCAAGGTTTATGCGGCTGGCGAACCCGACTGGACAGCCAAAGGTGAGATCCTTTCCGTCAGCACCGTCTTCATCAAGAAGCTGATCGACCAGAAGGCCAATGTCGTCCTGATCGATTCGCGTCCCGAGCGCCCCTTTGCGGCAGGCACGATTCCCGGCGCCATCAACATCTCCGACTCCAAGTTCGCGCAGATGGTCGACAAGCTGCCGAAGGACAAGGCGACCCCCCTGATCTTCTTCTGCGGTGGCCTGGTCTGCGATCTTTCCGAAAAGTCAGCGAAGAAGGCCAAAGCGCTCGGCTACACGAACGTCCGCAAATACACCGAAGGCTATCCTGACTGGGTAGCCAAATATGGGGCCAAGCCAGCCGCCGCCGCTCCTGCTGCGGCACCGGCAGCCGCCGCGGCTCCCGCTGCGGCACCGGCGAAGGCAGGCGCGGTGGATATTCAGCCCGGTAAAGAAAAGGGCAGCATCAGCGTCGCCTCCTTCGAGCGCATTCTGAAAGAGGCCCCCGCGCAGATCCTGATCGTGGATGTCCGGTCGCCTGCCGAGTTCAAGCTGGGTTCCTTCCCGGGCGCGATCAATATTCCGGTCGCCGAGGTCGAAGACAAGTTCGCCACCATCCCGCGCAACAAGCCCGTAGTGTTCACCTGCGCAACCGGCGCCCGCTCCGGCGAAGCGTATGACACGACGAACTTCCTGGACAATAAGTTCAACGCTTATTTCCTCGACGCCAACGTGAAATTCGCAGACGGCAAGTACGCCATTACCGGCCGTTGATACAAAGCGCCCGCCCCGCTGGTTATCGCGGGGCGGGTTTTTTTCGTCCGGAAAAAACCGTTTTGGATTTATCCCTTGCGCGATTCCTGGAAACTGCGCCAATCAGAACAGCACTTCGTGCCAGCGGTCACTGTCCTGCAAGGATTTCTTCACTTTTGTCCAGGCGGCGACTGAACCGGCAATCCCGGCCAGCGCCTTTTCAACACGTGGCAACATGTCGTTTACGCCCGCCACATAGACATGCGTATCAGCTCTTTGCACCATTTCCCATACCTCGGCGGCATTCTGCTCCAGTGCCTTGTCCAGTTCGACCGGTGCGTCAAGGGCCGGACGCGGGCTGATGGCCTGGAAGGCCTTGAAGGTGGGCTGATAGACATACTGCGCCAGATCCTTGTTGGCATCGTTCATGTAAAGCATCTCGAGGCCGCTCTTTGCGCCGTAGAAGAGCCGCACCTTGCCCTCCCAACTGCCATACTTCTCGTAGATCGTGCGAATCAGCACCCGGAAGGGCGCGATGCCGGTGCCCATGCCAATCATGATGATGCCCGCCTGGCGGCTCTCCGGCATGGTGAAGGGATAGCCGACAGGACCGCCAAATTCGACCGTTGCGCCGACCGGCAGATCACACAGGTAGTTGGAAGCGATCCCCGGATAGCGCTCGCCATTGAAGTCGTCAATGTAGTTGTGGCGCTTCACGCAAATGGCAAACTCGGTGCCATCGTCGCGCTCGCTGCCCGGCTCGGCAATCAGGTACAGGCGCGGGTGATATTTGTTGCCGTACTGGCCCGGCGCCATGATGCGGATGCACTGGCCCATCTTGCCCTCAAACGCCTTGCCCTCGCGGCGCAGCACCAAATGACGCACTTCTTCGGGAGAATCCGCCGGAGTAATGCGTTGCGAGCGCACCAGTGTGGCGGTGTACAACTTGCTGCCAGTATCATCTTGCGTGGTTTGCATCTCGATTCCTTTCAGGCTTTGGGTTGCTTCGATGATACCCGAGCCGAACCTTTTTTCGCATGAACCTCGCATGATTTCACCCTTCTCCATCGCGCGCCTGCCGCGCATCGAATTCGGCAGTGGCAGCCTGGCCAAATTGCCGGAGATCGCCTCTGGTTACGGCACCCATCTGCTGCTGGTCACCGGCGCGCAAAGCTTCATCAACGCGCCGCACGCCACCCCGCTGCTCGACGCCCTGCGTCAGCGCGGCTGCAGTTGGGAAATCATCAAAGTCGCCGTCGAGCCAGCGCCGACTTTTATCGATGCCACCGTCGCCGCATTGCGCGGCATGCCATTTGACGCCGTAATCGGCATTGGCGGCGGCAGTGCGCTCGATGCCGCCAAAGCGATCGCCGGTCTACTCAAACCCGGCAACTCGGTCATGGATCACCTCGAAGGGGTCGGTCCGGAAATCCCCTACCGCGGCCCGACCACGCCCTTTATCGCCGTACCGACCACGGCCGGCACCGGCGCGGAGGCAAGCAAAAACGCCGTGCTGTCGCTCGCAGGCCAGTTCAAGAAATCCTTCCGTGACGACAAACTGGTCGCGGAATGGGCGATCGTCGATCCCGACCTGATCGCCAGCTGTCCGCCACGGCAGATCGCCGCCAACGGCATGGACGCATTCACCCAATTGCTCGAGGCTTTCGTGTCGACCCGCGCCAATCCGCTGACCGATGCGCTGGCGCGCTCCGGCATCATGGCCGTGAAAGATGCACTCCTGTCGCTTTATGATGAACAGTCGGCGGCAGCCCGCGAGAAAATGGCCTATGCATCATTGCTGTCGGGCATCTGCCTCGCGCAGACCGGTCTGGGTGCCGTGCATGGCCTGGCCGCCCCGCTCGGCGCCTTCTTCCCGATTCCGCATGGGGTGGCCTGCGGCACCCTGCTCGCCAGCGCCACGGCGGTGAATATCCAGGCGCTTGAAGAGCGCGCCCCCGACCATCCGGCCTTGCCAAAATATGCCGAGATCGGCCGCCGCTTCGCCATGCAAAAGGGGCTGGGCGGAGCTGCGGCGCGCGCCTTTCTCCTCGACACCCTGCGCCAATGGCAGGCCTACCTCGCCCTGCCCCGCCTTGCCGATTACCGCATCACCCGCGGCGACCTGCCCCGCATTGTCGCCGCCAGCCGCGGCAGCAGCATGAAAACCAATCCGATCACGCTGACGGATGCCGAGATTTCCGGCATCCTTGAAGCACAACTTTAACCACTGGAGATAACATGGACATCCACAGCAAACCCATCCAGCAACGTATCGACTGGGTATTCGACCTCGCCGATCGCCACGGCGCAGATTTCCGCAGTCCCGAAGCCTGGCTGGCGCGCGAACGCTACCTCGCCGAGCATACGACCGCCATCGCCGTAATGAAGTGCATGGACGGGCGCATCAACCTCCCGGTCACCACCAACACCCCCGTCGGCATCCTGATGCCCTTCCGCAACCTCGGCGGCATGTTCGATCTCGGCTGGCCGCACCTGGGCGAGGTCGTGGCCCACCATGTCCAGCGCATGGTAAGCAGCGGCCGGCGTGTGCTGTTCCTCATTACCTACCATTATTCCAAGGGCAGCCCGCAGCGCGGCTGCGCCGGGTTCAACTACGACACCGAGGCGGCTGTCGCTCACGTCCACGAGATTCGCCGTCAGGTTGCTCACATTTTTGGTGCGGCGCACGGCACGGTTTATCCGCTGATTTGCGGCATCGAAACCGACGAGGACGCGATGATCGTGCACGGCACCAACGGCGAGAAGCTCGATCTATCCACCCTCACCGAGAACGAACGCACCGCGCTGGAACCACGACTCGCCGCCCTGCTGCCCGACATGCCCGCGCAGATGCGCAACGACCTCATGCCGCTGCTCCACGGCAACCTCAAGCGAATTGATTCGGTGCGCGAGCAGATCAAGCGCAACGAGCGCCATCTCGACATCGAACACCGCGAATGGATGATCTGCGTCGGCCGCGGCTTCGACTTCCTGCACACCCCCAACCTCGCCTTGATCATCGGGCCCTACAGCCCGAACCTCGGTGAACCCATCCGCCGCGCCGCCGGCATCATCCAGGCCAACATGCAAGCCGGCCGCATCCCCGACGATGGTTTTCTGCTGCTCAGTTCGGTGCTCTATGACGAAATCGGCGTCGACCGGGCGCGCGCCGAACTCAAGAGCCGCTTCCTGGCCAAATTCGCCGCCGAAGTGGTCAGCGCGGAGTTTCCGGAACTTGCCAGCAAAATGGCCACACGCACCGCCGTGCTTGACTGGCGCTCGCGCACCCTGGAAACGATTGCGCCAAGCTAATCATCGATGCATTTCGCAATACCTTGAGCAATTTGCAACGATGTTTATTTACTTTATAAATCAGTCTTTTATGTCTTTATCTGCACACTAGCTGCATTTCGCAACATGAAACAGAAATGTCGCACATGCGATATTTCTGTTTCAATTCAATAGCATAAATAGATTTTCATGCTGGCACGAATTGTGCGTCTATTAACGTACACATCACCGAGGACCGCCGCCATGAAAACCCTACTACACGCCCTGAAACGCTTCCTTGCCGCGCTGCCAAGCCATCGCGAGGCTCATCTGCAACTCGGCAGCTTCTATGCCACCTCCGGCAGCGCAGCCACAACAGAACGTCGGCTCAGTCTTGAGCAACAAGCTTCCCCTGCGGCGGGTGAAATCATGTCAACCCGTCGCGTGGCTCATCTGCAACTATTCAGCATCTACACCGAACTGGGCCGTGCGGCAAAGCTGGAACAGCGGCACGCACGCACAATAGCCGCAACACAAAAATACAATTTGTTTGGTGAGCAAATGACGCCTGCGGCAGGATAAGACCGCTTCCCCCCGGCAAGAGGGCGCCGCAACAGCGGCGCCCTCTTGCTTTTTACTCAGCCCAAGCGTCCGAGCCAGGCCTCTGCGGCAGGTTGCATCAGGTCGAGAAGCAAGGCCGGGAAAAACCCGAAGAAAATGATCAGGAGCGCGAAACTCAGTGCTACCCAGAGTTCGCGCGGGCGCAAATCTTCGGCTTCGATGACTGCCTGGCGGACTGCCGGGCCGAAGAAAACGCGCCGATAGATGCCGAGGAAATAGGCGGCCCCGACCACCATGCCGAAAAGCGCGGCAAGCCCTGCGCCGGCATGACTCTTGAAGGTCGACATCAGGATCAGGAGTTCGGCGGGGAAACCCGAAGTGCCCGGCAGACCCATGCCGGCCAAGCCGTAAAGCAGGAAGAAGCTCGCCAGCAGCGGCATGCTGCGCGCGGCGCCGCCAAGGTTGGCGATGTCGGTCGAACCGGTCCGGTGATGCAGATAGCTGGTCAACAGGAAGAGTCCGCCGGCAACGATGGAAAAGTTGAGCAGTTGCAACACGGCACCCTGCAACCCCTGCATGCTGAATGTAGCCAGCCCGAGCAGGACGAGTCCGACGTGGGAAAGACTGGCATAGGCAAGCATGCGCCGGAGATTGGTCTGTGCCAGCGCGGCGAGCGCGCCATACAGGATCGCCACCACGCCCAGGCCGGCCAACAGCCAGTGCAGATCCTGTGCGGCATCCGGCGCCAGCGGCACGGCAAAGCGAATCAGACCATAAACGCCCAACTTCATGCCGGTCAGCAGCGCTGCCACTGCAGCCGGTCCTTCCATGGAGATCAGCGGCAACCAGGTATGCAACGGGAACACCGGCACCTTGACCCCGAAACCGATCAACAGCAGCAGGAACACAAGGTATTGGGTACTTGCAGGCAAGGGCGTTGCCAGCAGCGTGGGCAGATCGAACACCAGCGGGCCACCGGCGGTCGCCGCGCCAAAAGCGAGGACAAGGATGCCGAAGAGCAGCGGAATTCCTCCGGCCAGCATCACCAATGTGTATTTCATCGCGGCATGGCGGCGGTTGGCACCGATGCCCCAGAGGCTCACCAAAAAGTACAGCGGCACCAGGGTAAATTCCCAGAAGAGGAAAAACAGCACCGTATCAAGTGCGCAAAACACCCCCAGGGTGGCCGTCTCAAGCAACATCAACAGGCTGTAGTAAAGCCGCGGTAGCGTATGCACGCTGTTCCAGGAAGCAAGTATGACGCCGATGAACAGCAGCACCGCAGCCGGCAAGAAAAGGATCGAGATGCCGTCGACGCCAACCATGTAGTGAACATTGAGGCTCGGAATCCAGTCGTATTTCTCAACCAGCTGAAACCCCGGTTGTTTGGGATCGAAAACAAACACCGCCACCAGCGCGACGACCAGATCAATCAACGCCGTGGCGAGCGCAATGCCGCGCGCCCAGCCCGGTCGCGGCAACAGCCAGGCGAGTAAAGCACCGGCGGGCAGGGTCAGAAACAGCAGGGAAAGCAGGGGGAAGCTCATGCCACCTCCGCCGGGCCGTCCCAAGGAGGCGGCAAGTCAACGCACCGGAAGGCGCAACGCGCCTGAACACACGTCACCCCCTTCCGGGGGAAGGGGGCTGGGGGGAAGGGGGATTTATCCATGGCCAAATCGCGCGGCAAGTGCCTTGAGGGTGGGCTCGATCAGGTTGAGCCAGGGTTCAAAGTAGAAACCCGCCAGTAACAAAACCGCGACGACAATGCCACCCACCAGATATTCCATTGGCAATGTACGTTCGATGGCGGACGCCCGCCCCTCCTGGCGCGGTGCCAGGAAGGCCTTCTGAAATGCCCAGAGCAGAAAGCCCGCGGCGATGACGTTGCCGAGCGCCGCCGCGACTGTCGGCAATGCGCCAAAGCGCTCCATGGCCGCTTCAAGCACGAAATGCACGGCATCGAATCCCGGCGTGCCGGGCATGCCGACAATGGAAAACCCGCCGATGAGAAAGCAGAGGGCGATGAATGGGATCCGCTCGAACAAGCCGCCAAGTTTGTCCAGGTCGGTGGTGTTGGTACGCCGAAAAACGAAACCGACCATGAACAGCATCACCGTCACCGCCAGCCCGAAGTTTACCGACAGCAGCACCGCACCGGTCAGGCCAAGCGGATGAAGGGAGAATATGCCGATGACAATGAGCCCGGTATGGCTGATCACGGCAAAGGACAGCAGACGGCGCAGGTTGGTTTGCAGGAAAGCGAGGATCGCTGCATAAAAAACACCGGTCATGGCAAAGGCAACGATGGCGTTTTGCCAGGCCTCCACCGCCTCCGCAGTCAGCGGCAGGAGGAACCGCAGCATGCCGTAGATGCCGATCTTGACGCCCAGCAACAGCGATGGGGCAATGGCAACCATGCCACGATGCGCGACGGGTGGCAGCCAACCGTGCAGGGGGAACAGGGGAGTACGCACTGCCAGACCGAAGAACAGCAGAAAAAAGGCGATTGACTGAAAGCTTCCCCGCGCCGGTTCCTTGACGAGGTCAAACAGGTCGAAGCTCCAGTGGCCGGTAACGCTGGCATGGTGCCAGGCGAGGACAATCACGCCGCCCACCAGAAGCAGCACGCCGACACCCTGAAACTGCAGGAAGCGGGTCATGGCCAACAGGCGATGTTCCCGGGTTGATGTCGACCAGTGGCCGATCAGATAGCCGGCGACGGCGAGTTCGACCACCGAAAACATCACGAACCACATGAGGTTCATCGTGACCAGCGTCGTCATCAGTGCTGCCTCGGCCAACAGGATCAGCGCCATCAAGCGGCCGGGTTGAGCCAGTCCGCGCACCAGGCCGTAGAGTGTCATCAGCACGGCGATCAGCGCTGCCAATAAAACAAACAGGACCGTGATGCCGTCGGCGGCGGCATGGTAGCCGAGCCCCCATGCCCCCTCGACACGCTCGGCCATTTGCAGTGCCGGCGTTGTCGCGTCGATATGCCGATAGAGAACAAAGCCGAGCCACAACTCGGCCAGTGCAACAACACGACCCAGAGCCACGGCAACGGTGCGTTCGCCCAGTGCAAGAATGATGATCGCGCCGGCGAGCGGCAACAACTGCAGCAACGCAAGAATTGGCCAGCTGGCCTGCTGTGTCCAGAGAATTTCGGTCACGACCCAACCTCCACCAGGTCGCCAGTGGCAATCGACGCTGCAACGCCATGGTTGAAGGCACGCAGAGCCAGAAGGAAAAAGGTCCGGGTTGTCATAGGATGATGACGAAGGTGGCCACCACCAGCAGGATCAGGTAGCGTGGCCGTTCCAGCAGTGCCTCGAGGACCAGCAGATATTCGCCGGCACGACGCATTGCCCGTACCAAGGGGCCGGCACCCTGCCGCATGACAAGGCGCGATTCGAAACGGTGCAGACGTTCGGCAACCCAGACGAGAACGGCGCCGGCCAGTCCGTGGCCGCGAATCACCATATCCTGCTCGGTCTCGCTGAACGCACCAGCGCGGCGCCGCGCCGGCATGCCAACGAGGTGGGCGAGCACATTGTCGTCAAAATCGCGCATATCCCTGGCGACTGCGCGGGTCGGACGGATCAGCATGCTCACCGCCAACTGGTCAAGCCAGAAACGCTGCAGAGCGGCGGTGTACAGCCACTGCCGGCCGGCCAGCCAGGCGGGTACCCGCCTGGCTTTTTCAGTAACCAGATACATGTAGGACGGCGCCAGCAGAAACTGGTAGGCACGCCAGATCGTGTGCAGTGCCATATGCCAGGCAGCGACCTGGAACCAGCCCAGGCCGCAGGCGAGGAACATCAGCCCGACCTGGGTCATGGTGGCGAAAATCAGCGAGGATTTGACGTCGGTCTGGACAAGGCCCACCAACCAGCCATACAGCGCGGTCAGCGCGCCAACAACAGCGAGGGCAAGCATCACGCCTGGCGTATGCCACAACACCGGTTCGAGCCGGAGCACCAGATAGACCCCGGCATGAATCATCACCGCACCATAGAAGATGGCCGAGGACGGCGTCGGTCCCTCAAGGGCGCGGCTGATCCACACGGAAAAGGGGAATTGCGCCGACTTGATCAAGGCGGCCAGCAGGAAACCAAACAGGACCAGCCGTGCCGTGACCTTGTCGAAGGTGCCGGCATTGTCTGCCCAGTGCGCCAGCCCCGCCCACTCGACCGTGCCCAGCCACCACGCGGCAAGCGCGATGCCAAGAATGAAGCCGGCATCGCCGATGCGGTTGGTCATGAAGGCCCACAAGGCATTGTTCGTCGCCACCGGTCGATCGTAGGCATAGCCAATCAGCAGAAACGAGCTGATGCCCGCGAACTCCCAGCCGACGAAAGTCAGCACCGCATTGCCTGACAGCACGATCAGCAGCATGCCGGCGAGAAACACGCACATGAAGATGTAAAAGCGGTGGAAGCCGGGTTCGCGATGGAGATAGTGGCGCGAGAAACGCAAGCTCACCAGGCCGACCAGCGCCACCAGTGTTGCATAGGAAAGAGACAGGCCATCAATGACAAAGGATATCGGGATGGCAAATCCGCCACTGGCGAACCAGGTGCCGATGGCCACGTGGCCGGGCACGCCTTCGAGCAGCGCCAGCACATCAAGGCCGAGCAGTCCAAGCAGCGCGAGCCAGGCCGCACCCTCGGCGAGCCGGGCGGTGGGCGGCTCGCCGGCATCGCCCCGTGCCTGTCCGGAAAGGAGGTAAACCGTAATGCCGCCCGCCGCCAGCAGCGGCAACAGCGGAATCAGCATGACCAGGACGAACAGACAGTTCATGTCGTGACAGTCTCCAGAGGCCGTTCCAGCAACACCGGCGGCAAGGGCTCGCGATTACCCGCGAACCAGTCGACCGACTGCCGCACGGTCTTCACCGCAAGCTCGCCATGCCACGGCAACCAGCCGCTGACCGGGTCGAACTGGTGAATCGCCCCGCTTTCCGGGTCCTTCGCCGCAACGATCACCCAGCCGTTGCCGACCAGTTCCTGCAGCGGCGGCTGGCGCTGGTAAATGGCGGTGATGATGTCGAGCGTCTGCTCGATCACCACCAGCAGCCGCATCGCCTCGTGCACCTCGATCATCTGTTTCGGCAGTCCGGTCGCGAGGTCCGAGGATGCCCCCTGCATGACGCCGAAATAGCCGGCGACGTTATGGGTGACCTTGCTGCCGCAGCCGAACTGCTCGTTGTTCACCGTCGAGAAGAAGTATTCCAGGCTGATGCCGGCGCCGACCGCGCCATTGATCAGCAGATGGCGTTCGAGCACCTTGCCATCCGGGTCCTGCGTCGGATCATAGGAAATCAGGAACGAGCGGCGGTCAAAGAAGGCGCCGCGACTCATGGCGCGGCGCCCGAAAAAGGCACAGGCATTGGTGGCGTGGCCGAGTTCGGGACGCGCCTGCGACCAGTCGTTGCGGCGCGCCCAGACATGGCGCAAAGCGGCGGCCGGGTCCAGATCCAGCGGTGCCGAATAGAGCCGGCGGCAGCGTTCCTGCGCGTGGGCTTGCACCGCCTGGGCCAGGTCGCGATCGACCTGCGCAAAAGTCGGCGCTAGCGAGACGGCGATATCCTCGGTGTCGTACCAGGTGATCAGGTCATCGGTCGTATTGTGTTCGGCACCGAGAAACCATGTCGTGTCGGGTATGTCGATGCCGCGCTCGCGCATCAGCGCGCGCACTGCGGAACGATTTGCCATGGCCGCAAAGAGGCGTGCATTGGGACCGGAATGGCGACCGGCGCAGGCGCCACAATCGTAGGCCGCCAGATGCGGATTATTCAGGCTGTTGGCACCGTGGCCCATGATGACCACCAGCGGGGCAAAGCTCTGCGTCAGACCCAGGCTGGTAAGGAAGCCGGCAATCCGCTCGGCCTGTTCGCTGTCGGTAAAGCCATCGCGCGGGAACGCCGGCGTCGCCGGTCCGGCATCCGCGGCCGCATTGAGGTCGAGCCGGGTCGCCACCGGCAAGTCGAAGCCGCGGCGCAAATTGGCACTGATGCGCCCGTATGCACCGGGAGCAAATGAATGCAGCAGCGTACCGGCAAAGGCCAGTGGCGACGCCAGGATGGAGAGCAGCGTGCCACCGACCAGACGCGTGCGCGTCGTCTGATGCAGGCGGTCCTGCCAGCGCAACCGCTGCCGGTTGCGCTGGCGGTGCTTTTCAGCCACCGCCTCCGCTTCGGCACGCGGCACTTCATGCACGTTGTGCGCGGGCACGATCACTTGAGGCACCACCGGACACAGCGGCGTTGGCTCGCGGTCGTCCAGACCATAGTAATTCTGGAATACGGCAAAGTGTGCCGCGCCGCCCAGCGTTTCGAGTTGCGGATTCACCTCTTCGAGGTGACGGCGCATGCCTTCCTCGCGGTCGTCCATGCAAAAAACCAGCTGCGCCAGCGGGCCACTATCTGACGGGTGGCCCTGCCAGCGGCCATGGTTGGCGGCGAGGCCGACGAAGATCTGTTCGCGATAGTGGCGTTCGTAGGCATTCAGCCAGACGAAGCCACGCTGATACTGGTCGAGCCGGGCAAGGCAGGCCAGCATGGTTTCGGCGCCGCTGCGACCAAGCGCGCGTAATTCGCTGCCCGGGATTCCCAGGTGCTGGGCAAGCCGGAACAATGGCCAGACCGAACGGGGCAGGCTGTGATTCGCCTTCTGCTCGACCGTGGGCGTGGCGCGCCACGCCTCGACATGCCGGGCAAGCCACACCCACAAACCGGGCACCCGTGGCAGTGCGGCATCGCCCGTAGCGGGCAGGTGCGGGGTAATCAGGTCAAGCAAGTACTCCGGCAATTCGCCGCTGTGCACGGCATGACGTACCCATAATTCGGTTGGGTGGCCAGCGAAATATTCACCGAGTTCATTCAGGTTCGGGGCGACATTCCAGTGGCGCCGGGCGCAATCCGTAACAACCAGACTCTCCAGCACCAGCCGCACCGCAAGGTAGTCCATCATCGCCACCGGCACATCCTTGGAACCGGCGTACCCTGGATGATTGTGGCGCCAGAGGAACATACCCGACCAGCCCGGCAGTTCCAGCGCCAGGCGCTCGAGGTAGGCAGGCCAGCGGTCTTCGGGCAAACCCAGCCGGGTCAGAATGGCAATGACACAGTCGATCGCATTGTCCGGCAGTCGCGAGATTTCGGATCGCGCATCGGGCAAGGACTCCAGTTCCCAGAGGATGTCGCGCTGGGCGCTTGCCCGCCAGGCAGCATAGAAACCTAGTGGCCGCGCCGGATTGTTCCATGGTGCGAGGCCTTGATCGAGATGGGCGCCGAGATGACGCAGCAGGAGCGCTCGCACCCGCTCCAGGGCGTCTTCGGCGGTCAGCGCCTTGAGGAGTGCCCCCGCCGTCCAGCCAGCGCCGACTTTGTTGGCCCCCCACGCTCGCAAACCCGGCTCGCTGCCCCCCATGAAATCACCCGAAGCGGTGACGGGGGGGCTGGCGTCGGCTTGGGACGGCCCGGCGCCGACGTTGTTGGCAAGGTCACGCCACAGCGCGGCGGCGGGAGCGGCAAACCGCTGCCTGGCTTCGTCAATGCTGGCAAGGCCCTCTTCTTCACGGGCCGAAAGTTCAAGCAGTTCCTCGGGATGATCGAAGGCATGGTCGAGCTCGAAGACGTCGAGGCAGGCCGCCCAGAGATCAGCGACGCTGCGCGCTTCGCCAACTCCGCTGGCCAATAGTCGCTGCCGTGCCGCGGCGGGCACTGCGTCGGCAAACCGGGTCAGTGCCTGGCGCTCCTCGATCTGCCATTTCAGCAAGGGAAGTGGAATCGAGCCAAGCGGATGGAGCAGCCCCGCGCGCAGTACGTCGCGGCTGGAAATCTCCGGTGCATCCAACAGCACTTTATCGAGTTCCACACCCCAGCCCGGCGCAAGCTGAGTCAGTGCGGCATCAAGGTCGCCGGCATCGATACGGCCAACCCCATACAGACGCCGGCACTCGTCCTCGGGCAACCACGCCGTCGCACCGGTCAGCTCACTGACGGCGATCAGCGCCTTGGGAAACGGCAGGTGTTGAAAGCCATGCAGCGTGTTGTGGTGGACAAAGTCACGGAGCGCTGCCTGACTCGGCAGAACATGCTCAAGATGATGGACGCACTGTTCCAGGCGTTGGCGAGTATCTGGCGGCGCATCAAGCTGCGGTTCCATATCAGGCTCCGAAGTACTGCGCCAGCCGCGCTACCGAGGCCCCGAAAAGATTAAGCGCCGGGGCGGGGAAGAGGCCAATGGCGACAATGCCGAAGGCAAGTGCGGCGGCCGCCGTCATCTCGGTGCGGCTCAGGTCGGGCACACTTTTCATGGTTGCGCTGACCGGTCCGGTAAACAACCGTCCGACGGTACGGAAAGCATAGGCGGCACTGATCAGGAGCGATATCGACAGGAATACCATCCACAAACCCCAACGCGCAAAACCGCCAATCAGCGCGTGCAACTCCGCGATGAATCCTGCCGTGCCCGGCAAACCGACAGCTGCCGTGAGCGCCAGCACCATGAAGAAGGCGAACCGCGGCATCGTCCGCACCAGGGAGGCGTAGTCGCCGATATCACGCGTATGCGTACGCTCGTAGAGCAGGCCAACCAGAAAGAACAGCGCACCCGCAACCAGGCCGTGGGCGATCATCTGCATCGTCGCACCGGCAAACCCGGCGGGATTGAGCGCGGCAATGCCCAGCAGCACCACCCCCATATGGCTGATCGATGAATAGGCGATCATTTCCTTGAGGTCGCGACTGCGCCAGGCCAGCACACCACCGTAGATCATGCTGACGAAGGCCAGCGTGACGAGCAGCGATTGCAACGCCAGGGCCGCGCCGGGCAAGGTCTCGACCGCGCGCAGGAGACCATACGAGCCCATCTTGAGGAGGATGCCCGAGAGCAGGATCGACACGGCGCTGGGCGCCTCGACGTGGGCAAGTGGCAACCAGCCATGCAGAGGGAAGATCGGCATCTTGACGCCGAAACCGATCAACAAGCCGAGGAAAATCCAGACCTGCGTCGCCACCGGCAAACCCGGCGCCGCCGCGGCAATCGCGCTCATGCTGAAACTGTGCGCTGGCACCACATCGTAAAGCAACAGGATCGCCAGCAGCATGAACACCGAACCGCCCATCGTATAGAGCACAAAATTGAGTGCCGCCTTCTGCCGGCGCTGGCGGTTCTGTCCACCCAGGCGGTCAATCAGGAAAAACAGCGGGATCAGTGTCAGTTCCCAGAAAACATAGAATAACGACCAGTCGCGTGCCATGAAAACACCCAGCATGGCGGTCTCAAGCAGCATAAGCAGCGAGAAGTAAAACTTGGCGCCCTGCTTGACGTTAGCCGAAGCAACCACCGCCACCGGCATCAACACGGTCGCCAGCAGGATCAACGGCAACGAAAATCCATCAACGCCGAGAGAGAAACTTGAGCCGAGGCGCTCATGCCAGGCATGGACTTCGTAAAACTGAATGCCGGCATCGGCCGGATCAAAATGGGCCAGCAGTGACCAGGCAAAGGCCGCTACCACAAGTGTCGCCAGCAGCGCTATCCGACGGATCAAGGCGGGGTCGCGCACCGGCAGCAAGGCGATGATGAAGGCGCCTGTCAGTGGCAACAGCAACAGTGTACTCAGCATCCGCGAATATTAACATCTGCGAATATTGCTGATCAGCAGCAATTTAAATTCAGTCATAACCGGCGTCGGCGACCAGCGCCGGGCGCGTGGGCGGCACCGCCAGTGCCCGGGGAATGGGGCGCAACGCATCCTGCGCGTCGACATTTATTGTCACTTCCGCGTAGATTTTCTCAAGCGCCTGATCGGATGTGGCGAAAAAACATTCTTCGCCAATCGTTTTGCTCAGACCCGTTGCACGAATGACATCGAGTACCTGTTTCTTGAATCCGGAGAACAGCAATATCACACCGTTTTCATGCAACCGCTCGACCAGGTGATGAATGACTTCCTCACCGGACGCATCGATCTCGTTGATGCCATCGCAGACAACCAGCAAATAGGGCGCTTCGGGATTGGCCGCCACAGCCTCGAGTATGGCGTCCTCGAAGTAAGACACATTGGCGAAATACAGCCGGCCATCAAAGCGCACCGCGGTGACGATGTCGGAGGCGGGCAGGTTGTTCACCTTGACGTCGCGCAAGGTACCGTCGCGATAACGACCGAGGATGGCAACCCGCGGCGTCATGGTGCGATAGAGATAAAGCACCAGAGCCAATCCAGCGCCGACCATGATGCCCTTGTCCAGGTGGGGCGCAAACGCCAGGGTACTGACAAAGGTCACGACGGAGGCGATGCCGTCATGCTTGTTCACCAGCCAGGCATGCTTGATCGCGCCAAAGTTGATCAGACCGACAACAGCCATGATGATTACAGCCGCCAGCGCCGCCTGCGGCAGGAAATAGAGCAGCGGCGTCAGGAACAGCAAGGTCAGCAGCACGATAAGGCCGGTGAACACCGCCGACATGCCGGTTCTGGCGCCGGCGTTGAAGTTCACCGCCGAGCGCGAAAAAGAACCTGACACGGGAAAGGCCTGGGTCGCGGCACCGACAATATTGGCCAGGCCCTGGCCAATCAGTTCCTGATTGGGGTCGACCTTCTCCTTGATCTTGGCGGCGATGGCCTTGGCGATGGAAATTGCCTCCATGAAGCCCACCAGGGAAATCACCAAGGCTGCACCGATCAGGCTCTTGATCATTTCCCAGTTTAGCGTCGGCATTTTGAGCGAGGGCAGCCCCTCGGGAATCTTGCCGATGACATCACCACCGCCAACGAGCTTGAAGCCGCCGTCCTTGACGCCGCGTACGTGATAAGTCGCGCCATCGTCTTGCCAGCCGGCCGGCAACCGGCTTGCCGCATAAATTCCGACAAACCGCCCCTGATCGTCCATCGCGCGAACCACCTGAACGCTGCGCAGGGACTTTTTCAACTCGGCAGCCTCCATTTCAAATATTTCGACGGAAATTCGCGTCGTTTCAAGAATGGCGTCGCGCGTCACCGCCTCAACGCTGTGGTCGCCTCTGATCTTGTGCGCCTGCCTGGCTTCGGCTGCGGTTACCGCCACGACCTTGTTGGCATTGTCGATCCGCCGGTTGGCTTCCGCCTGGCGGGTGACCAGGGCCTTGAGTTCCTGGTCGGCAATTTGCTCGATCGTGCCATAAGCGTTTCTCTCGAAGTGCAGCGCCCATGAGGCGACACTGGTCACCACCACGGCAATCAGTACACCTGGCAACCTGGGCGCCCACTTGCGTGCAGACCAAATTAGGAGGATTGCCACAACCCCCATCGCCAGGGTCGGCAAATGCGTATCCCCTGCCTGCGTCATAACCCCCCAGATATCCACGATGAACGACTCCGAACGGCTCATGGAAACACCCAATAACTTGTTAACCTGGGACAAGCCGATAATCATCGCGGCGGCGTTGGTAAACCCGACAATCACCGGGTGGGAAAGAAAGTTGACGATTACGCCGAGCTTGAAAATGCCGAGGGTGAGCTGGATGGTCCCGACCAGCAATGCCATCAGGATTGCCAGGGCAATAAACTGCTCGGAACCCGGCACGGCAAGCGGCGCCAATGCTGATGCCGTCAGTAACGATACAACGGCAACCGGACCGGTACCGAGTTGACTGGAAGACCCCCACAGGGAGGCAACCATCACCGGCAGGAAGGCGGCATACAGGCCATAGTAGGCGGGCAGGCCGGCCAATTGGGCATACGCCATGGATTGCGGCACTAGCACCAGTGCCACCGTCAAACCGGCAAACAGATCCGCCTTGAGCGTTTCCCGGCTTAAGGGGAACCAGCCGAGAAAGGGCAATAGTTTTTTTATCGACAAGCTCATCGTTGCATCCTGTGGGTCATGGTCATGGGTTGAATCAGTCCTGGTTCGGTTCGATCATTACCAGCGGACAGACCAGCTTGCGCCAGGGACTGGCGGATTTGCTGGTGCCGCCAACATTGCCGCTGTCGCGGAAAGCAATCACCACGGTGGTAATGCACTCGTGTGAGTTGGCATAGCTGACGATTTCCCGTGGCCCCATGTCCGGCATGCAGGTCAGCGTACAAACTACGCCGGCCTGGTGTAACTCCTGCACAAAGTCAGTCATGGTGACGGGCAATTTATCGCCGCCGTCGGGAACGAGAATATCGAGTCCCGCATCCATGCGTTCACACAGGCTTTGCGCCGCAGCCAGCAAACGCCGGGTGCAATGAGCCACGCTGGTGGCGAGCAACAGCTTGCGCCCGGGACGCGCTCCCATCACGGCTCAATCATTCGGCAACAAACGGCGGGGGTAGTGGCAATCATTCCGTGGTTATGCACATCAGGTGTTCAGCAATCAGCTGGCTGGAATTACCATGCACAAGGCGTGCCATACCCAAGTCAGCCACGCAAGCCGCTGATATTTCGCAAACTATTGCGCTGCACACTTCCGCCATTCTGACGATAATGTTGTTGCATGCTGCAATGCGTCATAGCCTAAGCCGTGCAGGCCCCTGCTGCACCGGGAATATTGACTGATTGCATTAGGCACGCTGACTATTGCATAATGCAATTCATCTCGCCGGACCCCTGCATGAACTCACTACGCCAGAAGCTTTTTTTCGGATATGCCACCATCGTTGCGCTGGTCGTCGCGCTCTCGCTGCTTTCGCTTATCGAGCTGCGGCTGCTCGAGCAGAAGATTGTCGCTGGCGAGCGCATTTCACAGTTCTTCGATATCTCCCTGGAGATTCGCCGTTTCGAGAAGAATTACTTTCTCTACCATCAGGACGAGGACCTCGCGGAGAATCGCGCCTATGTTCACCGCGCCAGAGCCTTGCTCGCCGAGCACGCCGACGTTTTCACCGTGCTCAGCAATGTTGCCCGGGTGACGAAACTTGGCGACGACCTTGATCGCTATGCCACACTCATAGACCAGTACGCTGCAGACTCAACGGCAAGTGGTGGCGCGATTGCGGGTCGCATTCGCGCCATCGGCAAGGAAATAGTGACCATCGCCGAGGACTGGTCCAGGGTAGAGCGCAAGGAATTGCAGGCACAACTCGACCAACAGCGACTGATACTGTTCGGCTCGGTCTCCTGCATTGGCCTGGCGGTGATTGCCATCGGCGGTTTGCTGGCGCGGCGAGTACTCCGCCCGCTCAAGGAGATGGAGCGCAAGATGAAGGAGGTGGCCAGCGGGCATCGGGCCAAACTCGAGATGTCAAGCGAGGAACGCGAATTCAAGTCGCTGACGCGCGCCTTCAATCACGTCCTTCACGAGTTGGAGGCACACCAGCGGCAACTCGTACATTCCGAAAAACTCGTCGCCCTCGGTACCCTGCTTTCCGGTGTGGCACACGAACTCAACAACCCGCTATCGAATATCGCCACTTCAACCCAGATTCTCGCCGAAGAAGCTGATGGAGAAGGCGCCCCGGATGGGGCTGTTGCCTTCCGGCGCGAATTGATTACCCAGATTGACGAGGAAACCTGGCGGGCCCGGCACATCGTGCGCTCACTGCTCGACTACGCGCGTGACCGCGATTTCCACCACGAGGCTTTGCCTTTGGCAGCGTTGGTCGAGGATACATTGCGGCTGATCCGCGGACAAATTCCGGCTTCCATAAAAATTGTCGTGCAGATTCCCGAAACCCTCGCGGCTTCCGGCGACCGCCAGCGGCTGCAGCAGGTACTGCTCAATCTGGTGCGCAACGCCGCCGACGCAATGCCCGATGGCGGCGAGGTGCGCATCGTGGCCCGGCTAACGCGTGAACCGTGCCTGGCACAACCGCCGGAGCGTCTGGTCTTCGGTCAATGCACCGGCGAGGACGAGGCACTTGAAATCGTCGTGGGGGACAACGGCAGTGGCATTGCGCCCGCAACCCTGCCGCGCGTTTTTGATCCATTTTTCACCACCAAGGACGTCGGCAAGGGGATGGGGCTGGGCTTGTTCATCGTGTTTGAAATCATCGAGGAGCATGGCGGCTGCATCGCGGTCGAAAGCAAAGCCGGCCGCGGAACCACTTTCACCATTCGTCTGCCTCTGGAGAAGTCATGAGCAAGGGAAGGCTGTTGATCGTCGACGACGAACGGGTCGCCGTCAAAAACCTGGAGCACGTCCTGAAGAAGGAAGGCTACGAGGTGCTCGCCACGCAGAGCAGCGTTAACGCACTGGCCCAGCTCGACAAGCAAGCCTTCGACGTGGTCCTCACCGATCTGCGGATGGAAAAGATCGACGGCATGCAGATCCTGCAAAAATGCCGCGCGAACCACCCGGATACCGAGGTGATCCTGATCACGGGTTTTGCCACGCTCGAATCCGCGGTTGAAGCCATGAAACACGGTGCCTTTTACTATATTGCCAAGCCATTCCGGCTCGACGAGGTGCGCAAGGTAGTTGCCGAAGCGCTGGCAAAGGTCCATCTGCGCGCCGAAAATCGGGCGTTGCGCGAGCAGGTTGAAAATTTCCAGGGCAAGGTACGCATCATCACGCAGAATGCAGAGATGCAAGCTTTGCTTGAGATGGCAAGGCAAATTGCGCCAACCGACTGTAATGTGCTGCTCACCGGCGAATCCGGCACCGGCAAGGAACTGTTCGCCCGCTATTTGCATCACCACAGTCGGCGTGGCGAAAACCCGTTTCTCGCCATCAATTGCGGCGCATTCAATGAGGAATTGCTGGCCAACGAACTGTTCGGCCATGTCAAGGGTGCCTTCACCGGGGCCGCGGCAGATAAAAAGGGCTTGCTCGAAGCGGCAGCGGGCGGCACCCTGTTCCTCGACGAAATCACCGAGATGTCCCCGGCAATGCAGGTCAAGTTGCTGCGCGCGCTTCAGGAACGCGAAGTATTGCCGCTGGGCGCCACCCGTCCCATCAAGTTAAACGTGCGTTTCGTCGCCGCGACAAACCGCGACATACCGGAAATGATCAGGAATGGCGCGTTCCGCCAGGACCTCTGGTTCCGGCTCAATGTCGTCAACCTGCACGTTCCGCCGCTGTCACAACGGCGCGAAGACATCCCGCTGCTGGCATACCACTTTCTTGCCAAGTGTGCGGCGCGCATGAATAAACCGGTGACCGAAATTGCACCACAGGCCATGGACATCCTCAAGGCCTACGACTTTCCCGGAAACGTCCGCGAGCTTGAAAACATCGTCGAGCGCGGCGTCGCCATTACCCATGGCGGAGTCATTGAAACCACAAGCCTGCCTGACGACCTGCGTGACTTGGCGATCCGCACCTTCCGCAAGAAGGAGGGGCGGCTACCCTCGCTCGGCGAACAGGAACGCGACTACATCCATTGGGTTCTTCAGGAAGCCGGCGGCAACCAGACCCTGGCCGCGCAAATCCTCGGCATCGACCGCGTCTCGCTGTGGCGCAAGCTGAAGCGCTACGATCTGGAAAAAACCTGAAAGTCGGCGCTGGCGGGACGGCGTGCCCGTAGCGGGTATGAAATGCCCCGCAGCGGGTACGGCGACAGCCGTCTCGCCGCCAACATGGGGACGGCGTCAGCCGCCTCGCCCAACAGGGGGACGACGACGCCTCAAGCGAATAGAGGGCGCCAATGAAACTCATAATATAGCTTTATCCTAATATACGATGGGGCGCGCTAAAATGCGTCACTTTTTGCAACGCCTCCGCTGTTTTCCGCAGCGAAACCGGTGAGTTATTTTCTGGCCGGAGGTGGCGCGATTTTCCGACATCACCCGCCGAATCGACCCCATGATTGCCTCGTCCTGGCTACTGCGACTATTTCCGTTTCTCGCCTGGTTTCCAGTCAGTTCCATCATCCTGCGCGGCGATCTGATCGCCGGCATCACCGGCGCCCTGGTGCTGGTGCCGAAGGCGATGGCCTACGCCCAACTGGCCGGCCTGCCGGTCTATTTCGGCCTCTATACCGCCTTCATCCCGGCCATTCTCGGCGCGCTGTGGGGCTCCAGCCGACAATTGGCGACCGGCCCGGTGGCCATCGTCTCGTTGATGACCGCCGCCGCCGTGGCGCCGCTGGCGGTGCCGATGAGCGAGGACTTCGTCGGCCTGGTGCTGCTGCTCACCCTGATGGTCGGCGTCATCCAGTTCAGCCTCGGCGCCCTCAAGCTCGGCACCATCGTCAATTTTGTCTCGCATCCGGTAATCCTCGGCTTCATGAACGCGGCGGCGATCATCATCGCCCTGTCGCAGCTCGACATGCTGCTCGGCATCCCCAAGGGCCGCAGCGACTTCTTCCTCAAGGACATCTGGGAAATGCTCGGCTACCTGCCGCTGACCCACCTGCCCACGCTCGCCATGTCGGCTTTCGCCCTCGCGCTGATGCTGGTGCTGAAAAAGATTCCCCTCCTGGCCAAGCCGAGCATCCTGATCGCCGTAATCATTACCACCTTGATCAGCTATGCCATCGGTTTTGAACATAAGTCCCTGGGAGCACCCGAAGAGATCGCCGATCCCACCACCCGCTCCTTTGTCACCGGCTACATTCAGACCGATGCGCAGATCGCGGCGCTCAACGGCATCATCACCACCCGCTCGGCCGCCATGCGCGCCGCGGAAAAGGAGCACAGCGAGCGCTCCGTCGTCAATCTGTCGCACCAGATCGATCTGCTGCACATCGAGCTGGCGGGCGCGGAACAGCAGAACAAGCAACGCATGCATCAGCTGCGCCGTGTCATATTCGAGCGTGGCCAGGCGCCGGAAAACGAACCGGCGATGCTCTATCTGACCGGTCAGGTGCCGCCCGGCGTCGCGACCGACGGTCGCCAGTGGCACATCAAGAATATCGAGAATGGCGCACTGAAACTCGTCGGCGGCGGCGACGTCATCGGCAAGGTGCCGGAGGGCCTGCCGGCCTTCCGCATCCCCACGCTGGGCCTCGATGCCATCCTGTCGCTGCTGTCGGCGGCGCTGATCATCGCGCTGGTCGCGTTCATGGAATCGATTTCCATGGCCAAGGCCATCGCGGCCCAGTCCAAGCAGCGCGTCGATCCCAACCAGGAACTGATCGGCCAGGGCCTGTCCAATCTCGGCGGCGCCTTCTTCCAGTGCTACCCGGCGTGCGGTTCTTTCACCGGTTCCGCCATCAACCTGCAGGCGGGCGCCAAGACCGGCTTCGCCATGGTTTTCAACGGGCTATTCGTCGCCGTGACCCTGCTGTTCCTGACGCCCTTCCTCTATCACCTGCCCAAGGCCGTGCTGGCGGTGATCATCCTGCTGGCCGTGGCCGGCCTGATCACCCCGGCCGCGCTCCGGCACACCTGGCGCGCCAGCCGTTTCGACGGCATCGCGGCGCTGGTCACCTTCGTCGCCACCCTCGCCTTTGCGCCGCATCTCGACAAGGGCATCATGATCGGCGCGGCGCTGGCCATCCTGCTGCACATGTACCACACCATGTCGCCGCGCGTCGCCATCCTCGGCCGCTTCAAGGACGGTACGCTGCGCGACGCCAAGGTGAACAACCTGCCGGCCTCCGATGTCATCACCGCCGTGCGCTTCGACGGCCGCCTTTATTTCGCCAACGTCTCCCATTTCGAGGATGCCATTCTCGAAGCGGTGGCGGCCAACCCCGAGGCACCCTATCTGCTGATCGTCGGCAACGGCATCAACGACATCGACGCCTCCGGCGAGGAAGTCATCCACCATCTCGTCGACCGCCTCAACGAGAATGGCATCGTCGTGCTGTTCGCCGGTCTAAAAAAACAGGTGCTCGACGTACTTCGGGCCACCGGGCTCTGGGAAAAAATCGGCGCGCGACGCTTCTTCGCTACTTCGGAACAGGCACTCCAGGCGATCTATTCGCGTGCCGAGTACGCCGACGAGGACGACCCGTTCAGGCCGCCGCCGCGTTCCGCGCGCACCAACTCTCTCGCCACCAAATTGCACGACTGAACCCCCCTCCCATCAAACAGGATTCCACCAAGGAGATTTTCATGTCACTCACCGGCACCACCAGGGAACTGCTTATTCCCCTGGCCGATTTTCCGCATGTCCGCAGCGACTTATCATTGCGCGATGTCTTTGCCAAGATGCATGCCCTTTCCGGCACGGCAGAACTTTTTCGCAACGTTCTGGTGGTCGATGACAAGGACCGATTGATCGGCATACTTGGCCTGAAAAACCTGCTGAACGCCCTGCTGCCGGAGTATCTGAAAACCGCGTCCCATTTCGAGGGTGCCGGAGAAGATCTCAGCAGCCTGGCCGCGCTGTGGCAGGATGATTGCGAGGAAGCCTGCCGCTCGGCCCACAAGATTATTGTCAAGGACCATGTCACGCCGGTATCCGCAACCATCAAGATCGATGACCCGCTGACCATAGCCGTATTCCTCTTCGCTACCACGCCAGCCAACATATTGCCGGTGATGGACAACAAACGATTGGTCGGTGTGCTGCGTCTGGTCGACCTGTTCGACGAAGTGACCAGCGAAGTTCTCTGCCAGCAGGTGACACGATGAGCAGCACAATCCTTGATGAAACGCCTCCGGCATCCTTCGACTGGAAGAAATGGATCGCGCTGCTCGGTGGTTTTGGCCTCTTCCTGCTGATCTATTTCTCCCCGCCCTGGGGCGTCGCCATCGATCCGGGCGGCAAGGAATTCGTTCTTTCCCAGGAAGGCAAGGCGGCCATCGGTCTGTTCCTGATGGCCGGCATCTGGTGGGTATTCGAGGTAATTCCCATCGGCATCACCGCCATCGCCATCGGCGTGTTCCAGGCGCTGTTCATGATCCGCCCGGCCAGGGATGCGTTCCGCGACTTCATGGACCCGTCGGTGATGTTCATCTTCGGCTCGATGGTCATCGGCATGGCCTTCACCAAGACCGGCCTGACCAAGCGCATTGCCTACAAGATGCTGGCGGTGGTCGGCGAAAACACCCGCACCATCCTGCTCGGCACCATGGTCGTCACCGCCCTGCTCGCCCACGTCATGGCGCACACGGCGGTCGCCGCCACCATGTTCCCCATCCTGCTGGCCATCCTCGCCCTCTACAAGGAAGGCGAAGGACCGTCGCGCTTCGGCAAGGGCCTGTTCATCGGCATGGCCTGGGCAGCCGGCGCCGGCAGCATCATCACCCTGCTCGGCGCCGCGCGCGGCCCGGCGGCGGCGGCGATGTTCACCGAGTTCACCGGCCGCCAGGTCGATTTCTTCGACTTCCCACTCTACATGGGCATCATTGGCTGGAGCATGGTCTTCATCATCTGGGCCTACATCGCCGTCGTCTTCAAACCGTCCAAGGCCACCATCCCCGGCCTGCGCGACAAGGTAGCCAAGCTGTCGCGCGTCCTGGGCCCGATGACCGCGAAGGAATATTTCGTCATCGCCTGCGTCGGCCTCGTCGTTGTCATGATGGCGGCACAATCGATGGTGCCTGCGCTCAAGGGCATCGACCGCGCCGGCCTGATGCTCACCTCGACGCTGCTGTTCTTCATCTTCGGCGTGCTGAAAGTGCAAGACCTTGAAGAAATGCCGTGGAACATCATCCTGCTGTTCTCGGGCGCGATGAGCATCGGCTTCTGCCTGTGGAAGACCGGCGCCGCGGAGTGGATGGCGGTGAACTTCCTCACAGCACTCCTGGACGCGCACTGGTGGGTGTTCGTCATGGGCGTTTCCGCTTTCATCCTGATCATGACCAACTTCATCATGAACGTCGCCGCCATCGCCATCGCCCTGCCGGTCTCGCTGGTGATGGCCCGCTATCTCGGCGTCGCGCCCGACGTGATCTTCTTCTCCGCGCTGGTGGTCGCCGGCATGCCCTTCGTGCTGCTGATCGGCGCGGCGCCCAACGCCATCGCCTACGAGTCCAAGCAGTTCACGCCGGGCGAGTTCTTCAAGCACGGCCTGGTCATGAGCGCGATATTGCTGGTGGTGCTGGGCATCGCGCTGGCCACCCTCTGGCCGCTGCTGGGCATGCAGATTCTGCTGCCGAGCTAATATACACGCCCGCCCCCCTTCGCCCCCCTCTCGGGGGGTTCTTGCTTGCTCGCTGCGCTCAGCTATTACGGGGTGCGGGGGTTTGCGGTCGGTGCGGGTTGCGGCTGGCGCCGCGTGCCGCGTTTGCTTGGGGCGGCCCGGCGCAAACACTACCGTTAATGGGCCATCATTCCCGCGGCACTGCCGCCGCGTCGATCATGCCGTCCCGGATCATGCGGATGTCCGCGTGGATTCGCTCCAGATACTCTTCGATGAAGCCCTCCTCGTCCATCACCATGTCCACCTGACGGGTGTGGATGAGCAGATAGCCCAGCACCACGAGCCGTTCCTTCAGGTAGGGCACCGGCCGCTTCTCGATGCGGGCCGTGAGGGAGTCGCCCTTGATGTCGACGCGGAAATCCAGTTCGCGCAGCATCTCGCCCAGCAGTCGCACGCGCCGCCGCCGCCGCCGCTCGTCGGCAGCGCCGCCCTGAAACTGGAAGTTCACATAGGACTCGGTGAGCAACTCCGAAAAGTTGGCCTCGGCCAGGGCGAAGTGATAGCCGAGCCGGACGCTCAGATTGCAATATTTCTTCGACAGCAAAAAGTAGTTGCGGCCGGCCATGCTCGAACGCACCGCCGGGTCGATCTGCGGATTCATCGCCGACTGCGCGATGATGGCACCGAAGCCGCGCAGACTGACCGGCGGCGGCCCTTCCCAGGGCACGGCCGTCATGCCGCGCCAGATCGCCAACATCGGTTCGGAAACAATGTCCTCGATGCGGATGAAGGGACTGGCCAGGTCCGTGTCGTCCCGATAGCCGTCCTTCAGGTTGATCACCCACCACTGGGAAGGCATGTCGACCACATACAACTGCTTGGCCGACTTGTCGCGCGAGCCGTAACGACGGCCGAAATTGAACATTTCGGCGAGGGCTTTTTCGTGGCAGAAGCGGGTGATGTCGTGCAGAGTCTGACAATTACCCGCCTTGAAAAACGGCGAGTCCGGCGCGGTCAGATGCAATGGGGTGATGTGGGTGAGCGCATCCTTGAGCAGGGTGTGGATCGGGCTGCCCGCCATGAGGTTGGGCGGCGGCGGCGCGGCCTTGAGCTGGGCCTCGACGCGCCCCTCATAGACGCGACGGGCCGTGGCGCATACTGTAATGGTCTGGCCGTTTTCGAGTCGGGCCGTCGCGCCCGGCAGATCGAACAGCGCCGGCACGCCGAATTCACGCGCCACGGTGGCCAAGTGGGTGGCGCTCTGGCCGGTTTCACTCACGACGGCAACGGCGCGATTCATCAGCACGGCCCATTCCGGATAGGGCGTCTCCACCACCAGCACCGCGCCTTTCGGAAAATCGAGAATATCGAGCGCGCAGTTGACCTTGAACACCTCGCCCGCTGCCGCGCCACGGCTGGCCGTAACGCCACCCGTCAGAAGCGGGGTTTGGTCCTCCGTTTGGAGCGGCACCTCCCGCTCCGTTTCCGGGCCCGCGATACCCAGACGCGCCCCCGCATCGAGGGGCCGCGCCTGGAGAATGAACAACTGGCCATTTTGATCAAACGCCCATTCGATATCCTGCGGCGAACCGAAGTGACTTTCTATCAGCAGCGACACCCGCGCCAGTTCGCGCGCCTCTTCTTCGGTCAGGCAAGCCTTGCCTCCCGCTGCATCGGCCAGATGAAGCCAGGCGACGTCGTGCGGCGCTTCTCGCGAGACCCGCAGCAGGTCGTAGGCGGAACTGCCGTCCACAATCTGGTTACCCAGTCCCGCCGCTGCGTGAATGATCAACCAAGGCCCCTCCGGGTCGTCGGCGGGTCGCGAATAGGCCACACCGCTGGCACGGGCATCGACCATGACCAGGCAGCCGACGCACATCAGCACATCCTGGTGCCGATAGCCGCGCTGTTGATGGTAGATGATGGCCTGGCTTTGGTATTTGCCCGCCAGGATGTCCCGGTAGATCCGCGGGATGTCAGCCTCGCCCACCCCCAGACGAGTACGGTATTGGCCGGCGAAGGAACCCTGGATGCCATCCTCGCCGAGGGCGCTCGAGCGCAAGGAGACGGTGAGCGGCCGCCCCACCCGTGCGGCGAGCAGATCGACCTGTTGCCGAATCGCCCGCACGAGATCCCCGGGTAACAGAGTGGACCTGATCAGGTCCTGGATGTCCGCACTGACCGTGTAGAGGGCTTCGAGGTTCTCGATGTCGAGCGTCTTCAGGCGACGATTGATCTCGTCCTGAATGTAACTCACCTCCATGAAATGCAGGGCGGCGGCGGCGGTAACCACAAAGCCGTCGGGGACGCGCAGGCCGAGGTGTTTCTTCATCTCGCCGAGGTTGGCCATTTTCGCGCCGACCTGATCGACGGCGCTGCGGTCGATGTCGTCGATGCCGAGCACCAGCGCGGTCCCCGCCATCGCTGGCTGCCGCGAGAGGATGGCCTCGATCTCGTCGGTGATGCTCGTGAAGCGCTCGTGAAGGTCGCGATAGCGGCCGTCGGAAAGCACCGTCAGGCTGTGCACCATCTTGTAGACGTTCACCGTCAGCGCCGTCAGCTCGCCGCGCACGAAGGCCATGCCGAATGGCTTGCCTGACTGGAGCATGTCCTCGGCCGACGACATCAGTTCGAGCGCGTTGTTGTTGGCCGTGAGCAGGGCGCGAAAGTTGCGGAATTGCTCCAGGAAGGCCGACTGAATTTCTTCGGCGCCAAGCCGGGGGCCCGACTGAAACAGTTTGGCAAGGAACTTGAACATGGCTACCCGAAAATGAATCGGGCCGGGGAGAGCACTCTCCCCGGCCCGGGAAACGGAGTTTCAGTGAAGGCTAATGCCAGCGTTGGCTGGCGTTATGCCGTAACTAAAACACCAACGGGACTCAGTGTGCCAAGCTTAGTGTTCCAACTTGAGTCCCCAGCCTTCAAACATGAACAGGATAGCGTAGCCGTACCAGATCGTGTAAACCACATAACCCACCAGGGATGCCAGGACCACCCAGAGCATGTTGCTCATGGGAATCGCCTTGATCCCGAAATAGTTATACGCGGGCTCGACGCCCTTGGTCTGCACATCGCGCACGGTCTTGCTCTCGGCGAATTTGCTCTGCTTGTCCAGTTCCTTGCCCATCGTGGAGAGGGCGCGGTGCCAGTCATACAGCGCACGCTTGGGCTCGACCCCGTACTTATCCGTCAGTTTGGCGCCCTCGTTGTTGAACATGAGGTCGGCATCGGCCAGCGCCCCACTGAGCAGTTGGCCCATGTCGCCGGTTACGGTCAGCTGCCCCCCCTCGGCAACAACGCTGGCACCAGCCGCCGTGAACAACTTGTTCATCCGCTCGGTTTGACCGTCGTCCGCCGCCTTGATGCTCAGCGTAACGGCCTTGCCCTCATGCTGCTTGGCCTTTTCGGCCAGATCGGGAATGTAATAGGCCGAGTTCTTCGAGATGGAGTTGAAAACGCCGTCCAGATAGTCGATGGTGTTCTTGCCGCCCTCCAGCACGGGGCTGAAGATCGCGAACAGAACGATGAAAAAGCCCGTCAGGAGCACGAGTCCGATGCCAAATTCTCTTTTGTCGTGAATCATTTTCAGTCCTCCCGCTTGAGCGTTTTGATGTTGGCAAAGAAGGTCCAGAATACCCAGACCGTGAAGCTGCCGAGTGCGACAAAGAAGATGCCGATGCCGATATTCTCGACAATCTGCCCGGTCTCCGGGGTCATCGGGATGTAGCCCATGCTGGCGAGCTTGCTCGGCAGGGCGAATATCCGGTTGACGAAGGCGGACATCACCGCGAGGGCGAAAAAGCCGCGGATAGTCACGCCGGAAACCACCTTGGTGACCAGGGTGCCAATCTGGATGCCGAACAGCGAACCCAGCAACATGCCCATCGCCAGAGTGTAGAAAATGAAGCCGTAGATGGCATATTGGCCGATGCCGGCGTAACCGGCGGTGAATACGATCTGCAGGATGTCCGTGCCGACCGTGGTGGACGCGGAAACGCCGAGCACATAGACGAAGATCGGGAAGGTGAGAAAGCCGCCGCCCACGCCCATGATGGCGGCCGCGATGCCGACGATGAAGCCGCTGACCACGAGGAAGTGCGCGGAAACCTTGCGGCCGCCCGGCACCACGCCTTCGTCGAAGTGGATCATCGGCGG
>JAUXOM010000062.1 GCA_030682175.1 Rhodocyclaceae bacterium
GCCGCCCAGATCGGACTCGCTTTTCGACACCACCTCGATTTTCCAGCGGTTCTTCTCGGCGAAGCGCGCATACATGCGGAACAGGTCGCCGGCAAACAGGGCGGATTCGTCGCCACCGGTGCCGGCGCGGATTTCGAGAAACACGCTCTTGTCGTCATCCGGATCGCGCGGCAACAGGGCGCGCTGCAGATCGTCCTCCAGACCGGCCATGGTGGCCTGCGCGGCGGCGGCTTCTTCGCGGGCAAATTCGCGCATCCCGGCATCGCTTTCCATGGCGGTGGCGGCGGCCAGGTCGGCTTCAGCCTGCCGATAGGCGGCGAACAGCTCGACCACGGTGGCAATCTCGGCGCGCTCCTTGTTCAGGCGGAGAAACGCCTCCATGTCGCGCGTCGCCGTCTCGGCGCCCAGCAGGGCATCGAGTTCGGCGAGCCGGTCGACAAGTTGTTCAAGGCGGTGGCGGATGCTGGTTTTCATGAATGATCAATAGGCAAAAGCGCACCGCAGGACTGCGGCGCGAGAGAATTCAACACGCTACTTCTCGGAGTTAAGGTGCCAGATGCGGGCAATGACCTGCGCAACCTCGTTGCGCTCGGCGCCCTCGGCCAGGTTGAGCGCCTGCGTCGGCGGATGCAGCAGCTTGTTGGTCAAGCCTTTCGACAGGGCATCGAGCACCTGCGCCGGGTCGTCACCACGCTGCAGCAGTTTCAGCGCATGTTCCAATTCGTGGCGACGCGCCCGGTCGGCGGTGTCACGCAAGGCGCGAATGATCGGCACCGTCTCGCGCGACTCCATCCAGTGGAGGAAATCGTCGACACGGTGGGTGATGATTTCCTCGGCCTCGACAATCGCCGCCTGGCGCGACTCCTGGCCCGATTCGACGATCTGCCCCAGGTCATCAAGCGTGTAAAGGAACACGTCGTCGAGTTGTCCCACCTCGGCCTCGATGTCGCGTGGCACGGCCAGATCGACCATCACCATTGGCCGGTGCCGGCGCGCCTTCAGCGCCCTTTCAACCATGCCCAGGCCAAGGATCGGCAGGGCGCTGGCGGTACATGAGACCACGATATCGTAATCGGCGAGCCGCTCGCCCACCTCGTCGAGCCGCAGCACATCGCCGCCAAAACGCTCGGCAATCGGCAGTGCACGTTCCGGCGTGCGGTTGGCAATGCTCAGGCGCTTCGGCTTGCCGCCGGCAAAATGGGCGGCACACAGCTCGATCATTTCTCCGGCACCGATGAACAAAACGCTTTGATCGGCCAGGCGCTCGAAAATGCGTTCGGACAAATGCACCGCTGCCGCGGCCATCGACACGATGTTGGCGCCAATCGCCGTCGTCGAGCGCACCTCTTTCGCCACGGAGAAGGTGCGCTGGAACAGCTTGTTGAGCAGGGTGCCCAGCGTGCCGGCTTCCTCCGCCACGCGCGCCGCCTGCTTCATCTGGCCGAGGATCTGCGGCTCGCCCAGCACCATCGAATCAAGTCCGGAAGCGACCCGGAACATGTGGCGCACTGCATCGCGCTGCGGATGCTGGTACACATAGGGATCGATGCGGTGCGCCGACAGGGCGTGATACTCGGCCAGCCAGCCGATGGCAGCGGCCGGCTCGTTTGTCGCGCAATATAACTCGGTGCGATTGCATGTCGACAGAATCGCCGCTTCGCGCACCGGTCGTTCGCGCAACAGATCATGCAACGCCAACGTCAGCTTCGCCGGGTCGAACGCCACCTGCTCACGGATGTCGAGCGGGGCAGTATGGTGGTTGATGCCGAGGGCGAAAACCTGCACGGAGCCTGTCTGCGAAAGGAAGAATCGCGATATTAGAGACTAAAAGCCTGACCGCGGCAACCCGGATCCGGCAATTTCCGCGGCGGTGCCAAATGGACGGCCGCTGGTACAACAAGAACGGACCGATTGCAGATCGGCCGCCAGCGTCTCTTTGAAGTTTCGGGTCAGTGCCATTGCCTTCATCCTTGTCAGTTCCCCATGCCGAGCGCCTGTGCCTCTTCCTCTTGCTCCAGATACACCCAGTCCACGATCTCATCGCTGGGGATGTAGCCTGACACCAGTTGCTGCATCATCAGGCGGATCACACCGACGTCGTTGACATTCAGGGCCAGTTCGAGAGAGCGCAGCTTGGCTTCGAACTCGGCCCAGGGGATGAATTCCTCATGGGCTTTCATGATCCTGGGGTGCAGGGTTGGCTTGGGGTTGTCGCCGATCAGCAGCTCTTCGTAGAGCTTTTCGCCGGGGCGCAGGCCGGAGACCTCGATCTCGATGTCTCCATCGGGGTTTTGCTCATCCTTCACGGTCAGGCCCGAGAGCTCCACCATACGCCGGGCCAGGTCCATGACTTTCACCGACTGCCCCATGTCGAGCACGAACACGTCGCCGCCCTTGGCCATGGCCCCAGCCTGGATGACCAGTTGCGCCGCTTCCGGGATGGTCATGAAGTAGCGGGTGACTTCGGGGTGGGTCAGCGTGATGGGGCCACCATCGCGAATCTGCTGACGGAACTTGGGCACCACAGAGCCGGATGAATCCAGCACGTTGCCGAAGCGGACCATGCTGAACTTCGTGCCTGTTTTGTTGGCCGCCAAGGCCTGCAGCGCCATTTCCGCCAGGCGCTTGCTGGCGCCCATCACATTGGTGGGGCGTACCGCCTTGTCTGTACTGATCAGCACAAAGTCAGACACGCCGTTTTCAGCGGCAGCCAGGGCTGTGCGCAGCGTGCCCAGCACGTTGTTCTTGATGCCTGCTGCCGGGTTGTGCTCGACCAGAGGCACGTGCTTGTAGGCGGCCGCGTGGTAGACCGTGTCCGGGTGCCAGGTGGACATGATCTCGCGCATCCGGTCGTCGTCCTGCACCGAGGCCAGCAAGGGCACGAGCACGATTTCGCGCCCCGCCAGCTTTTCTCCCAACTCCTGGTGGATGGCATAGAGCGCGAATTCGCTCTGTTCGATCAGCAGTAGCTTCCCAGGTGCCACCGCCAGAATCTGGCGGCAGAGTTCGCTGCCGATCGAGCCGCCCGCGCCCGTCACCATCACCACCTTGCCGACGATGTTCTTGGCCAGCAGGATGTGATTAGGGGCGACCGGTTCGCGGCCGAGCAGGTCGTCGACGTCCAGCTCCCGCAGATTGGAAACGCTCACCTTGCCCTGGGCCAGCTCGGTCACGCTGGGCAGCGTGCGCACCGCCACACGGGCGCTGCTGATCTGGCTCAGAATCTCGTTGCGGCGGCGGCGCGAGAGGCTGGGCATGGCCAGCAGCACGTCGCTGATGTTGAGTGTGGTGGCCAGGTTGTCCAGATCGGCCGGGTTGTAGATGGGCTGGCCATTCAGCACGTGCCCGTGCAGGCGGTCGTCATCATCCAGGAAACCCACCACATGCATCTCGTGGCAGTTCGCCATGGCTGTGGCCAATTGGCGGCCGGTGCTGCCGGCACCATAGATGAGCACCTTGGGGCGAGATGCTTGCTTCAGAATACTCAGGTACTGGTCACCCAGCCAGACACGGGCCAGTGCGCGCGATGCGCCCACGAACAGGAGCAGAAGAATGGGCTGGATGATGCCTATGGTACGCGGCACCCCCGCAACGCCGATGGCTGTGAATATGGACGCGTACAACAAACCATAGATACCAATCGCACGCGCCACTGCCAATAAGGCCGGCCAGCCGCTGTAACGGAAGATGGCGCGGTAAAAACCATTGCCAATGAACAGCGGCAAAGCTAATGCGACCGCCCCTGCGGCTGCCCAGCTGGCACCCACCCCCCACTGACTGTGGCGGCTAAAACTGATGAACTCACCAAGGCGCAGGTAATAGGCTAGCCAGACCGTCAATACACAGAGGCTGATATCCAGCAAGATCACAACCATGCGCTTTGCTGGTCTGGGTAGTGCCAACACTGGTGGCGCCAGTCTGGCGAGTTGCTTGTTCAACATGTTCCGCTCCATCATTCGACTTTCTCTTTGATCCGGTCACCACGACCTGAGCCGGTGACCGTTTTGAGGATGTATCTGAAGTAAGCTCCCACACCCAACTCCCCCAACATGCGCGCATCCGTTTCAGCCAGCAAACGTGGCGTTGACATATCAATCCCCTGGATCTGAGCCAAACCGGTGATGCCCGGGCGGGCAGTAAACACGCCTCGCGATGCGCGCTCGGCAATCAATTCTTTCTGGTTGAACAGACAAGGACGCGGCCCCACCAAACTCATTTCGCCCTTCAGCACATTCCAAAGCTGGGGCAGTTCATCGAGCTTAGACCGCCGCAGAAATTTACCAAGAGGGGTCACAGCCGCTGCATCAGCCAAGTGGGTTGCGACCGAAGCGGTGTCGGGCCGCATGGTTCGGAATTTGATCAAGGTGAAAGATCGCTGATAACGCCCAACGCGTTCCTGACGGAAAAGGGGTGAGCGCGTATCCAGCCAGCCGGCCAGCAGGAGAATCAATAGCAGCGGAGAAAGGGCGAGTAACCCACACGCTGCGCACAGAACATCAAAATATCGAATCAATCCAAACCCCGTTACAAATGCTCAGCGCATCACGATGCGGTAACGCGTACTGCGCCCGCCGCCCGGTAATTGTTCCAAAACCCCCATCTTCAGCATTTCAGCAAGGTCTCGGTAGGCCGTAACCCTGGAGCACCTGCAGATGCCTTCGTATTTTCTGTTGCTGATATCCCCTTCAAACCCGTTAATGCCTTCGGCAAACACGCGGTTCACCATCCTGGTTTGCCGTTCATTCAATTGGCTTGCATAGCAATCCCAGAATCGTGCCTTGCTTAGGACAAAATCGATTTCTTCCTTGGCGATATCCTGCGCCTTGTTGATCTCTGCAGTGAAGAAAAAGATCCAATCATGCAGATCCAGCTTCCCCCTGGAAACCCCTTGCAACTCTTCATAGTAACGTTTGCGGTTACGTTCAATCGCTGTCGCAAGACAAGCAAGAGTGGGATGGTTGAGAGATTGAGACAGGGCGTGATCAGCAATGGCCCGGCCAACCCGGCCATTGCCATCATCGAAGGGGTGGATGATCTCAAACCAGGCATGGGCAATCGCGGCGCGGACCGGCCCAGGAATGACATCGTCTTTTTTCGCGAAAATCGGGCTTGTTCGGTTATACCATTCAGAAACTGCGCCATTTCCTCATATACCCGCGCGGCGGGTGGCGCCTCGTAGTAGACGGTCTGGTGGCCATAAACACCGCTCACAATCTGCATCGGTTCAGGGGCATTGCGATACATGCCCCGCATAATGAGGCTCATCGGTTGATGCACCACAACCATCGACTGCCAATTGCCCAACAATTCATCATCCAGGGGTGTCGCCCAACGTTTGCGCACATCCACCATCAAGGATGCGGCGCCCAATGCCTTGATATCTTTATGTGCCGGGGCCACCGAATCCTCTGCGATCAAGCGCAGAATCGATGAGCGCACAGAATCACGATCCAGCAATTCCCCTTCAATTGCGCTGGTCTTGATCGCCTCCGAGAGCATCAGACCAACCACGGCATCCGTGTGCCAAGCAACGGGCAACGCCTCCATACGCCCGATCAACCGCTCAGACTTCAAGCGAAAGTCATCTACCTGATCGCGGAAAGCGGCCAAGTCGTAGCTGAAATTTGGCCAATCAGCGTGCTGCCATGTCCACATGAGTCGAATACCCCGGTTATTCGCTTCATCCTAAATCAAAAACAGAAGCGATTGATAGCACTTTTCGCTTCATGGCGCCGTTGATCCTGCGGGTTGGCGTAAGAAATTTCATGCGGGGTATTTGACACGGATACGGCAAGCACAAGATCAAACAGGCCCTTCACCCGGCACCTTACCAAAAGTATCCAGCATCTCCCGCAACCCTTCGCTTAGCCCGATTTGCGCTCGCCACCCCAGTTCACTTTCGATCCGTGCGGGGGAATACCAAGCCGAGCCCAGTAGTCGGTCCACCACTTCGGAATTCAGTGGCAACTGACGACGCAACAGAGCCCCCAGTAAATCGCCCACCGCACCACCGGCCTGCAACAATCCCGCCGGAACCCTCCATGGAAAAGTCGGCGCTGGCGGGTCGGCGCCCTGCGCCAGCACGATCCTGATCGCATCATAAATTCCCCGTCCTGAATACGGCTTTGGATCAGCGACGATATAGGTTCGCCCATTTGCTTCGGTCTTCTCTGCCACCAGACGCATGACAGCCACCACATCATCCACATGCACCAGCGAACGCCGATTCCCCGCCTCCGGCAGCGGCGGAAACCAACCTGCCTTTATACCTTGTGCCATGCGCTCCAGATTTCCCCGACCGCCCCGCCCATACACCATCACTAGGCGAAGATTCACCACATGCATGCCGTACTTAGCTCCGGCCTCAAGTACCGCATCTTCGGCGGCGCGCTTAGCCTTACCATATGGGGTAAGTGGTTCGCCCGACCAGTCTTCGTCCGCACAGGCATCGCCGGGCTCGGCCATCGCCTTGACGCTGGACAAGAACACGAAGCGCTTCACCCCGGCCTCACCTGCCGCATCGAGAAGATTCCGCGTTCCCTCGAAATTGATACACCAATGCAATTCGGGATTGAACGAAGAAAAGGCATGTGCATATCCCGCACAGTGGAAAATGCAAGCGACGCCATCACAAGCCGAACCCAACGACACCTTGTTGAGAAGGTCGCCAATCACCGCTCCCTTCACCGCGCCGCCACTCCGAACCAGGGCTCGGTCATCAGCCTGCCGTAGGCGGCGACCGATGAAGCCGGTAGCGCCAGTGATTAGATTGATCGAGCCCACACAACTATCTGTCAGCCCTTGTGCCAGACGGTTCGATTCACATAGTCCGTATAGCTGAGCACAATCCGTAATACCTGCTTTGAAACTGCCCCGACCTCGTAATCAGGCACAGGGCGCATTGTCCGCGAGTTGCGATCATGCTGCGCGACAACAACTTTCACTGCATCGAGTACGCGCTCCTTCTTGAGACCGCTCATGATCAAAGTGCCGACATCCATACCCTCGGGGCGTTCGTGGGCGTTCCTGATGGTGATCGCGGACAGATTGAGCAGCGAGGCCTCCTCGGTGATGGTACCACTGTCTGAAATCACACAAGCAGCTTCCATCTGCAGCTTGTTGTAGTCGACGAAACCGAAGGGCTTGGAGAGTTGGATCAAGGGGTTAATTGGGCCAGCATCCAACGCATCCAGTCTATTTCTCGTCCGCGGGTGCGTTGAGACGATCACCGGAAATCCATAGGTCTCTGCCAAAGCATTCAAGCTCTTGAGCAAGGCATACAGATTCTCAGGGACATCGACGTTCTCTTCGCGATGCGCGCTCACGAGAAAGTATCGGCCGCTGCTCAGACCAAGACGGCTAACGGCGTCGGAAGCCACGATTTTAGGCATGTAGTAATCAAGCACCTCGCGCATGTGCGAGCCGGTCTTGATAACGGTTTCGGGGCGCACACCTTCGGCGATCAGATAACGGCGCGCATGTTCCGAGAGCACCAGGTTAATGTCGCTCAAATGATCGAGCACCTTGCGGTTCAATTCCTCGGGAACGCGCTGGTCGAAACAGCGGTTACCTGCCTCCATATGGAAGACTGGAATCTTGCGGCGCTTGGCCGAGATCACCGCCAGGCAGGAATTGGTATCGCCGTACAGCAGCACAGCATCCGGCTTTTCCTGCGCCATCACCTCGTCGGACTTCATGATCACTTGCCCGATCGTCTGCGCGGCGTTCTCACCGACTGCAGCCAAGAAGTGGTCCGGCTTCCTGATTTCCAGATCTTCGAAGAATATCTGGTTCAACTCGTAATCATAATTCTGGCCGGTATGCACCAAAACGTGCTCGGTATGCCGGTCAAGCTCGGCGATGACCCGGCTCATCTTGATCAGCTCGGGTCGGGTGCCGACGATGGTCATCACCTTAAGCATTGAACTCGTCCCGGATGAAGTCGAGCGTCATCAGGAGAGCCTTGACCTTCTCGACGTTCAGCCTCTCCGTGTTGTGCGAGGTATAGTCGTCCAGATCCGACACCGATGTCTCGCCCTCCACGAAATACTTGTTGTAGTTGAGGTCGCGGTCATCCGATGGAATACGATAATAGCGATCCGTGTCGTCCGCCCGCGCCATTTCCTCGCGAGAGAGCAGTGACTCGTAGAGCTTCTCGCCATGGCGGGTGCCGATAATGCGGATGGCGGCATCACTGGCGAAGAGTTCCTTGAGCGCCTGGGCCAGGTCACCAACCGTCGACGCGGGAGCCTTCTGCACGAAGATGTCGCCCTGCCGTGCGTGCTCGAAAGCATGCAACACCAGATCAACGGAATCCTCCAACGACATCAGGAAACGAGTCATGCTCGGATCCGTCACGGTCAGCGGCTTGCCCTCCTTCATTTGGCTCACGAACAGTGGGATCACCGAACCACGAGAGGCCATCACGTTGCCATAACGTGTAGCGCACAACACTGTTTCTCCCTCCTTGCGCATGCGCGCCTTCGCCACCATCAGCTTTTCCATCATCGCCTTGGAGATACCCATGGCGTTGACCGGATAAACCGCCTTGTCCGTGCTTAATACGATTACTCGTTTTACACCGCAAGCCACCGCAGCATTTAATACGTTTTCTGCACCGAGGATATTGGTGCGCACCGCTTCCATTGGATAAAACTCACAGGAAGGCACCTGTTTCAGGGCTGCAGCGTGAAAGACGTAATCCACGCCCTGCATTGCCTCGCGGATGCTCTCGTAATTCCGGACATCCCCTATATAAAACTTGAGTTTCGGGTTGTTCAGGGCGATCCGCATGTCCTCCTGCTTCTTCTCATCGCGGCTGAAGACCCGGATCTCTCGTACATCGGTATGCAGGAATCGGTTAAGAACGGCATTACCAAACGAGCCGGTCCCTCCAGTAATCATTAACACACTGTCAGCAAACATGGGGTCCCCCTACTTGAACTCGAACATTCTCTTGACTAGCTCTGGCCATGCCGGAGCCTCATATCCTGTAGCGTTGCGGAAACGGGTGGCATTTAACGAACGGTTAATCTCAACAGTATCGTCGGGAACAATTTCAATCCCTTTTCCATAGGCATCAGCGACCAGATTCAAAAGGTCATACTTATTGATTGGGGTCGATGCCACATGGTATATGCCACTGAGGCTGGGGCGTGGCAATACGACGTCACGCACTACCCGCGCCAGTTCGACAGTCGGCAGGCCGGAAAAAATTGCCCGGGTATAGCCTTTAACTCTGACCTGCTGGGCGAGAAACCACTCTAGCAACCCATGCGCTGACGATAGCTCATGGCCAACTATAGATGTGCGTAATGTGATCGTATGCGGGTATGCGACTTCGCCTAGGAGCTTTGAATGGCCATAGAGGTCGTCGACATCAGAGCGATCCGTTTCGGAATAGCCCCCCGTAGTCCCGGAAAAGACGCAGTCGGTGCTGATATGCACTAATCTGGCCTTGGCAAGATCGCATAATCTTGCCAGCCGATGCGGCAGCATGGCGTTTATGGGAAGCGCGATCAGTGGGTCTTCAACGTCCGCCAGTTGCTTGATCAAGCCGACACAATTCACCACAAATTGCGGCCGGACCTCCGCAAATACGCGCGTCAATGCGTCCTGATTCTCGACGTCGACACCCACAAGAATGCGCCTGGATAGATCGTCGGGAAAATGCTTGAGCACTGAAGCGGAGCGCGCTGTTCCATAGACATCGAGGCCCGGGTGTTGTGCGAAGTACCGAAACATCGCATGCCCCAACATTCCCGAAGCACCAAGCACCAATGTTTTCATCTAATTCAACCCTTCTGGATGCTGGCAGGTCAGGTGTTCGAAATGGTCCACTAACTGAGCGGTCAGCATCTCCAAATCATAGTTGCTCTTGGCATACTGACGCCCGTTGTACCCCATTCGCTCACGATCTTGCGAAGACAGTCGGCTGAGGTATAAGACAGCGTCTGCCAGTGCTACGGAATCCCCGGCCAGACAGCTGATACCAGCCGCAGCCTCTGTGACGACCCGTGCCCCTTCCCCATTCAATGCAGCAATGATTGGTTTGCCGGCAGCAAGGTAAGTCTGAAGCTTGCTTGGGACTGTATAGGCAAAGATGGGCTGGTCTCGCAGAGTGACGAGCAAGGCCGATGCCGCCGAAAATACCACTGGCAGGTCCGATGGAGGCAATCGATCGACTAATCTAATATTCATTAACTGCCTTTTTCGAACTTCAGTAGCAAGCCATGCTTTCTGGCTGCCTGATCCAATAATGACGAACCTGATGCTGTCATTCAATCTCAGGCGTTCCGCTGCCTCAACAATCGTTTCCAATGACTGAGCAATCCCAACATTTCCCGCGAACACTATGGAAAAGAATGGTCCAATTTCGCTTGCCAAAGCTTCTGCGCAGATGCTGGTCTTCGCTTGGCTATTGAAGACAGCTTCAGCATGATTCGGGAAGTATTTGATTTTACCGATTTCGGCGCCTTGTCGAGCAACGGGCCCAAAAAAGGCCGGGGACTGGACCAAAATAGAATCAGCATGGCGATAGATGAAGCCCACTGCCTTCTTGATGATCCAGAGCAAATATTGGTTTCGCAATGACCCCGTCGCTTCCAGACTTTCCGGCCACAAATCCTGAACCCATACGACCAAGGGTACGCCCTTTAGCCAGGAAACAAAGATTGCAGGAAGTGCCTGCAGAAGCGGCGATGGTGCGTAGACCAGAACAACGTCAAAACTTCTCCCTCGCAACACAAGCGGTGAGACGAGATAGCCTGAAATCGCGAACGATAAATAGTTTAAAGCAAGCCGAAACGGCGAGCCGCGGCCCCTCGGTATCAAAGGGATCCGTATGATTTCAACTCCCGCGCGATCTTCGCGTTGGACACCCGCTGCAGAATATCCCGGGAAGATCGTACCCTCCGGATAATTGGGTTTCCCCGTCAGCACGGTCACCGACGCGCGACGCGCCAGCGCAGCAACCAATTCATTGATGCGGAAGTTCTCGGGCCAGAAGTACTGGCTGAATACAAGAATATTCACGGCTGCGCCAGCGTCTTGAGTCCATCCAGGAACTGAGCGGGTGTCAGTACGGGTGTCTTCGAGCTGCCGATATCGAGATATCGTTCGACAGCACGGGAAATTGATATTGGCGAGGTCGGATCAAAGGTTTGTACCGGCTCGACTATATCCCGGACATAGTCGAGCTCTCCTGCCAGGATTGGCATGCCTAGCGATGCGGCCTCCAACAGGGGCAAACCAAATGACTCGAATTCGGATGGATAGATGAGTGCTCGCGACTTGGCATACAAAACATCAATTTGCTGCGGGGAGACGCGGCCAAGCAGCGCGATTCGCAAGCTGTTTTTTTGGATGAGTGGCTTAAGCCAACGAGTCAACTCCGGTGCGCTCGCTGAATCTACCGTCAGCGCCAGGGAAGGGCGGCATTCAATTTGCGACAACAGAACCCACGCTTCGATCAGTGCCCGGTGGTTTTTGTGCGGATCGGGTGACGCCACGTAAAGGAAATCGTAGTCAAACTCCGGGGGACTGCACTCCCGGTCTTCTTCATTCAAGGGTTGTGCCGGGAAAAATGGCAGCACGGTCGCTTCAACTCGGAACTGATCCCGGACCTCACGCGCCATCGAAGATGATTGCACCACGACCTTGTCCACTGTTCCGATACGGGCGCGCAACCAGCATCTCTCGACTGCGAGTCGGAGACGGACTCGCCATGGGAAAGCGGATGTACTTCGAGGGTTGAATAAATACCTGTTCTGCAGGAAAAGAACCACCTTGCCCTTCACTCCGCGGAGTGGAGGAAGGTTACCGAAACAGAGAATTACGTCCCCATGCTTCGCATGATGTGCCAATGCCAATTCCGCCCGCAAGCGACCAACGAGCGTTGGCGGCGCGCGGTAAAGCAAGACTGCTTCGGAAACGGTGGCAGGAAGTTGAAGCCTTTGATCAACTATCGCACGCAGGTCCGCTGCCCCCTCCAGCAGTGCAAGCAGCAGGGTGCGCCCCCCTCCCTGATGGACATTGGGCGCATGGACAACAATAGTCATACCCCTCCTCGACCGGATGGGCAACACGAGGGGCATATTGCAACCAGCCTCAAGCGCCGTTGATGGCGTCCGCCACTTCGCGGTTTGCTATGGATATCGCCCCCGGATTGAGTTTTGAGAATATCTCATCGTATAAGGCAACGGCCCTTGTCTTTTGCACATCGCTATCCAGTCTCTCGCATACCGTTGTCCAGTTTTCCGCTGCGGCGGCATCGACCAGCGTGTCATCGGTAAGAGCCCTGTGGAGGCGATCCGCAATCACCTCAACATCGTCTGGCGGAATGACGAAACCGCTTTGTCCATCCACTATCCACTCGTCGCAGCAAGACGTATTGGTTTGAATCGGGAAAGCGCCCATGGCCATCGCTTCAAGCATTGAAGTACTGATCGCGTCAGAGATGCTCACCCCGAGATAGACGCGAGCCTTGCTGAACAGGCGGAGCATCTTTGCGTGGTTCGCGTAGGGAAGTAACTCGATGTTCAGCTCTAAGCGATCCCGCATTTCGGTAGCACGTACCATTGTCTCAAGGGATGGAGAAAAGACAACGATACGAAACCTGTCAAGAAGCGACGCGCATCGTTCAACGGCATCAAGGGCAGTAAGCGCGCGACCAGCAAAGTGCTGATACCCCTTTACCATGATCAGGCCGCGTCGCGAAGCAGGAAGAGCCCAACGCATTTTTTCTATTGCCCCAAGGTCAACGCCACCCGTATTAGGCATTACCGGCATCGCCGTGGCCTTCATGCCTAGTTCCCGGGCGAGCCCAACGTCACGATGACATTCACATGAATAGAAATCAACATTCTGCAGCAGTCGGGAGATTTGGGCGCGATGATCTTCAAATTGTCGAAAGTAGTAGATATCACTTCCCCAATTTGTCGCCAGCCATGGAGGAAACTTTCCGTGGCTCAGCTCCTTGGCGCGCAACACGTTGTAGCCACAGTGCTGGAATTCCATCGAATGAATCAAATCGGGCTTCAGGCGACGAATCAGGCGAGCAAGTACGTGCGGACCATAGAAGAGAGGAGCATCGGCCGTAGACTCGCCAAAGCGGACGCGCAGAGCTTTATTAATGACGCGTGTCAGCGGAGAAAGCATCGGAAAGGGGTAAATCGCCTTCACCGGCAGCTTGTTCGGATGCACATCTGACTCGACGTCAAACCATCGGTCATTTCCATCCCGGGTACTGGATAACAGTTTTCTCAGTATCTTGCGTGGCCTGATCATCTGCCATGGTTGATGGATGGTCACACCCCGCATCTCCGGAATCACCGGCTGGTGATCCATGGGGAAAAGATGAAGGTCCCATCCTTCATCGGCGAGTTGATTGATCCAGCGCGCCGTATGCGTGCTCATCTGCATACCCACGAACAGAATACGGCGGGTCATCCTGCGCTGCCCCCCTCAAGCACGGCACTGATCCTGCCGGCAACAGTTCCCGAACTATGCTCCATTCGATATGCGTCGTCGCACCATTGCCCCTGCGCCCCTTCCTGGACAAAGGCGACAGCGCCCTCGATGGCGCGGGAGATACCATCAATGTCGGCCGGGCTTGCGCGCCAGCACTGCAACTTCTCCAGGACATCCCATGATCCACCGGGGGGGGCGATACCGACGATAGGACGGCGCGCGCCCATGTAGTCGGAAAGCTTGCTAGGCACAAACAGGTTCTGCTTCACATCTGCCTCAATTAGCAGAAGGATGTCGGAGTCATACATTTTTTCGAGGGATTCAACATATGAAACGTTCGGCACGTGCGTAACCGTTCCTGCGGGTAGCGATCGCGCAGCCGACGTTTGCAGCATCTCATGAGGAACATGGCCAACCAACTCGATGTTCAATCGATCACGCAGATCGGGACGGCGCGCGAGCAACAGGTTGAGCGCACAGAACAGCGGCTCAGGCGATCTTCGTCCAAAGAGGACACCGATGTAGCGGAGAGTTATCTTTTCATTCTCCCGCTTTGGCCGCGCGGGAAATAGCTTCTCATCGAAAGGGTGGGGAATTACCGCGCTCTTGGTCTGCAGCGGTCCCTGGTGTCTTTCCAACATCAGCTTCATGGAATACGCGGAGCTATGAATTAGGTAGTCTGCGGCCGCAATGGTCCGCGGCTCTTGCCAGGCACTCCATATTCGCGCCAGCGTGCGTTGCTCGAGAGGGTTACCCGCCCAGGGATCACTAAACTGTGCGATCCAGCGAATGCCGGGGCGATGGCGCTTCAACCTTGAGACAACCGGATTTATGGAATGAAAAGGGGACCACGTCATCACAGCCTGGTAATGGGTGAGATCCAGGTCCATCAGCGCATTGAATGCCGAACGATGCAGAATGTCCATCAAGTCCGGTGTTGTTGACCACAACCTGGAACGCAGGCGCAGTTTGCCAATCAGGCTGCTCGGCGGTTGCAGACGGATGACATTTCCAAAGTATTTCTCGACGTAAGGCATAAGACTCTCGTCCCGCCCAAGATAGCGCGAGAACGGTTCTGCGCTCAGGACGTCTACCACGTAGCCCTGACGGACCAGTCCCGCCATCGGCTTTACGACTGCCGGCGTCATCTGCGTCTGCATCGGCGGGAAAGCATAGCTAAAAAGCAGCACCCGTCCCCGCGGCGTTGCCCGCTCCTCATTTAGCATGGAAATCTGATTTGCCATTGTCAATTAACCACTGCGCGCGCCTCAAGCCGACGACACTGGGATATCGCGCACTCTCCATAGCCCCAAACTCTTGTCGCCCCAACTGCCATCACCTTCGGTACACCGCTCATTGATGATCCGGATCGGCGCCGGGAAGTTGAATGGGGGTTTCTGCAGATTCAGTGGGCGCCAATGCCCTGTGGGAATATCGATATTGGAGCTCCGGTCCGTAAATGTTGTCGTAAGCAGGTACTCTGAACCACTGCGCCTAATGTTGTTGAGTGCCGCAAAAACGTCCTCAACCGAAAGGTGTACCAATACGTCCCGGGAAAATACGAGGTCAACCCGCGGCAACTCATCTGCCGTCAGATCAAGCGTTATGAAACGGCGGCGGTCGTTTCCATAAAGCGACTGGTTCCGCTGAATCAGCTCAGGGACAATATCCGCGCCGACATAGTCGACATTCAGCGACAACTCCTTCATCCAGTGCCAGTCTCCACAGGGAATGTCGAGCATCGTTTGAATGCCGTGCGCTTCAATCAATTCAGGCAGGCTGCGCCTAACCTCGGCAGTCTGGCTGAGATCGGATCCCGCCCCCGACCTGGAGTCGGTGTTGCCCCAGTAGTTATCCTGATAAATCTTGCGAAAGATTTCCCGCGCCGACATCCCCTGGCCCAGAGCCAGCCTGGTTCCAACCCTTGAGCGCCGAAAGCGCGCAGCCAGCCCTCTTAGTGTCCCGATCATATTCCCTCCTGCACTTTGTCAAGCGTTGCCAAATAGTGCGCCTCGTAGGCTTTAACCATACGGGCCGGCGACCCACAGCGCGCCTGCACCATTCGCTGGCATTTGTCCCCCATGCGCTTCCTATAACCGGCGTCCTTGATCAATCGTCCCAATGCCTTCGAATAAGCATCGGGGTCATCCCGAGGCACAATGAGTTCTTCCGGTACGAAACTGGCGGCAGCGGACCAGTTCAAAGGATCGAACATGCCCTCAAGGGCATGGGAGAACGTCAATGTTGGGCAAGCCAATGCCATCGCCTCCATAATTAACACACCGCCACCGAATGGGTAGGTATCCGAAACAAAGTCACTAGTGCGCAACAACTGCAAGTACTGGTCGGTGTTCCAGTCGAAGAGGCGGATGCGCTCTTTCAGCGAATCATTCAGCCAGGGCAGTACAGACGGCGGGAACTCCCGGATTCCCACTATGGCCAAGAAAAGAGCAGGGGATGATTGCAGAGCAGAGAGCCACGATTGCCAAAGAGGTAGATGCTGCAGTTTCGGCGGGCGACCGCCGACAAACATCAGCACCGCATTTTCCGGAATACCCAACTTGCACCTATCTGCTGGAACGATGGTCGAAGCCGCTGGTAGATCGACCTCGACATTGACCAAGTCGCAGTCGCTCAAGCTCTCAAAAACCATGTGTTTGTGCGCGCAGATGGCAAGGTCAAGCACCGGGGCGGAAAACTGCTGGGGAGCGCCATATGCCAATCCGATCACTCGCCTCGCCGGCCTTGCTGCGGCAATATAGTAGTGGGCGTAATCAGCAAGAACTGCCGGTGTGACGAGGATATCTGGAGAAAACTCGAAAAGGCGATCAACCGTATCCTGAATAGCCGTCGCGGACGAAACAACGTGCTCTATATGGACGGGAACCTGCGACGCGCGCAACTTGCTTAGATTCTCATCCCATGCACGCGATTCATCACCCGCAGTGTCCGGAGGCTTCGCCTCCGGAACGAAAAACGCAATCTCGAATTTGTCTTTATCGTGGTTGTTTGCGAAGCTGCAAAGCAAGGAGACGATTATCGAGCCAAGGTGGCGAATTCCGAATACAAGGTAGGCCACACGTACCCGGACTCGCCCAGGGTCCTTACTGACCAACCGGTGGCCACTCGAACGAGAGGCATGCTCGGCAAGACGATCGAGAATCTCGAAATCGAATTCATATCGATCCGATATGTAATGATTCGCCAAGGCGTTGTGACTGCGATTGAAGTGCCGGACAGCCTCACCCGTCTGCCCCCTTCTTAAGGCATTGATGCCCGCGCGTTTGTAGGACTCGACAATCGCCTTGGGGTTATTTGCAAGCGTCATGATCCCGGCGTACAGATCCTGATAAGGTTCGTCGTATCCGGAAAGCCACATGACCCGGTCAGCGCACACCGCCGCTTCGGCAATCTCGCCTGCCTCCATGAAAGCCATTGCCAAGGCCAGGTTAACTTCGAGACGATATTGCTTCGAACCGTTGCAAAGAAGATTTGCCATCTCCTCCTTGTCATAAGGGGTCTTGCTCCGAATCCGGCATGTAAGTCTTTCCAACGGATTCGGGGAAGCTCGGGATAGAAAATAATCCCGCCCCTTTTTTACGAGCACACGCCAGATCATCGGAGACGGCCTGTTGCCTCGAGAACCCTTCCTGGCCGTGACACAGACTTCTCGTAAGTGAATTCACACTGATAGGAGCCCGGGAAAATTTGGAAGTGCTCAATTTTCCTTGGATCAATATCAACCGTGAAGTGGGCGGCATCAGGAATTAAGTCGATATCTTCGATCGGTCGCCGCCCCAACCAAAGAGATACCCGATAGGTATCCGGCTTCAACAATACATTTTTCAGGGTGAAGCGAATGGTTGCCTGTTCGCCTGGTTCAAGCGAAAGATAGTCATTCTTCAATGCCATATTGGCATCGATCAAGCGGTGTCCACCCGGCTCAAAGATGACTATCGCCACGTTGGCATGCGCAATCCGCTCCTCAGCAACCACCGTGGTTTCGATTTCAAGATCTTGCCCAACGCGCAGCAGCGATTGCGGCTCCCCGCCCGGACCTATTGGCGTTACCTTGATTGACGTAAAGCGAGCGCGATTGGTCTTGGTCAGCTCTGCCCGAACGACTTCCGCACTACGCTCCGAGAGTGCGCTAAGACGATCCTGATAAAACTCGGTCACATCGGCAACGGGGCCGTCGCGGAGGAGCGTGCCCTGGTCAAGCAGAATGCATCGATTGCAGAACGCCACGATGGATGGAACACTGTGGCTGACGAAAAGGACTGTGCGGCCCTGCTTTGCCACGCCATCCATTTTCCCGAGACACTTCTGCTGAAACGCCGCATCGCCAACGGCCAGCACTTCGTCCAGCACCAGAATGTCTGGCTCGAGATGTGCCGAGACAGAAAAAGCCAACCGCATGAACATGCCACTGGAGTAATGCTTGACCGGCATGTCGATGAACTTCTCAACCTCGGCAAACGCGACAATTTCGTCGAAACGGCGGGCCACATCGGCTTTTTTCATCCCGAGAATCGTCGCATTCAGGTAAATATTTTCGCGGCCGGAAAGTTCGGGGTGGAAACCGGTACCGACTTCCAATAGCGCCCCCAAGCGACCGTATACCTCTGCGTATCCTGAAGTAGGCTTCGTGATCCGCGACAGAATCTTAAGTAGCGTGCTCTTCCCGGCGCCGTTGCGGCCGATGATGCCAACCCGCTCACCATGTTGGACTTCGAATGATATATCCTTCAGAGCAAAAAATTCCTGACCACCTACTGGTGGGATGGGCGGCATTGATCGGCCAAGCAGCGCGGCCTTGGCGCGTCGGGCCATTCCGTAAAACGTGCGGCGCAAGTGGGTCCCGCCGCCTGATGTTAGTGTATAGCGCTTGGATAGCCCGTCAGCACGTAAAGCCAGATTGCTCATTCTCTCTAGACCAGGTCAGCGGCGACGTCTTCTGTCGCGCGGAAATAAAACACGCCCGTAGCGATAAGCATGACAGCCCACGCTATTGAGGTCGAAATCGAAAATGTCGGAAACGGCGCCTCGCCAAAAAGACTCCACCGCGTCAATTCAACTATCCCGACCAACGGATTAAGGTCGTAAATCTGGCGCCATTTCTCCGGTACCAAGGTGATCGGATAAAGCACTGGCGACGCGTAGAAGCCGATCTGCATGATCACCGGGATGGCATGGCTAAAATCGCGATAGCGCACTGTCAGTGCGGAGAACCACAAGCCTACCCCCGTGGCTAGGGCCATGGCCACAAAGCCGGCAGCCAGAAGGAATAGCCACGAGAACTGCAACGGCACACCAAAATACACTGCTGCCGAAGCTGTTATCAACACCATCACACCAAGCTCAATCAACCCCGAGATCACTGGCACAATGGGAATGATGAGACGCGGGAAATAGACTTTCGTTATAAGGTAGGCATTCGCCAGCATGCTCGAAGATGATCGAGTAATTGCGTTGCTCACATAGTTCCATGACATGAGGCCCGAAAGCACAATCAAGGCGTAGGGAGTACCCCCCGTCGGAATCTTTACGAACATACCCAAAACCACGATGAGGACGACGGCTACCGAGAGTGGATGGATTACGATCCAGAGAAAACCCAATTGAGTACTGCTCGTCAGTGCACGAACATCACGCAACACGAGATAGGTTAACAAATCCCTGTGCTGCCAAAGTTCGCCAAGACTCACTGGCGACCACTCCCCCGGTGGGTCTATACGCAGATAGGGGCTAGGATTTTTCTGTTCTATTTGCTTCACACTCACGGTTCCTCAATTGTTAAGTTAAGGCGCTCTCTGGAACAAGGCGCGCATCCTCCCCATAAACCCGGGAACCGCGAGTTCCCGCTGGCAAGGCGTCTCAGCCGCGTCCACCCAGCCTGCCTGCCGGGCGTAAGCGCCCTGCTGGGGACAGACGTTGCCCGTGGCTCCCTTGATCTTCGTTGCCACACTCACCGTTGAATACAGCTTGTTATCCATCTTGCCGTAACTCACGCTGTCAAACAGGCCTGGTTCGTAGTCGGCAAAGAAGCAGGGCTCGGTTTCCTGATTTGGCGTGAACTGGACAACCTCGATAGAGTCCACTTGCCACTGGTTCGCTGTCAGCCAGTCCGAAAACAGAGTGGGTTGGAGCATGTAGAAGCCGTGGTCATAGAAATTCCCAGGCGGAGCGCTAAATACGGCCCGGCCATCCTCCTTGAGCATCCGGTAAACATTATTGAGCGCATTCGGAAGATGAAAGACGTGCTCAAGCGTGCCATGATCAATAATCACATCGAACTGTTGTTCAAGGTCCGCTGGCAACTCGGGGTTGTTAAGATCGAAAATGACCTCTGCACCTTCGAAAGCGCTGTAATCCAGCACGGATACGGACGAAAATCCAAGCATCCTGAATACGGTCTCACCATGCGGGTAGCCCCTCTCCGCAAATATTGGGAGGTGCGACGGCCGTAACGGAATCGACTCATCCAAGGTGAAGTTCGCAAGCTTCGCCATACGCCGAAGATGCGGCAGGTCGAAATAGCCCCCCGCGTCAGAATAGTTGTCGCCCCGATATGATCTTGAACTTGGGGGCGATAAGGACGAACGATGGCACGGTACGGAGAAGCATTCAGGAACAGGACGGTGGCGCGGTTGTTGCCGCCGGAGAGCGCCGATGCAGGT